>JAULVA010000239.1:0-3450 GCA_032111275.1 Bdellovibrionota bacterium
TAACGGCAAGCGTTAACTTCAAGCCGGGCATAACCATGCGGTCGAGAAGATGTCGCACCACCGCTAAGAAGCTGGTTTGACTGGGGCGGTATGTGGTGCAACACTTTTCACCGAGACGTTATGCCGTTAGTAGGAAAACCATCTGAGTTCCAAAGTAGAAATCAGAGTCAGTCATGACTTTCAGCCTTTTCTTCTTCGCGCCCCGGAGTAAGTGACGTTGCCTCCTGGCACTTTCGACGTGCGTATGTGGCCGCGCAGCTTGAGATGGGGGAGCCTGTGCCTCAGAAACTGGGAAAGTCATGGCTGACAGGGGGAGTAATAGCGCGTCCCTGTTTGACGGGAGCGCGAACCATTGCCAGAATTTTCCCGTGCCGTTCACGTTGAACGGCTCTCGCTATCGTCCTGTCCGAAGGGTCGCCAGTCCGGGGCGGCCTTGCTAGCTGATTTCATGCACCATGAAGCTTCGACGGCTCCTTATCTCGGCTCTTCTGATTGTTGTCTTGGCGCTAGCATTAGGTGTCACCTTCCGCGGCAAGCTTCTTGCGCTCCTCAAAGCCCACTTTGAACGCGCGCTTTCAGACGCTACCGGCTACCAGATAACCTTTGCGTCGGCGTCCCTTAAGCTGCTTCCGTTTATCGGGGTTCGGCTTGAGGATGGAATCGCTACATCCATCGCCGGCTGCTCGACGTGGAGGCTAGGAAGCGTGTCCGTCCGGGTCGAGTTGCTGCCGCTGCTCCAGAAGCGCTTAGAGATCCGACGGGTTGAGGTAGAGGCTCTCGATGGTGCCCTGGGGATTAATGAGGGCAGCGCCTCCTTGGTTACCGAGGCTGGAGAGCGCTGTGATGTTCCGAGCGGCAGCGCAGCTTCATCCCCAGCTGCCGCAATTCCTTCAACGAGTCTCTCGGTTTCAACTAACCTAGATGACCTGAGATTACTATCGGGGCATCTCACGCTCTTTGGAGCGCACGCGCGGCATACCGTTGAGGTCGATGATCTGCGGGCTTCATTGGCTATAAGCAAGGGGCTTGTGTCCTTGCCTACGCTCAGCCTGAAGGGTTCCCTCGATGAGGTCCCTTTTGCGCTGGAAGCGGACAACGCCTCCCTTAATCCAGCGCGATCCGCCTTCTCCCTTCCTTCAAGCGCTGTTTCTCTCGGCGGACAGTCTGTCGCGGTCTCGGGAAGCTACGATGGCGTTCGTAAAACCGGAAGAGGCTCGATCCGCGCAGAGCGAATTACGTTAGCTCAGGATGAAGGGATCTTTCTCTCAGGCCTGCCGAGCATTAAGGGAGAGGCCGCTTTTCGGCTTGATGTAGATGCTTCGGGGGAGAACTTCGATATTTCGGGAGATGTCCGCCTCACCAAGGCCTCTCTCGGAGGATCGATGTCAGCCGAAGAGGTTTCGCTCGTGGGTATAAAATCCCGACTCTCAGGCGCCTCGCGGCAGCTCGTGTCTTCATCCGTGCTGGTGCGTGGCTTCCATTGCCGAGATGACCGAGACACGTACACAGTCGACGCGGTGCGGGGAGATCTGACAGTAGATAATGCAACATCGCTCGCTGTGACAGGAGGCCTCGAGGTTTCTAATTTTGGATTTGCTGACGAGGACACTACGATTGAGCGCGCGTCAGCTAAGCTCGACAGCATCTCTGGAGAGATCTCATCGGGCGGCGATGTGGCGGTGCGCCTTGTCCTTGACGCCTCAAGCATCTACCTGCGGAACCCGAACATCGTGATTACATCGGTGGCCACCGTGTCCGCGCCGCTGACGATCACCATACCGGAGGTCGGTGGCTATTCGGTGACCGGGCCTGTGACGATCGCGGGCGGCGAGATGTCTGTCTTGGACAAAAAACTAAGTGATACTGGTGGCACGATACAGATGTCAGTCGCCTCGAAACTAAAGACGTTTTCCTCCGACAATCTATCAACATCCTCTTTGGGCGAGCCTCTACGGGGGGCAACGTTCTTCGCCATGACCCATGATGATTACAAGATTTCAAACACCTCATTTTCCGTTGGAGGAGGTTCGCTCGCGGCCACGCTAACCTTAGGTCGCCACAAGAAGGGTCCGATGGATGCCACTCTGCGTGGCTCAAACATAGCACTGGCGAGCCTCTACCGCGCTGTTGCCCAGCGCGAAGATTCCCCCATACAGGGGAGCGCTGAACTGCTCACAGCATCGATAGCGGCTGAGAGCGCTGATATCCCAGGTACCGCACAGGGTACCGGATCGGTGCGCCTCTCAGATGTCGTGTTTACTACGGTGGACGTGCAGGAGCTCGCACAAGGGGCGATCACGTCCATCCCATTCGTCGGGCCGAAGATAACGCCCTCAAAGGCGCTAGAACCCCTGCTGGACGGTGGATTCTCCTCGTCCTTGGTGATCGGCGACCGCGCCCTTTCAATGCCCGACCTTCGGCTTCAGTTCAGCAACCTGACCGTTGAGGGGGGCCTTAAGGCGGGCTTGGACTCAGCGCTGAGTGGTAACGTCTCTCTCGTATACTTGGAAGAAACCTTCCGCATGTTGGGTTTTGGGATAGAGCCACTGGGAAGCTTCCTAGCGCGGGAGGGAAGAGTAGCTATCCCACTTACGGTATCCGGAACTCTTGACGCTCCTTCATTCTCCCCTGACATGGAGGCGATTGGGCGTTTTGCCAGCGGGAGAGACCTCCTCGACAGTATTGAGGACGCTGTTGAGGGTGCATCGTCCGCATCGCCGTAAGTCCTTGGAACCTTAATCTAACCTGATCGAAAGGGTCAGGCAAAACGAGACTGGTTCCAAAAAAGCTTGAGTGGTATCGAGGGAAGGTATCGTGCGGTATTTCGCTGAGCGCCCTGTGCGTAGCGCGGAAATCCACTTAGTCTTTCAGAGAGGATGCTCGGTGAGGAATCTAGCAAAGAGGGCCCTATTTCAAACAATAATCTTTGCTCGAAGGTGTTTCTAAAAATTTCTCAAGTAATGTTTTTGACTTTGCCCACCTCACGATGAGCCTGTGGGCAACCCAGGCGGCCTTCTCAGATAAGCTTCAGATGGGAGATCTCTTTACGGATGAGGGAGCCAAGGTAGTGAATGAAGTTATGTCTAACAAATGTATGCACGTTGCCGCTGACACCTTGCACTACACCTTTGGCGATGATTTCGCTTCCCTTATGAAGAGTGATCCTACGAACGCGAAGGCGTGGGCAGATGCTCTGATCGTTGGAAGTGGAACAAAAGAAAAAGCGATCGCTCCCGTGATCGTGTACTTCGGCCGCAAGGACGTAACCGTTCCACCAATTATGGGTAAGCTCTACCGCGAGCGGATGTGTAAGATGGGAGCCAACGTCGCGCGGGTGCAGTTGCCCGGCGAACAGACACACTTTAGTACTCCAGGAGTAGCGCAGCCTCTCTACCTACCGTGGGTAGCCGACCGATTTGCCGGGAAGTCTGCAGCTAACGGGTGTGTCGG
>JAULVA010000240.1:0-4267 GCA_032111275.1 Bdellovibrionota bacterium
TTCATTGAACCCTCATCTTTGAGCCCCTTAAATCCTGGAACATGTTGTCTTCCGAAATTCTCTAAACCGACCCGAGCGTACGATTGTGAAGTTGCGTATCGCGGGCTTGTGGCGGCGAGGACATCGAAGAGGGCGAATACGGTCTCGGTCTCAGGGGTAATCAGGAAGGTGCAATAATCCGAGTAGGCCTCATCGAGTGAGTGCTCACTCACCGAGAGCGTTCCCCGCGCGCGCGCTTGGAACAACTTAAGATGTCCGACCTCATTGGCGAGCACGGCTTGGAAGACGGCCTTTGGGTTGCGGTGTTCCGCGAAGAGATCATTAGAGATTCCCCACGGTGAGACGAGAACATCACCGGTTTTTGACACGGATCCATAGAGCTCGTCTCCGTGGGGGGTGGCGACAAGTTTGATCAGCTCTCGCATAGAGGACGCGCTGTCGTTAAAGTTGAGCAGCCTCTTAACCGTATCGAAATCATGGCTCTGTTTGGGGGCGCCGAGAGCGTACAGCACGACGGTCATATAGGGCTTGTCGTCGAGAATCGTGCCACTGAGGTAGAGGTGATAGCCCGCGCGATTAACCGTCTCGAACAGCTTATCGGCGGCGCCGGGTGATTCGACATAGGGCACGTTTCGCAGGTCTTGGCTGATAGCGTTTAAAAGCCGGTTCTCGTAGTCCGTCTCCTTCCCAGCCGGAATCCACTCGCCAGTTTTCAAAAAAGAGGTCTCCTGCTGTTGAGCGATCGCCTCAATCTCAAGAGCCGTTCGTTGAACGGCCTTCAGGGCGGCGGAAGCACGAGGGTCGGAACCTCGCACTGCGGTCGGAGGTAGGGTGATGGCGGCGGGCGTATTATTCGAGGGATCTCGAGCGAGGTCCTTCTGTTCTTGAGCTGAGTTATCTTTGCAGCCACTCGATGCGAGGGCTATCGTCGCTGCGAGAGAGGGAATAGTAGCTTTCATGGGAAGTTCCGTGGGTTGATCTACGCGTAGTGTTCTATTCCGGTCTTGAGGAGAGACTCTTCATAAAAGCCTATTCAAAACCATGCGCAAGCTCTTCTCTGTTCACGGTCGGAAAGAGCCTCTGCGCTCGCACGCACGGATCTTCGTCTCAGAGAGGCTATGTGCGTAGCTTCTCCCAGAGGGAGTGGGCGCACCGTTTTACGACCTCCTCGACTATAGCTATCAGGCTATACTTCTCGAGGAAGCGCTTCGCGTTTGCGAGGCCCCCGCTCTTCCCGGGCCCCAATGATAACCTTATGAAGGTCAGATCTCTCTTCTAAGGTAAGTGTGCACAAATGTCACCAGCTACGCAAAGCGGCCTCTTAATTTGCGGTAATGTTCCTTTAATTCAGGGTGTTAAATTGGGGCAATGGACCGCATGGTGGGCGTATGCCGCGTCTACAACCATCCCACTTTGATCAACGTTTGCGACGGTTGCTGTAAGGCTGGGCGTCTTGGTGTCTCGCAGGGGAGCTTGTTTTGTCACTTACAAACTCTCGGGGGTATGCGCCGTCATAGTGTCTCTGGGCTATTTCGATAGACTTCGTCGATGAGCTTTTGGGATTTATTCCTTCTATTCTCTATCTCTACCATCGGATTTTATCACCTTATTGTAGGGGTGGTTGGTGTCATTACAGGTAGTGCCCTTGTCTATCCGATGCCGTTCACACTGAATCGGCCAAGCCTGTATCTTTTAGTGGCGTGGATTCTATTCCTCAATCACGTTGAGGCAGCCTTAGGGCCTTTAGGGACCCAGCTCGTAGGGCTCATACTGCTTGGGGATATTGGGTTTGAGACAGTCCGGCCACTTATAGCGCCGGTGATAACTGTTATAGGGACGAGCGCCGAAGCGGTACATGCGGCGGTACGAGAATCCCTTGTTCAGCTTTCGTTTTCGTTCAAGGAAAATGGCCCCACCTACGTTGTTCTGGATCCTTTCGCCAAACTAAGAGTTAGATTCAGAGAACGCCTGGGAACCGCAGAAATCCGTATCCGTCCCTACCGGCGCAAAAGACTGCTGGAGGACATTGGTATCCGAGTGGCGAAGAAGCTCGACTCGGAGGAGCAAGAGGGCAGTGCTCCGCGAGGCTACCTCGAATTCATAATCGTGGGATCGGTTCTCATGGGCACCGCGTTTTGGAGGCTCTCCACCCTATTGATTTAAAAATATCTCTGGACACAGGAGTTCATGATGATTCGGAACATACGCTTTGGGGTCGTGCTCCTCTACGATTATGACCATTATCGTAAAAGCTGAGGTTTGCAAAAATGGGACATGCCACTAATGCTGAGATGCGCGCGGACCATCGTACATGGACATCTGAACACGAAGCATGGCGGAAGGACGCCGCTCAATGGCGCTCGGATGTGCGGAACGCTCAGGCTATGCTTAAAGATGTTCGACTGATGCTAGAGGAGCATGAGTCCGCGCTGGATTTGCACACACAAACCATCGACCAGCATGAACAAAGCGAGAGAGACCATGAGACATCTCTAGAAACTAGTGACCTTCTGGCAAGTCCCCCTGCGAGCACTGATCCTCTAGCTGGTAAGCATAATGATGAGGCAAAGGCTCATGCGACTCAAAGAGATGCTCATGAGCGAATGAAGAGACACCACTACACCTTTATGGCACGATGGAGCGCCTTTTTGGGAGCTTTAAGAGAAGCTATGTGAGGAAGTCAATGAGACGTAGCGCTTGTAGTGACAGCAGAGGAAGCAACGCGTGGAGTGGGATGTCGCTATCGGTATATGTATCGATCTTCCTCATGTTGATTTCTCTTAATGGTCTCATGCCTGTTGCTCAGGAACACGAGAGTCGTCCTGACCGGGTTATCTATGAAACATGTGACGAGGTGCTAAGACAGCCCCTCACTACCCTAGATCTAAATGGTGATGGGAAGTGCGATGAGGCGGATATCTCTCTCTCTTCAAAGCACTCCTCCAGTTTTGCGAAGGGGAGCGTCTGTCCCGCATAGACAGACTCGAGAAACTTGACCTGGATTGTGATCGCTGCATCACGCGCCAAGATGTTGAGACATTTAGAGCTTACTGTGAAAAAGCGGCTGGTAAAGCCAAAATGAGCGACTCTCTTATTCGCTAGAGCCATCAGCGCCAAATAGGTATTCGAGATGACGGGACAGAGCCCTATTTACGGAGGCGAGCAGATGGTCCACGGGATGCCGAAGCCAGATTTTTCAATCTGATATGTGTGCAAAGAACGTGGAAGGGTAACGTCATCGGATATGCGAATCCTAAATATTCTTCGTAGGCATGGCTCTTGATATGATAATGCCCCCTTCAACCTCCCGGGCCACGAGATATTCATCAGGAATATGTCTGAATGCGGAGACCTGTTTTCTTACATCCGTCAGCGCTGCCGGATCGTGCAATAGGCAAAGAGTGGCACCCTCAACAAAAGCAGAGCATCCACGACCTCCGCAGAAAAACTCTACTTTCAGCCCACTCTCAGATCCTTCGAGTTGAGTGTCTTTCGAACACCCGGGAGCAACAATCAAACTGAGTGAGAGAAGAGAGATGTTGAGAGACGGTGCGATCATCATAGTTTGCATAAGTTCCTTGGTTGTACCCCCTTTAAGCCGTAGCAAACGATGGATGCCATGTCACTGCGACGTAGTGTCGCGCAGATCGTGGTTCCTCACCTAAAACAGACGTCGTGGGTATTCAATCGGTCTGACTTAACTCGGCAAGGAATGAACGTCGTGACTATCCTCAGGTGCCATCCTTTGGGCATCTTGGCGATTGTTTAATGAGTTTCATATCTCTACCCGGGCCGATACGTGGATTGAGTCAATGTGGCGTGGAGCCGCAGCGTAGGGAGTTCCCTTGACACCTCACGATGTTTACTGGGTCTCTTAATTTATCGTTTGAGATAAATTCCTGATCAGTGAGGGCCCGTAGAAATGTTATGAGGTCTCCCTTCTGGACCGCATCAAGTTGGACTCCTCCCCGAAGGAGCGGGTCTACAAGGGGGTCGTTGCCGATCTTAAATCGATAGTGATCGAGAACGGAGGATAGGGTCGGGAATCGTCCATCGTGACCGTATGGACTGGTTAATTCAACATTTCGCAGCGAAGGGACCTTAAACTTATGTGCGTCACTTGGGTCGTTTGTAATGCGCTCCCGGCCTGAGTCTCGATTTCGAGAGTTGGCCGCCAGTCCGGTGTTGCGGAATGAGTGATCTGTAAGGAGGGGCTCGGCATGGCAGGTCGCGCATCTGGCTTTGAAGAGTTCGTATCCACGCTGCT
>JAULVA010000240.1:4277-8194 GCA_032111275.1 Bdellovibrionota bacterium
ATCTGATCGTATCGACTATTGGCTGAGACCATCATCGCCATGAATTGTGTCAACGCCTTTAGCATACTCTGAGAGGTTATCTCGGGAGTTCCGAAGGCCGCCGCGTTCATTTTTCGGTATTTAGGGTCTTGGTTGAGTTTGAAGAGCACATTCTCCAGGCTCTCAGCCATTTCGTTTGAGGCCGTCAGCGGTGCTAACGGCTGAACCTCCAGATGATTTATTCCACCGTCCCAATGAAACGAAGGGGACCAGACGAGATTCGCCAGTCCAGGGGTATTGCGCATAGTGAATTGGTCATTGAATCCATGGCTCAGATCGTGGGCATAGGTGGCAAATGCTGCAAATTGTTGATGACATGATGAGCAGGGGAAATTTCCATCCCTGGAAAGGCGCCCCTCATAAAAGAGGTGTCTTCCATACTCGACCCCTTCCTTTGACAGCGGATTAGCCGCAAACGAGTAAACAGGCTGAGGAAAGCCGGGAGGGGGTTCCCATCTAATCGGGGAGGCCCCAGGGGGAAGCTTCCTCCTCTGTGCAAAAAGAGAGGCGTCTGACGCCGTAACAATGATTAATGCAACGAGCCCGAGACCTCCCGAAGCCAATACATAGCTAAGCGCGCGGGAGCGCCGAATGAATGCTTTTAGGGGGGCGATGTTTGTAGCGAGATCCATCAAGGGGCCTTTACACGAACATTTCCGTTGCCCGGAAGGGCTCTATTGAATGCTGAAGATGGTGGATATGTTGTCTGCAACAAGCATAGATTTCGTGCCGGGTGTCATCACCGTAGGGTACTCCTTAAGAGATAGTGAGTGGCTGCCATTGAACCACCGATCAACTTCAACCGTTATTTCCACAAGAGAGGGATGCTGGTCGCTCACTTTGATGGGCCTATTAGGGGGCACGTTGAGGTGGACCAAGCGTTGGGCATCTTCTCCAGGTCGGAATCCCCCGACATGGTGAGCAAAGGGAATCTCGGTCCCCGATGGAAGAGCGCCGAGTCCCTCAAATTTTGCAAATATGTATCCAGAGTTCCATGTCCAGAACATGCCATGCACAGGATCCAACGCCCCGGTTTGTGCGCCGCTGGTATTGTGAAAACTGTCCACACCTACCATGAATTGAATGGTGTTATAGATACCCTTTGGGGCCGGTATCGATACCTGATGTGAGGCGGCGTCCGAGTAGTCGATCAGATGATAATTCTCCTCGCTCCAAGTGGTCGTATCTTCTGAATTTGATAGCCGGATCCTTGAAACATAGAACATGAGCGTCCGTACCTGATAACGCTCTCCGAATGGATTTGCGTAATACGTATTAGGCTTGAGTGGCGAGCTGTTAGCTACGAAGTTGAAGGCGAGCTGTAAGGGAGCCAAGGCCTCGATGGATGACTGCGCCGGGGATTCTCGGATCGTGGCGAGGCAACTTAGGGCGATGAACACATATCTCAAACACTTGGACGGGTTCAGGACTCGGGGTGCTAGAAAGCGAGTATACATGAGCTAGCTTTACTGCCACGCATTATGCAACCCGAGTATGATAGGGATTGGGTCGCTATCAAAAGGTCGCCTTCGAGACCTCTCTGCGACCAATGTGCTGGAACAACTTTGGAGTATTTTAAGGAAGGATCCGAAGCATCGCCCGTAATCAAAATGGAGGTGCAGGGATTGTGTGAGCGTGCTGACCGACCGGGTGGAGGTGGCTATTGTCGATCGACGTATATCTGAGTTGGCTCCGGTTGGAACATTTCTGGGCGAGGCAGTTAGGCTCCGCCATATAATTAAGCTCTCTGCCGTTGTGCGGGTGGTTTGAGGAGCACTAAACTACAGATTCTGCGCCTTATCCCTAAGCACATGATCCGCAAGAACCAACGCCGCCATCGCGTCGACGATCGGTACAGCTCGCGGAAGAACGCACGGGTCATGACGCCCTGACGCCGCGAGCTTCGTTGGTTGACCATCGGTGGTCACGGTGTCCTGTTCCTTCCCGATCGTGGCGACCGGTTTGAAGGCGACGCGAAAGGTGATCGTGTTGCCGGTTGATATACCGCCGAGTACGCCACCCGCGTTGTTGGTTGCCGTTGTGACCTCACCATCCTCACCCACGACGAAGGGGTCGTTGTGCTCACTTCCGCGAAGGTGCACGGCGTCAAATCCAAGTCCGATCTCAAAGCCTTTGACCGCGTTGATGCTGAGCATCGCTTTGCCGAGATCGGCGTGGAGCTTATCGAAGACCGGCTCGCCGAGTCCTGGTTGCACGTTGCGAATGACACCACGGATGATGCCGCCGATTGAGTCTCCATCGGCCTGAACTTCGCGCACGAGATCGATCATCTTCGTGGCCGCCTCTTGGTCTGGGCATCGAATGATATTTGATTCGACCGCTTCTGGTGTGACCTCATCAGGATTGACCTGTGAGCGAATTGAGCCGACCTGCTCAACGTAGCTCACGATCTCAATCCCAAGGCTCTCGTTTAGGAATTTGCGAGCTATCGCTCCCGCCGCCACCCGACCAAGGGTCTCACGCGCGGATGCTCGACCACTTCCACGCCAGTCACGAAGTCCGTACTTTGACAGATACGTGAAGTCCGCGTGTGAGGGGCGGAACGCTTTGTGGAGATCGTTGTAATCCTCGGAGCGTTGATCCTTATTGTACGCGAGCATCATGATCGGGGTGCCGGTGGAGTATCCCTCAAACACGCCGCTCAGGATGTGGATAGTGTCCTCCTCTTTACGAGGGGTCGTGATGTCGCTTTGACCCGGCTTGCGGCGGTCGAGCTGCTGTTGAATATCTCCCTCTGAGATTTCCAGGCCTGGAGGGCAGCCATCGACAACAACGCCAACGGCGCCACCATGCGACTCCCCGAAGGTAGTTATCTTAAAGAGCTCTCCAAATGAATTTCCGGCCATGCGTCCTCCGAGGAGGGGAGTGTATCACCCAAGGGCCTGCATGATCGAGTCCAGTTTGTCGACGGTGATTTGCCCAGCCGCCGATCGGCTCGCCGCCTCAATCGGAGCGAAGGCCATCTCGTTGCCCCAGATCGAACCGAAAACACGAGTAATTACTCCGTGTTTGCCCATGCCGAGCACGATGCTCTTGTTACCTGAGTCCCGGAGGTCTATCAGAAGAGAAAGGAGACGTAGCGCGTCTCGTTGGGTGGTGCAGTGAGTCGCGACCTTGATAATATGCGCGTTCCATCCCTTCATACGGGATACGATAGAGCGAAGGACCGTGTCTGATGGGGTCTGGGAAAAGTTGTGGTACGAGAGGATGCTCTTAACGGGGATACGAGCGGCTTGCAGACGGCTTATATCATCAGCCTGCATCGTAATATCCATGTCGACGAGCACCTGTTTGCGCGTCGCAGCGGGCCTAATTTTGTTGGATCCGCTCGCCCCCACACCAAGGTTCCGCGGGAAAGTCGGCTTCATCGCCGCTTGTTCGACTGGGGACGTTGTTGCGGCCGAGGCTGCCGCCGAGGCACTTGCGCAGCTGCGCTGGTTTACCAGGCAGATGGGACGCCCTCCTGTTCACGTCGACGGTCACCAGCACTGCCACATTCGCGCGTGCATTCGCGAATCGCTGGCGGCGACGTTTGCGGCGTACGGTGTGCGGTACTCCCGCATCCCTTCCGAGCACCGCAGTATGAAGACACTTTGCGCCGTTTGTTCCGCGGTGCACGCTGAGGCCGAGGAAGCTCGGGAGGTCTACGCTAGTGCGGGCCTGGCCTGCCCGCACCGTTTTGTGGGCCTGAGCTTCTGCGGCCAACCGTATTCGATTTACGATCTCATCTGCGCCATCGATGCGCAGCTGCTCAGCGTGGACGCAGGCACTAGCGTGGTGGAGGTAATGGTCCACCCCGGCATCGTTGCGGTTGAGGATCCTTGGGATGCCTTCGACCACTCGCCGGACCGGTTGCA
>JAULVA010000241.1:0-5572 GCA_032111275.1 Bdellovibrionota bacterium
GATGGTAGCGACTGTTTTTTCAAGCTCAGCATCTGCCATCTGTGATGCGATGGTCCGTTTGCGGATTAGCTCATACAGCCGCTGCTCGTCACGGTCGGAAGAGACCATGAGCTTATCAATGTAAGATTGCAGGATATCCTAGTGAGCTTCCTGTGCGCGTAGGACCTGGCTGCACCCCTTCACTCATACCGCCGTACGCGTTGTACGTGCGAGAGACGGGCTGGGTGGCTGACCACAGAAGCGAGATCTCCCCATTCACCAAACCGAGCGAGAAGTTGAGGATCTGATTAAATTCCTTGGTGTGCTTATCAAGGAGGGCGAGCCGAGCTTTTACTTTTTGAGCGAGAGCTAAGAGGCGTTTCTTGTCGGTGGGAGAACAGCCTTGCGTAACGACATCCGTGACGCGAGTGAACTCGTCGCCCGTTATGCGTTCTATCAAAAGGGCCCGATCCTCACGTAGGAGAGAAAGCTTCTCAACGACCACTCCCCGCTTTTCACCGAGAAGGGTCACGGTCGGCGAGTCTAATTTTATAACCGCCGCCTGCTCCAGTTGAATAATCTTCAGGTATTCATCACACAGCGCGACCTCATCGACCAAAAACTTCTCGAGAGCTTTAATGTCGGCGCTGGTGAGTTTCATGGTAGTGGTGTCTATTCTGTAAAGTCCCCCGCCAGAGCTACCTCAAGATAGATCTCCTCGCTCAGAGAGCGGGCTACCGCTTGGGAGTCCGGGGCGTAGGTACCGTTGTGGATCTGCTCTTTGAGCTTCGCGATCTTCTGCGCTCGCTCTTCGGCCATCTTGGCGGGATTAAGCTCCGATTGTAGGAGAGCTCCAAGAGAGGAAACCTTAATGGTGTCCGCCCGAGAGCGCGTCGACTGCGTAGACGCCTCTTCCTGGTTAGCTCCAGCTACCGTTGACCTGCGAACCGCCGATTGCTCACCCGTGCGAGCCTCAGTTGTCCGAGCGATCTTATTTTCAACTGCGTCTGAGCCTGGAATCTTCATATCCAATCCATTGGAATATACAGTGACTGCACAAGGTCTCCTTATGAAGGGGACCACCGGAGCGCGAAGGGGCACACCGGGACTACACTACCATCTAAGATGCACATAACGGCTAAAAGGTTACCGCTTCTTAGATAACCCATCGAGATCTTTAAGAATAACATCTTTAATTCCGATACCCCGTCCCTCAGATATCGAGCTAGCCACCGCCTCGTTGAGCATGTCTCGATACATCTTCTCCTCATGACTGCCCGACAAGAGCTCTCCCTGCGGCACGGTGGCCCACATCGACTTCAACATCTCCTGCACTAACAACGCCTCGAACTGCTGGGCTGCCTGCTTCGTATCCTGTGAAGCAGGCAGCTTCGCTTGAGAGACATCCGTAACCTGAACCGACTGAGTACCGAGTAACTTAAGGGGGTCCATACATCCTTCTACATAATAACAAGCTCAGCATTGAGCGCGCCCGCCGCTTTGAGCGCCGAGAAGATCGATATAAGATCTCGCGGCGTCGCTCCCAAAGCGTTGAGTCCTTTCACCACATCTCCTAACGTGACCTCTCCACCTAATATCTGGAGAGCGCTTACATCCTCACCAACCGTCACATCCGTGTTCGTGACGGCCACCGTCTCACCCGCGGCGAGCGCATTGGGCTGTGACACATCTGTCTCAGAGCGAATAGCGATGTTCAGGTTGCCGTGAGCCAGGGCCACCTTACTGATAGTGACGTGGGCGCCCATAACTATAGTGCCCGTTCGCTCATTAACAATTACCTTCGCTCCGATATCTTGGTCTACCTCCACCTGCTCCAAAATTGAAACTACGCGAATTGGATCAGCTTGCCCGCTCTGGTCCAGGAGAACTTCGACAGACGCTGAATCGACAGCGAGCGCGACTGGCTTACCGATGCGCGCGTTAATAGATCGCACGACATTCGTCATCGTTGTGAAATCTGGCTCTCGCAACACCACTCTGACTTTGCGAGATTGAAAGAGATCGAATGGGATAGCGCGCTCAACGATCGCCCCCTGCGGTATGGTGGCTACCGTTGGATGGTTTTTCTGTGTCGAGTCTCCGCCATCGGAAATTGAAAATCCTCCGAGATTTGTCTGGCCCTGCGCGACGGCGTAGGTGTTTCCATCCGCTCCTTTCAGGGTGGTCAGGAGCAGCGTGCCCCCTTGCAGACTTTTCGCGTCTCCCATTGAGGACACAGCGACATCAATGGTAGAGCCCGGCCTGGCAAATGCTGGTAAATTGGCCGTAACCATGACAGCCGCGACGTTCTTAACCTTGATATCGACAGGATTGACTCGGATACCCTGCTTCTCAAGCATGTTTGAGATACTTTTCTGCGTGAAGTCGAGCTTTCCATCTCCTGTCCCGTTTAATCCCACCACGAGACCGTAACCGAGGAGCTGGTTTCCACGAACACCCTCGATATCCGCGATATCCTTTAAGCGCGCACCCTCCGCTGAGAGGGGCGCGAGGAACGCGCACGCGAGCGCTATGCACAACGTAGCTATTCTCATAAAGCTTCCTAAAATGGCCAAATGATCCTGAGAAGGCGGGCGAACCATCCGCCGTACTGCGCCTCTCCCACCGTCCCTTTACCGTAATAATCAACGCGAATTTGAGCTATTTTTGTGGACTGTACCTCATTATCTGATGTGATATCTCGAGGACGCACGAGCCCCGTAATAACCATCACCTGCTCTTCATTATTGACCGAGATGATCTTCTCTCCCTCGATTCTTAAGAGGCCGGAGGGCAACACCTCCGCGACAACCGCTGACATCCTCGCGGTTAACTGCGCTTGTCGATTGGTTTGCCCCTCTCCCTTAAAATCGTTTCTCGTCTGAGCTTTGATCAAGCTAGACAGATCGGGTGGATTGGTCCAATTCTGTGTCTGTTCCTCCAAGCCAAAGAAGTTCTCGATGGCGGCCTGATACTCGCTCTTGCCTTTCACCTCAGTAAGACCAAAGTGGCGGCCAATTGAGATTTCGTTGATCACAATTGTGAGAAGATCCATCGGCTGCCACGCTCGAAAATCTCGGTAAACCTCGTTAGCTACCCTACTCTCCCGCCACAAAGACGCTCCTACTCCTGGATCCCCTAACGCTAAAGGCCCTTCGTACGCTCTGGGAAACTGCTCGGTGCTCCGAATGACTCTTACGTCGCCGCCAAGCTCCGAGTTTCCATTCAACATTTGGGTTTGGGACACCACAGGCAGGGCCCCGTGCTGGACAGCAGGCCTAACCGTTGGCATCTCCTCCATTTTATCGGTGAATCTCATCTGTGCTTTCCCATCGGTGGACGCGTCTTGCACTATACCTCCCTTCCACTGGAGGGCGTGGGGGCCCTGGATTGGCCCTGAGCCAGACGCGTACTTCATCGATGGAATATAAGGATCCACCGGAGGCTTAGGGGCGCAACCCCCAACCCCAATACACACACCCACAATAAGAGCCGTTTTACTCTGCATATCCTTACCCTCCAACCGTAACGAGACCTGGGTCAGAAACTTTGCCTACGATGACCTTTTTAGAGGACTCATTTCGGACGCGAATATCTTGTCCCATGCCTCCATTCTCCAGAGCGATGCCACTGGCCGTAACCTCAAGGCGATTGTGCCGAAAGACAACAGTCACTCGAGAACCAGCCGTAACCACCGCGGGAACCACCACCGTGCTCGCCTTAAACATCTCCCCTTGGCCAATATCTTTTGTCAGGTTACGCCCAACGATGTCACCAATATTTTCGACCGAATCTCGCGCCAAAGACGTCCCGTTCACCTTCCTCAACTGGACATCATTAGCCGTGACGGTCGCACCCTTCGCAAGGGGACGCGACGCAACAGGCATGAGGCGCCACTCTTCCGCGAACGCTTTGAGCTGAAACCTCACTTCATCCGAGCCAGCGACAGATTTATAGTCAACCCCGATATGGCCTGGCCTTGTGGCCTGAAGCGCGACAACCTCCAACCCTAAACTATCGGTAGGAACTCGTATGGGCCCATCAACAACGAGCTGCTTCACGTCAACTTGCTTACTCTCTTTTGAAAGGAAATGAGTCAGCGCACGCTCGAGCTCATCCAGTTTAACCTCTCGAAACGCCCGAGTGCCTGAGATGTTCCGGGGGAGAGAGTACCGAATAGAGTCCAACCGGACGCCCTCATCGCGGAGGCGCTCAAGGACCTTTGAGCCCTCGAGGGTCACCGACTCACCAGCTTTGGGGCTGACGCCCACCGCTATCTTTTTGAGCTCAATGATCGCCTCATCATCTTGAATGTTCGGCGAGTCGATCTGCGCGATATCTCCGAGTTTAACCGTCTTATCGGTAACGATAGCCTCAGCTCGCCCTTGAACTCGAATCGTGGGAGAACTCCCTTTCGGCGCTTCCGCCGCCACACCTGCGATCCACATCTGCGCCCCAACAACGAGCACCATCAAAACCTGTCTCATGCTATTACCTCTTCAAGTTAATCGCTGATGTGAGCATCTCATCGGCTGTCGTAATCCCCTTTGACGAAGCCTCATACGCCCGTTGAGCGGTGATCATATTTACAACCTGTTCGACAACGCTCACGTTACTGCTCTCTAAAAATCCTTGGTTCAATCGACCGAATCCCACCTGGCTAAAGATACCTGTGACGGGAGCTCCGGAAGCTTGGGTTTCCTCGTAGAGACCCTGACCAGTCGCTCGAAGACCGCCATTGTTCGGGAAACGAACGCCAATTAGCTGACCCACTTGAGCCGGCACCGCGTTGTTAGGCTGCTTCACGGTGACTATACCATCTTGCCCGATGGTCACCCCTAACGCGTCAGGCGGCACAGTTATTCCCGGAGCGACGATAAATCCGTCCGCTGTGGTGAGCTGTCCGTTCTGGTCGAGACGAAGCGAGCCCGTTCTTGTATACGCGAGGGTCCCATCAGGTCGCGTAATCTGGAAGAAGCCGTCGCCCTCGATCGCCACATCGAGCTGGTTGTTAGTGGAGCTGAGGTCTCCTTGAGTGAACAGCTTCTGCACCGACGCGGTCTTAACTCCTAGACCCACTTGGATACCGGTGGGATTGAACGTCGTCTGCGACGTCGGAGCGCCCGGCTCCATCACGTATTGGTACATAAGGTCCTGAAAGTCTGCGCGGCCCTTTTTGAAGCCAGTGGTATTGACGTTCGCCAAGTTGTTGGAGATCACGTCCAGGTTGGTCTCTTGGGCCTGCATGCCTGTCGCCGCTGAGTAGAGTGCTCGAATCATAGGGTCCCCTTATTCCTTAAACCTTACTGCCGTCTTCCTACCTGTGTGATCGCCGCCTGATTCAGCGAATCAATTGTCTGCGCCGCCTTGGTATACGCGTCGAACGCACGATTCGTTGTTATCAAATCGATCATTCCGGTTACCGCCGATACATTTGACATCTCCAGCGCCCGAGGCTCCACAAATCCCTCGACCGGTGTGGGCTGAGGTCCGCTCACGACCTTGAATCGTGTTCCCTCAACCGGTTGCAGCCCCTTGGTCTCAGTGAACCGAACGATCTGCAAACGACCGACGATATTCGCCCCAGTTCTAA
>JAULVA010000242.1:0-14671 GCA_032111275.1 Bdellovibrionota bacterium
CGCTACTAACCAGCCACTACGCAAGCTCTTCATAATCCCCCTGCCTTTTCCGAACCGCCCTGCGCGGGCGTGGACTCCACTATAGGTCTAATTGATGTACCGAACGAACAGAGCTTAACGCAAGGACTAAGAGCATACGAGCGCTCATCCGGGCTGACATTTTTTGAAAATCGCCTTGGAAGCGACATTGCTCAAAATATCTGTGAGCTCTTCCTTGGCACTCTTTTTGGTCGTGTCGTCGAAGACAGTGGATCGTCGATTCACTGACAAAGTGTCGAGCCGAGCGGTAGTGACGGCACGACTCAGACCATGGAGCCGATGCTTCAACGCTCTCAGCTACCGCCACGGAGACGAAAGCACTCAGCACCACAAACGCAACGCCAAGAAATCTCAGGATCCTCATACAACACCTCTCTGTAAAACCCCTCGTCGCATTCCCACGTACGCAACGTCCTGTAACTCTTAGGACTAGGGACGGCAGATGTTCAAGCCTACTTAATAAATAGCCACGCTTTTAAGGTCTTTCGAGGGTAAGATGCCGAACAAATGCGGCTTATTTTGAATCGCGGAGCCCACCAACGTACTAGAGTAGTGGAAACCCCTAGCTTTTGTTTTCTGTCGAGGAAAGCTGAGGCGCTCACTTCCCCCTCGAGAAGCGAGGCAAAACTGCCTGCTAGCCTCACTTTGCCCCCCCCCCACGTGAGCGTGCTCGTACTCGTAAACGTGAAGGTCCCCGACAACGTTAGATCTTTATTTCCGGGGACGTTTACGCGCACGTTCACGGGGGAGCCTCGGTTCCCTGAGGGACAATCAATCCATAGCGGTTTCAAGGATGCGCGGACGAACAATCAGGTGAGGAGAGCTCTCCGGCGCGCGCCTGAAAAAGCTCAGACCTAATGAACACGGCATGGTCCTCATCCCCAGGCCCCGAGCTGAACACCCGACACCATTCCGGAGAGACCAGAAGAAGGGTTACCATAGGGCTCCCCTGCCGCCAAACTATTGTCTGAGCCTGAACCTTGTCGATAAAGTCCCGCCAGGTAGCCTTTCCCGTAAAGCTCGCCCGGTACATCTCCCAAATGCCATCGGGGTTTACATTCGTTCGCCCATCGATCGCGACTTTATGCCGCGGCATCCCGGACGCGTCACTGTATCGATACATCAGATACCCGCCGGCGCTGAACTCATTGAGAAGCGGATGAGGGAGATGACGCTCCTCGATAAAATCGAGCGCGCTTTTTGGAACGATGGCGGTGTTAAGAGGCTTTCGCAGTAACTGCGCGACATTTACTGTGGAGATGGCGATAATTAAGAAGACGATCGCTCTACCTGTCTGTGCTGAGAGCCCAAAGAGTCGCTCTTTCGAGAGGAGCAGCCCCTCAGCGAAATTATCGTGAATGCGCGACCGGTGTTCTGCCCCGCTCTCGCGCCACCATACAGCGAACAGGGCGGCCCACGCGATAGCGGCAAAGGGTAGAAACTTCACCGCTGTCAAACCACCAAGGAGCATCCCACTAGCGAACGTACCACGGGCAAGGGTTGGCAGCGCGCGTGTCGTATAGGACACAACTAACAAAAGAAAGACCAGGAGCAGAACGAAGACCGATGAGAATTGTAAGATCGTAGCCGGTTGAAACTCAGAGATGGCTTGATATTTGAGCGGATGGCTACCCTTCACAAAGAATGTCATCCACTCACCTCCTAGGTAAGGGGTGACGAGGGTGCCCACAAAAAACGCGCCACCAGCGAGCGCCGCTCGTCTAAGGGATAGCTCTCCTGGCCCTGATTGCACCGTCCACAATATCACCGCGGCGAGACCCAGTACCGCCGTCAAATGGGTATTGGCCCAAAGACATCCGATCAGCGCAAGTAGCAGCAGACGTCGGCGAGAGATCCCTTTTGAGGCGATCTCATCCGCGACACAGATCACAAGCGCGAAGAACATCCATACCAACACTTGAGGACGCAAGGTGAAGTTGTTGTAGCTTGCGACCGTCGCGTAGATGCCTACGAGGGCGCCGATGTAGTAGTCGCGCGATAGACGACTACAGACGAATTGCAAGCATAGCGCTAGCCCAACTCCGAGAAAGATCTGCGCGATAGCCAATCCCTCTCCCCCAAACCAACCGTCGATCAGTGCGAGGACGATCTCTGAACTCCATGAATACGCTCGCCAGAGTTGCTCGCTGGAAAACATGTTCCAATAATCTACGGTGGGAATCTCCTTGTGGGCCACGATCCACCTTCCTACTGTGATGTGCCACCACAGATCAGGGTCAGCGACCGGAAGGCAGATGTATGAACCAACAAGAACAGCCAGTGATACCCAGAGTAAGGTCTGCGTAAAACGGGACTGGCCGATCGACAGGGTATTGAGGCTCATGTATCTCTTCCTTCACATAGGGTGGCGGCGTGCAGCACTCCACAAGGACCGGGCCGATGCTCGTCCTCCCATCCTATGGACCCACATCGGCACACTTACACCGTATCGTTCAGTAAAAAGGCGCAGAGTGGATAAAAAAACCGATGTTCCCTTCTCGGCAGCCCGTTAACACCACCATCCATCTGATTTTACAATAACTATTTGGACACTCGGCCAGATGATATTGTAGCAACCGAGGCCTCGACCGCAAAACGTCTTTTTAAGAACACCCTTGAGAATTATGACCTCGATGGCATGTGCAGATAGTCGCGCAGATTACGCTCAATACGAGCGACCGGATCAGAGCTATCGATCACACAGTCCACACCAGTGATCATCTTGAAGCTCTGGAGGTAATGACGCGTGAGCTCCTCCCGATAGTCATCAGGAATACCAGGAATAGGTCCCTCTCCCTGAAAGTTTCTCTCCATCAGCCATCGACGAATGGGCTCCTTATCGAGCATCTAAGGGGATTCACCCTTTCGAAGCCTCTCCTCATAGGTAGACGACACCCAAAAGCGAGAAGAATCCAACGTATGAATCTCATCAGCGAGAACGAGTCGACCATCAAGAAGACCGAACTCATACTTGGTATCAGCGAAGAGCAGCCCACGCTCCTCAAGCTCCTTGGTTCCCAACTCAAAAAGCTTGAGGGCGGTCTCTCGGATACGATCCCACAAAGACGCGTTCACGATCCCGCGAGAAACTATCTCTTGCTCGGCGATCGGCACATCGTGTTCACCGAAGGCCTCCTTTGTTGACGGCGTCAGAATAGGGCGAGAAAGTCTTTCGAACTCGTGAAGCCCCGGTGGCAGAGCAACTCCGCTCACCTCCCTACCCGCTCTATAGTCACGCCACGCGCTTCCTGCCACATATCCGCGCACCACAACCTCAACCGGTATAATAGAAACCTCTCGTCCTACCATGACGCACGGATCCGGAACCGCAAGCACATGATTCTCAACTACGGAGGCGCACCGGTCGAACCAATGCTTGGCGAGTTGTGTAAGTACCTGTCCCTTTCCCGGCACCGTTGTGATCACTCGGTCAAACGCGCTTAAACGATCGGTCGCGATTAATATCCGCTTTTGGTCCCGGACGTAGCTGTCACGAACTTTTCCAACATATCGTTCCCCCAACCAGGGGAAATTGGTCTCTTGAAGCGCGCGCGGAATTGATGATGGCATCACTTTCTCCCTCGTTTTTTAGATTTCGGTCGCTCGTGGGCTACTTCCTTCAAGTTAGCCTTTATAGGTTCCCAATACGAAGGCTCAAGAGTAAGTAGCCGCGAACGTTTCCTCGTCGCGTATGCCTGTTGAAAACCGGCGCGAGCGTGTCGCATCTCCATCGTAGGATCAGCGCTCAGATTTGAGATTAGAATCTTTATAACCGCCTCATTGTTCCGAACCGCGGCCATGAGAGCGGGGTTTCCCCGCTTCTTAAGGATTAAACGAGCGGACCGATACGACGCCAGAGCGCACCGTAGGTCTCCCCACTCTACGTCGTGTCCCGAAATAGCTCGGGCGAGATAGTAGGTGCCCAACATAATCTTAGGCGCGGCCAAATGTTCACTGGAGGTCCATGCCGCTTGGATCGATGAGGCGCGCTGGAGTAGATGCTCAAGGTCACTCGAGTCCGCGAAGTCTTTCATACGTCGCGACAACAGCACGGAGGCTCGAGCGAACCTACCAACAAATTCGTAGGTGCGGACATCAAGACCTTTCGACAGTCCAAACCACGGAGCTTGCGTAATCAGTCGCAGGTCCGAGAGACCAAGTTCTCGGAGACGTTCTCTCGCGTAGCTGCGCTCGGGCATCTGGCCTAAAGAAACCGCGGGGGCGAGGCGGCTCGAAACATGGATCCAACGCTCAGATCCCCAGATAATCCCCCCTAGCTGCGGCCGCTCAGCCAGCATCCCTCGAGCCTCCTCCTCAGTCGAGACGCGGGCGGGAATCGCCACGATAAGAGAAGTCCCCCGCTCTCCAGCGAACCGCCGCACGTTATCGCGAAAAATCATGGTCTTGTTCTCAAGGGTATCCGATGTGAAGGGAGCGACGGCGAAGGCGCCATCTTGCAGGCCCACGTCGGAATAGCGAACGATTGCGCCGCACAGTACTCCGATTGCCGCGATCCCAACAATCATTCGAGGGAGGCGAAACCCCTTCAACGTAAGGGCGCTTAACAGCAACACGACTACTGGAAAGATCACGAGCTGCACGGTGCTTCGCACCGACTCCTGCCCACCGAGGACCGTGATCACGATCGCTCCGAAGAGGCTCACAAGGAGCAAGACCGCCAGGAGCATTGTAGGGGAAAAAGGCCTCTTCATGCGCGATGAACCAGACAGAAACTCACCCTGTCGTGAGGAGTGAGAGACCTATCTTCTATCAGAAAATAATAGAGAAGTAACAGCCCTGTCGTCCGTAAGGCCGATAGCGCCCCCCGCCGAGGAAAGGTCATGAGTTTCAAGAGTCCACATCCCTGGGGAAGCGAGGCAGCCCGCGATGGCGCGGGGGGGGGGTAGCCTCTTCTCCCTAACTTTATTCGTCCTCGCGGGGTTCAGCTACATCCTCTATACCGAACCTATCCTTAAGAACATCGACAAGATCCATCTGACCGTTTGGGTCCAGTATTTCCCCCATCTCCTGCCCCGTGATGGTGAGATACTGAATACCACGGGCCTTCAAAAGAGGGGGAAGGCGACTTTTCCGTTCAAGCTGCTCTACCTCGATATAGGTTGAAAAGTCAGGTTCAAACTCCACTACCATCTTAGGATCATCCTCGTGATCCACGACCGTGAAGAGGCACCTGTTGCGCTTCGCCCACGCCTTGGTCTCCTCATCGAGGACATGAGGCAGGCACGAGAGATCCCCTCCACATACCGCGCGCACACTCATACTGAAGAGCACGCGGTCTTTTCCAAAAAACCCAACAAGCAGACGAAAGAGTTGGGCCTCGTTTAGGGACATCTCAGCCATACCATCAGTATCGCAGAACCCGTACGTCGGGACAAACTGAAAGAGGCTAACTTTGGGAAGCGAGGCAAAACCGCTTCCTTAGCGAAGCGCGTCCATACAGAGCCCGGCGCGCCGCGTCCCTCGTGGAGGAGCAGTCCTGTTTCCCTTCAGAGTGACAGATCGACCGAAGTTTGGTCTACTAGGGCCATGGCAATTCTCGATTTGAAAACTATACCGGACCCTATCTTGCGGGTCACAACCTCTGATGTGACTACGTTCGACAGCGTGTTGCACACATTTCTTGATGATATGTACGACACAATGGAGGCGTCGAATGGAATTGGTCTGGCCGCTCCTCAAGTTGGAAGTTCGCGACGGGTGGCGATTATGGACCTCTCGATTGAGGGACTCACTCCCCCAAAAATCACCTCGCTGAGCGACAAAGACCCCGCTACTCATATTCACCAGCAACGCCTTGAGATGATTAATGCGAAGCTTGTCTCATCGGGCCCCTCAGTGTCCTCAGATGAGGGATGTTTGAGCATTCCCGATTACCGTGACTCGATCAAACGATTTGGTTCGGTGACCATCACCTCACAGGATCGATTCGGAAATCTCTTCCGGGTCGAAGCGGAAGACCTCGTGGCTTTTTGTATTCAACACGAGATGGATCACCTCGATGGCATCCTCTTCGTGGACCACCTTAGTCGCCTCAAAAAGCAACTCTTCCGGCGGTGGTGTGTGAAAAGCGGTTACGGATTCGAAGAGCGAGCGTGACCACATGAATGTCCTCTTCTTTGGTACTCCCGATTTCTCCGTGCCTACGTTGCAAGCTCTCATCGACGCTCCAGACATCACCGTGGGCGCCGTCCTTACCCAACCTGACAGACCGTCCGGACGTGGCGGAAAGATCGCGATGTCCCCGATCAAAGAGCTTGCCCTCAAGCACGCCATCCCTGTATTTCAACCCCATTCGCTTCGCAAAGAGTTTTCCTCTCTGCGCTCTACCATCGCGGCCCTCGGCCCGTTCGATATAGGAGTTGTCATCGCCTTCGGTCAGATCCTCCCGAAGGAGGTATTGACCTTTCCTGGACATGGTTGCGTTAACATACACGCGTCCCTCCTTCCCCGATGGAGAGGAGCGGCGCCGATCCAACGCGCTATTCAAGCTGGAGACAAGGAAACCGGTGTATGTCTGATGCAGATGGATGAGGGGTTAGACACCGGGGCGGTATACGGGGAACACCGCGTTTCGATCGAGCCGACCGATACGGGCGCGACACTTCACGACAAGCTAGCCTCTCTCGGCGCGAGTCATCTCGTCAAAAGTCTGCCAGCCATCATCGATGGGTCTCTCCACGCTATCCCTCAGCCAAGCGAGGGGCTTACCTACGCGTCGAAAATTACCACTGAGGAGTGCCGCATACAGTGGACACGGTCCGCTCACGATATCGCGCTTGCCGTTCGCGCGTTCTCACCCTGGCCTGGATGTTTCACCATGTGGCGAGGGAAGCGTGTGAAGATCATCTTCGCGATTGAGTCTCGCCGGACCTATCCAACGACGGTGCCACCAGGGACGATAGTGTATGCGCAAGGGGATCGCCTGGAGATAACATGCGCGAATGGAACCGCGCTCTCGGTGACGGATCTCCAACTAGAGGGGAAGAAACGTATGGCGGTTGATGAGTTTCTTCGAGGCGCCTCATTTCCTGAGGGGGAAATTATTGGGAATTAGCCCCGTCGACGCTTTGAGGGCGCGACGGACATCGGTGTCGAACGTCACACTTGGCGCACTTGGCGGGATGCGGTGTCGCGCGAGCATCTCCCCCATCTAAAATCGCGCGCATCTGTTGAAGCAAGGTCCCTACCCATCGCTGCTTAGCCTCGGTGTTCTCTATCGTCACACGGCGACAATCAGCCCCAAGCAGGAGATATCCCTTTGAGGGACGTCGCCCCTCGAACTCTTCAACTAATCGCATGTAGATAAGCAACTGAGCGACGTACCGATCCCGAAGTTTCTTGGCTAAGGGTTTTCGCTCTACCGGAATGAGCTCATCTCCCTCCATTACGAGGGCGTCCGGTTTACCGGCCAGGCCTTGGGAGATTGAGATATATTCACGAGCAGGCACGATCGAGCTACCCTCCATCGCCACAGCGACCTGATTGACCAAGAAACCAGTATCTCGGTGTCGTTTGCGAGCGGCTTTCAAAAAGGAGCGAATCACCAACAAGGTGAACCCCGCCAGCAGAACGAGTTGAAGACCGTTGTTTCGCAACGAGACCGAGAACAATCCCTGCAACGGAACATCGACAGGATGTAACAACAGGAACACCACCATCGCGCTGGTAATAAGGACCGCCAGATAACGGATCCATCGCCCTAACACTAAGGACTCTTCAAATATGACCGACCAATCGTGATGCAGTTGTTGCCCCAGCGCGACCGTCGACTCTTCCTGTCCCCGCTCTTTATCGATCCACTTGAGCTTCCAGGACATAGGGCAGACCGAGAACGCCCCAACCTCCCCAGCCGCTATGATATGCTGACCGTCTGGCCCCTTCGTCGCCACCCCTTCAGTCCCCCTACTCTGATTATCCTGAGACCACACGATACAACGGTGACGCGCCACCCGTAAGAGGCTCCGTGTTTGAGTCCAATCCTACAAGGAGCTATCCAAACGGGAGATCAATCCACGGACCCCGCGCAGACACGCGCGAACCTTTCCTCGAATGAAGCGACTCGCATCAGCCAAAACGCTCGAACGCCGTAGGTCATCAACGCCGCCGATGTGCTCTTGAGGAGAAACCGATTCGATCTCGGGCTCGATAGAGGGTTCTTCAAAACGAAGGGAGGTCATTTGAGGCAGATGGGCGGTCTCAAGGGTGAACTGAACCTCCGGCGCCTGCTGGTGTGTAAGACGCCAAAACGCGTACCGCCCGCACGCGCTCGTGAAGGTACACTGCACGTGGTACTTATCCTCATCCCTCTCAAACACAACTTTAACTTTAAAGTCGTGAATCTCCTCTAAAAGGAAGTTCATCTCGAACGTTTTGATCCAACTCCGTCGAGCTCGATAGGCGGATACCTCATCGAGATAGATTCCCTCAAGAATAAGCTTCTCGGCATCATACCACAGGCCCAGACCGATAGCCGGAGCGTGTATTCCTACCGATGTCTCATACTCAGATTGGTGCATATCGACCCATATAGAATTAAGAAAAAAGAGGCCCCCTTTTTACGGGGGGCCTGCCGGGAATTCTCAAGAACCTCAGGCCCACACTTTTCACACTACCTGATGTCCTTGATCAGTTCCCTACGTGCCTCTCTTGGGCACTGCTACCTTGAGTTTTAGTATCGACGGAACGGTGTCCGACCTTAACGGTTTAAGGCATTTCCCCAAGACGAAGCCTTGAGAACCCCTCAAACAGAGGAAATATCTAGTAAAGTTATTCAGTTATAATATGTGTGACACCTCCATTTCGATCTGGTATGCTTCCAATGTTTACAGCCATTTAGGGGCTCTTCAGTCGTCTCGTAGACACGTGAGAGAAAGCGAGTCGACCACATGTAGTGAAGTTTAGAATTGGTACGTACGTGCACGAAGAGATTTTGCAGTCTCCGATTACCACTCGCTTACCGAGAATTATCTGAAACCTTCCGCATGAGTCAGCTGCTCAACGCTGCGTTAGCTTAAGCACTGCTGCCCGTTACCTGCTCCGATATGGCTCAAAGTATTGATTCATTAGTTAACATAGGAATTCACCTCGTATGAGAAGAGAGAGAGGCAATCAAAGGCACTCAAATCGTGGCGGCCGCGGACGTGGTCGCGGTCGTGGTCGTGGAGATAGACACTCACGACGACATCCTCGACAGAGCGCGGAGAGCGGCAATCAGAGAGAGAGAATCTCGATTGAAAGCGGCGATCTCGTTTTAATCGACCAATTTATGCTCGCTAACGGGCAATTTATTGAGAAGATGGCCGCGGTACTTGACGAAGCCCCAGAGGTTAAAAATCAAGTCATTCGTGAATACGGTGGAAAGGTCATCTCCGTTACTCGGGGTACCTACCGCATTGAGCGAGATCCGTTCGCTTACACCATCGTTGTTCACCCAGAAGGTGATTCGATGGGAGCAGCGGAGGCGGTAAAAGACGCCACCGAGCTTCTCGGCGAGGTCAATATCGACACCCGCTGCCTCGCGATGCTCGACCGAGAGCTTCTCGATGACAACGCGCTCCTTGAGCGGTACCAGCAACTCTGGTTCAGCGGGCAAGACAAAACCGCGCGAGATCTCCTCCGTGACAATGGTGGCGCTGTTCGGTACGGCTTCCGTCGTGATGGGGATGAGCTTGGCGTATACCAGATTCCTGGAGAGGACGTTATCTGCCTCTGGCCAAAGAATATAGAGGCTATGATGGAGGCTGAGGCTGGTGCCGAAGTCGAACACGCCTCGCCTGAAGCCTAAGAAAAAATCTCGGATGGATTGTGCAGACAATCCGGATATAAGCCGAGTACACTAGGAGGAGCGTGTGAGACCCACACGCTCCTTTTTTATAGGTACGGGAACGTGCTGCACATCCTTGAACGCAAGTTAACATTCAAGCCCTCCAGAGAGGATCATGGTGGACTCCCTACCCTCCCGCATGAGCGCATTGAATTCGGCCGCGAGTTCGGGATGCGCCTCGATGGCGTCTTCGTCGACAACGGGTCTACGTCTGTGGTGCTTTTTACCCACGGGAATCGACACAACATCACGAAATTTCGCGAACACTACGACCTCTTCACTTCGATCGGACAGTCATTCTTTACCTTTGATTATCCAGGGTATGGCAAAAGCCCCGGCGTTCCCTCTGAGCAAAATGTCTACGCGAGCGCCAGAGCGGCCTACACGTATCTCACAAAAGACCGGGGATTCATCGCCGAAAAGGTCGTCTCGTATGGCTGCTCGATGGGCGGCGCCGTAGCTATTGAATTGGTCCAACACGCGAAGGTCGCGTGCCTCATCACGGAAAGCACCTTCACGAACACCTGGGAGATGGCGCGGCATCTCTACCCATTCTTCCCCGTCTGGCCTCTACTTCCCAAACGATTTGAGAACGATCGAAAGATTGCCCAGATCAAAGTGCCGATACTCCTTATACATGGAGATAAGGATCCGATCGTTCCCGCCCACATGGCATCTACCCTCGCGCGCGCGGCGACCTTCCCCACACAAATGATCGTTGTTCCGGAGGCGAATCACATAAATTCACTTGAGATGGGCGCTGGGAACCTGCGGGCGCGTATTCACGAATTTATAGCCACGCACACCTCTTAGAACGAGGAAATCCTCGCGCACGACTATTCGCCATCCGGGTTTATATGGGATCGATGTTCGCCAACCCACGACGTATCAGATGAGCCTCCACTGCAGGCTCTAATCAAAACGGAAAAGATCAACGCCGCGACAAAGAGACCCACAAAGATCGCTTTACGCTGTGTCGAGGTGGTACTCTCGTCACCACCGGTCATATCAATTCCTCTGAACCGCTTCTTATCAGCGGAGTCCCCGGCCGCAAAAGACTCCTCGCCTAAACGTTTAGCGTGAGAGCTAAGCTCGGAACCACCACCTTTCGGCAGGGTTTTGTGCTGACCGCCGGATTGAGGGCCACCACGAAGTCCGGCGCCACCAAAGAGAAAATTAGATCCCTGATCTGAGGATGGTTTAAAGGACTCTCGAGGAGCGCTCCACGACGAGCGACTCGCGCCACTTGAGCCAAACCCGCGAGATGTAAACTTATCAATCGACATTTCTATGCCTCACCAACGACGACACGCTCTTACGAATACAGATATGGCTACAAAGAACGGAAAAGTGCTTTAAAAACCATCTAGACCACTACTTTTTGGGGGGATTCCTACGAGAATTGCCTAGGGCGAGGGGGCAAAACCCCACGGGAACGTGGCCGGACCCACAATGAGACTATTGGTAGGTGCCGAGTAGACCAGGGGAACCTGACTATTACCCACAACCAGTAAGACTATCAAAAATTTCAGTCATAGCATCCAATCGCTGCAGTCCGCGCCAAAGCACTTCGGCTCCCGGGGGCGGGTCGTTACGCCGATTGAGATAGCCGCCTAAACACGCCACTGCCGTAACAACCTGCCTAACTGTGAGTCGTTGATGTTTTTGGAGCTCTGCGCTGAACTGCTTGTGCGCTCTGAGCGTGTTTATCTCTAGTTTTGTAAGAACCACCTCCGCGCTTGCGAGTGGAGAAGCACGTCGTATGTGGACCATCCAGAATATTCGCCAGGCGATAACGGAACATAGTGTTAAAAAATTAGCTAGTCGCTCAGCGGTTTGCAGCCGGCAGTCTTCTACTCGACAGCCAGATTTGAGAACTCGGTGAAATTCCTCTATTCGCCAACGACATCGATACCACAGTAATTTCTCGCATGCTTCTTCAACCGAATGTAAGGGAATGTTTGTTAAAAGCTTCCAGCTCAACGCCTCTTTACCCTCGGGAGGGTCTTGCTCATCTACCTGAATGACCCAACATGAAACTGGCTTTTTGTAATTGCATGGTATCTTGCGAATAGGTCGGCATATGCTCACCTGAGCATACGTAACAGCAAACGTGACAGTGCGATTCTCAGAAGGCACTTCAAGACAGATCGTGCCTTGTGGCAGACACCCTTGTACGTAGGAATTAAGGTATGATGCCTCCTCGCCTTCAAGACGCCGATCTCGAGCCGCTCGGATAACATACTCTGCTCCAAGTTGCTCCGCCTCTGCTAGAAACTCAAAGATATCGCTCTCTCTATCACTAACTGTAATCACTCGCGTAGACTGGATCTTCTCCGTCGCTTGTTTTGTTTTGTGGAGTGCCTCCACCCACCGATAGCTCTCTTTCTCCTCTATCGGCAAACGCTCGCTCTCTTTAGGGTCATCACGAAAACCCAGGCGAGTCCAAATCTTCTGCTCAATAAGTCCTAATGACACACCTTGTGGCGTAACGGCGAATACACTGTGACCTATCATGCCTTGTAAGTTTCCGGTGCTACCCCCTATTGGACCAAGACCCTTCGTCTTCTTATGACTATGAAAATTAAAGAAAATCGTATCTTGAACCGCTAGGACTATCTCTTCATGACGCATGCGCTCGATGGTGCGTTTCCGATGTGGGGCAAGTATTCTTGCTGGAGTTACCCGCTCATTCTGAAATAATCGATAGGCAGCCTTCGTTGCGGCACTGTCCGAACTCGCCTGATTGATCGGATACTCCGGCTGACCAGAAAGATCCTCGCATACTCTAATAAAACGTTTCTCTAGCCGCTGATCTCCCAGCTCTATCCCTCTGAATTCACCCTCTGCCCAACTAGATTGGCTGAGAACCTGGCGCTTTTCTGTTTTGACTTGCTCTTCCATTCTCGAGCATATGCCATACTTCCTAAGTTATAGATACGCAAAAACATCGTGATCCTAGGTAGAACACGTTGAGTTGTGGGTAATAGTCAGGGCCCCTAGGAACCCCCTTCGTTCAAGGTCTCTTCACGAAAACTCAGGCAGCTGTATCTCCTACGCGAACTTGGCTGCGCGAAGATTCGCGTGACGGCCTAGGGCGGATGCCCCCAGGACCTCCCGCCGTTACATCCGCGAAATTCATTCATCTTAGACCGATTCCGACCTGTCAGAAGACGGGCTCTTCGTATTGTATTGTGTGCATCACCCGGAGGGCCTGTCTCCTGACAGGCCGGGTATGTTTCGATCTATCGAATTGCCTTGCGAAGGGAGACGAGAATCGAAACGGCAGTCGCAAAGCCGGCCCGTCAGGAGACGGGCCCTCCGGATTGCATCATATCAATGAAACGTAGGGCTGCGCGCTTTATACGTTGAAGCGGAAGTGCACGATGTCGCCATCCTGCATGATGTATTCCTTTCCTTCGGTTCGCATCTTCCCGTTCTCTTTCGCCTTCAACTCAGAGCCGGCGGCAACGTAGTCCTCGTAGGAGATAACCTCGGCTCGGATGTAGCCACGCTCAAAGTCTGAGTGAATCTTCCCGGCACACTGTGGGCCGGTGCTACCAGCCTTGGCGGTCCACGCGTGAGCTTCCTTCGGTCCTATTGTGAAGAAGGTGATCAGTTCAAGAAGTTTGTATCCCGCGATTGTGAGTCGGTCGAGACCTGACTGTTCAACTCCCATCGACGCGAGGAACTCTTTGCGTTCAACCGCGTTGAGCTCAGCGATCTCGGCCTCGACCTGTCCTGAGATCGTTACGAGTGGCGAGTTCTGTTCAGCGGCATATGCGGCCAGGGTGTCTACCGCGTGAGAACCACCTGGTGTCGGTACATGCAGGAGGTCCTTTTCATGGACGTTAGCGACGAAAAGAACAGGCTTTGATGTCAAAAGATTTCCTGAAACCTCGGCCCAATCCTCCTCGCTTCCTGAGAATTGCGGTGATGTCTTGAATGCTCGAGCGGGCTTCCCTTGATTGAGCCATGACTCCAAGCTCTCAAGAAGGGTCACTCGGGCCTTTGCTGCCTTGTCTCCGGATTTAGCGATCTTTTCGAGTTTAAGCTTCGCTTTTTGAATGGCGTCGAGGTCGGACAGGATAAGCTCGGTGTCGATCGTCTCTACATCGCGCCGCGGATCAACACCACCATCAACGTGTACGATGTTTTCATCCTCAAAGCACCGCACTACATGCGCGATAGCGTCGACACTTCGAATGTGGCCGAGGAACTGGTTGCCGAGTCCCTCACCCTTAGAGGCTCCGCGAATGAGGCCAGCGATATCGACGAAGGTCATCTGCGCTGGGATGAGCTTCGCTGACTTGGCGAGGTTCGCCAGGATTTCAATACGTGGATCCGGAACAGGCACCGCACCCGTGTTCGGTTCGATGGTGCAGAAAGGGAAGTTAGCGGCAGCTGCCTTGGCCGAGGTGAGCGCGTTGAAGATGGTCGATTTGCCAACGTTGGGGAGTCCAACGATACCACATGTAAATCCCATGGAGGTCCTTTGCGTAACACTAGAAATGAGAGGGCTCGACCGCCACACGAGGATGGGGCGCCCTACAACCGCTCGAAGATGAGTTGGTAACATGCGCACCGTTACATTTCAACGGAGTGGGGGGCTTTAAGGGGGCTAAGTACTCGTTTTTAGTGAGGACTCTCAACAAATTAGCTTTCGATTCTTACGTAAATCGGGTATCGGTCGAACTACATTATTTGTGGAACGAGTCGTTTCCAAGACTATACCGAGTGAGAACGAGTAAAGAGGGGATAAAAATATGCGAGCAAAAATTTCACTCG
>JAULVA010000243.1:0-6959 GCA_032111275.1 Bdellovibrionota bacterium
ATATCAAAGATGATGTAAAGGCTGCGCTCACAAATCAACATCAGGTGCTTGACCCAGTGATGCTAAAAATTCAAATCGAACAAAAGTTGAAAAAAATATTCCTCCTCTGGCGACGACTTTCCGCAGCGCGTAAAGCCACTAATGCTGCATAACTTTCGGTAACATCGAATTATGAGCTAATTCGGGGGAGCCTCTTCTGGTCAAGGCGGTGCCTACCGCTGAAGATTGTTAGGAGGAGGCGGTGCTTTGTCCACCCTGTGACAGTGCGCGCTTTTAGATAAGGAGGCTGTCTTGCCATTTCTATGTGCGGGAAGGTAGCATCCCTCGGCATGAAAAAAGTAAAAGCTCCAACATCAAAGAAGAAGACAACTACAACGAAGCCGCGGTCCGCTGCCCCGACCTCAAAGGCTAAGACCAAAGCCAAGGCCAAGGTAACTAAATCCGCCACGAAGCCCGGCGACTACTTGGTTCTGATATTCTGCGGCAGAAGCTACAAGAGCGTTATCACCACCCTTGTGACAACCGATAAAAAGGAAGCTCATGCAGAGGCGAAGTGGCTCGTAAGTCGAGCGGTGTCTGAGAAGGGCGATAAGATTGATGTCGCGGTGTTTAACTCAGCATACTCGTGGGATGACCAGAAGGGCTGGGAGTTCTTCTAGCCATCACGAGCTCTATTGTGCTCGGCCCAGAGACCGCGCTGCCTCGCGTTCATTACGTGTGATTGGTTAGGTAGCCTCTTGGGCTATTCCGTCAGCGGCACCACAAGCGGTGCGTCATGCCTGCCGAAGAATAGCCTCTCGACTCTCGTGAGCTTTTTCCCGAACGGCAGCCAGATCGACCAATCCATGTTGGATCAACATCTCCACGCTCGGTAACATATACGGTGGACGAGTTGCGTACGCGATACTTCCGGTCGATCCGGCATCGTTTGTGATGATCCCTGGAATAATTCGAGTGCCCGTCTGGTGGTTGAATTTTCTTATATCCTCCACTGACCAATCCCCCAAGACCTTACCGAGGGTAGCGCAGTGCTCTATGACCACGCGATGATGATGCGCGCAGTAGTTCATCATTCGCCACTCACGATCGACGGTAACATCGGCACACTCAAGCTTTGGATGGGGATTCATTACGTGAGCTGTCGTGAGGGCACCGCGACGCACGGATTCCCCCGCGAGCATCACGTTTATCTGTGATTCTATCGTCATATCATTAGTCCACGGGAGTCGACGCAGGATATCCGCTCGAATCATCCGCTCTCCGGTGAGCGGCCACGGCGCCAGGGAGACATTCAACGCAAGCTCTCGCGCCATCCGCCGAGTATCGCCACCGTGCTCCGCTACAATTTCGTTGAGCGCGCTGTGAATCGGTTGGTTATTTCTTCCGCTGCCCGTTCGTGCCACGCACACCGAGAGGAGGTTGGAGGTATCAACCCCCTTCTCCGCCGCCAAAAACGGAATCGTTAGGTAATCCAACGCACGGTACTCCCGGGGATTGATGATATCCGTGTCATGAAAAGCTACGTAGCCATGGCGCAGTTCGTTGCGAGCTTCAGCTAGTACTGCGCTCGCCAAAAGCGTCAGTCCTTTGGCCTGCGCTTGAGGAGAACCATTCGTTAAAGGGATATCAAAGAGCGTGGATACGCTCATCCAATCGACACAGCTTAAAACATGGTCCTGCAGACCGAATGAGATGTCGGGATACCGCGCTGCCGAACGTCCCAAGTATCGCTGTGTTCGAACTACATCACTGACCTCTCGTCTATTCGTGTTGACGCATACGATCCGAGATGGATCTACGGCATGTGCGGCATAGTCAACGTTCATGTCGGCAACGCCCGGTTCACTATGACACGGTAGCCACACGCGAACCCCATAACGCGCCCGGACCTCTTGGAGCCGAACGCGGAGGTACTCGAGTTCCGGCCAGTTAAGATTGACCGCTACGGCTCCCTCGGTGTGAAATAGATCGCCATCTCGCGCGAGACATCTCTCTAGATTGTGTTTTGATTCGGGAGAGCTGTGCATGACCGCCTCGACCGGAAAGCCCGAGTTGTAGGTGGATTGTCGAATCAATCCTCTCAGAGCCGCTATACGCTCTCCCCCCGATATCTTTCCGTAGTCCTCTCTCTTCGCGGCACGTCCGCCCGATGAATGGCTCCCATCGCACCCCTCAACGTAGGTGTCCCCCGTCGCTTGGGCCATCAAGTCGGCGTACCCTTCTTTACCTGGTCGCTCCACCGGCATGAGCAAGCGGTTCACAAGTTCTTCCCGAGAAAGAGAGGCCTCCGTCGCTCGCACGAGATCCAAGAAGAGCACTCGGCGTACCCCCGATAGCGCTGAGTCCTCCTGCAGAAGGGACATGCGTTGCCGACGGGCCTCTACCTCCACCAACTCGAATTCCCGTTCATCAATGATGCCGTTCAGTAAACGTTGCTCAATCATAGTACACCTGGTTCAGATATCTCCCCTGCCAAACCGTCGTCGAACAACGAGCACGCCTCGTGCGTCTCCGCGCACAGGCAGCCCTCTATTCGGGTGATCGTGAAGGGGCAGATATTACTCCCGAGAAAGTGGGAAACGCCGAATGAAGGAATGAAAAGTTTCGATGTGCGGAGCCTACCTATCCTAGCGCATGCTACTCACGCCACATGAGCCCGTTCTGAATCGATCTCCTCCTAGCTGCACGTAATTGCGATCCAATGGTACATCCGTCGTGATATAGGTACCGGTAGCAACTTAGACACAAGGAGCACGACCTAGCCATGAGCGCAAACAACCCGTTATCCACCGAACTGGTACGAGAGAAGCTCAACTATTGCATTCAAGGTGTAAAACGTCCTCCCGCCGGCAAACTCCGCCACGCCTACCTTGTGCCCGGTGGTCCGTACTCTGAGCAATGGGATTGGGACGCCTTCTTCATGGGTGTAGCGCTTACCGCCGAGAATCCAGCCGAGGCCGTCTATCTTAAGAATTGGACGCTGAATTTCATTGAGAACGCGGCACCTGATGGAAAGGTAGCTGGATGCCTAACCGCTGAAGGGTGGGATCCGCGCCTTAATCATGTAAAGCCGTTTCTTGCTCAGGGCGCGTATATCGCCGCAAAAGCCCTTGATGATTTCTCCTGGATCGGCCCCGTCTGGGATACCCTTCTTTCCATCTCTACCTATCGATTTCGCCATCTCTGGTTTGATTCATACGGCTTAGGCGCGTGGCTCGACTCCATGGAATCAGGCGCGGATAACAACGTCGCGGCTCTTGAGTATCCGCATGGATCTGTGCTCGCAGCCGATCTCAATACCTTTTTGCTTCGAGAGTGTAAGGCGCTCGGGTTAATCGCGGGGCAACTCGGCAAGCACCAGCAATCGGGTGAGCTGCTAGCCCGCTCTGAGGCGATTGGCGAGGCGATGATGCGGCATCTGTGGAACGAGGATGCTCAGATCTTTTTCAACGTATTCACCGCTTCGGGCAAGCCCGTGAAGCGTATCACCTATTCATCGTTCGTTCCTTTATGGGCAGGCATCGCTCCCAAGGCTCAAGGGCGACTAGCCATCGAGCGGTACTTGCTCGATCCTGACCACTTAGCGAGCGCATGGGGCTTACGGACACTGTCAAAGCAGGATCCGGTGTATAACAACATCAACATGATTAAGCCGCACTCCAACTGGCAGGGGCCTGTATGGCCGATCGCCAATTACATCTACATGCACGCGCTGATACGGTATTCATTTTTCGACGAAGCTGCCGATCTTGCGCAGACCATATCGCGCCTCGTGCTCGCGGATATCGAGCGGAGCGGGGGGATGCATGAAAACTACGATGCGGAAACGGGGGAGCCCCTTGCGGCGCCCAACTTTATTAGCTGGAACATCCTCGTCAGAAATATGATCGACGAAGCCACCACGCACCGTGATCCGTTCGACCTCTCCTAGACATTTTGAGCGCCAGGAAATGGTTCTACGAGACAAGGTGCGCAATCTTCATTCTAACGCGCTAAAGGAAAGTACTCCCTCCATCGCTGATCGACCAACCTCGTCGTATCCGGATGTGGTTCAACCTCCGCGGGGTACCACGGCTTCATACGGGCGTCGAGAACGATCGGAGGTGTAAACGCGACGTGATTGCGATGAATTCCGGTGTCGGCGGCGTGAATATCAGCGGCGGGTTCAAAGCGTGTAAAGGTGGTCCATAAGAACGCGCTCGCGTTCCGCGTAGCGGCCTCGGCGTTATCCACTAGAACGACAAGGGGCCACTGCCGAAGCGACGCAGCTTGCGCGAGATGAGCTGGGAGCTCCTTGGCGTGTTCGTAAGAATCGCCCTCGACCACGAGACAGCCCGGACTAAATGGAATCGCTTTACGGGCGTGCGGCGGTAAGTCTCCGGTAAACTCTCGGGGAAGTTGGCGGATAGGTTGCCCAACCCCGACAAGGAGTCCTTTACTGCCATGGTTCACGCGCGGGCCAGCGTAATCCAACGTATCCATCGCGGTATTAGAAAATATCGCCAAATCCTTGGCGAAATCCGCGCGCTCAAGGATGTACGTCAACACCGCGCGAATGTCGGTAAGATCCATTCGTTTGTCGACGAGCAAGAGAAACTTCGTCAGGGAGAGTTGTCCCTCGCCCAGTATTCTGAATGCCGCCGTGAGGCACTCCCGCGCGTAACGCTCCTGCACAACGGCCGAGGCGAGTGAATGAAAGCCGGTTTCGCCGTACGACCAGAGATCAATCACCTGCGGCATCACGAGCGGAAAGACCGGCGACATCAAACGCTGGAGGTACTCACCGATGAAGTAGTCCTCTTGCCGAGGCTTTCCAACAACGGTAGCCGGATAGATGGCACCTGGACGGCGCACGACACCCTTGCACCTAAACACTGGATAATCGTGCTTGAGTGAGTAGTATCCGTAGTGATCGCCGAACGGCCCCTCGGGTCGCATCTCATTCGGATCAACCTCGCCCACGAGGGTAAACTCTGCGTTTTCGATCAGAGGATATGGCCCTAGGGGATTGTCCATTAACGAGAGCCGTTCACCCAACACGAAGGAAGCGAAGAGCAGCTCAGGCACATTTTCCGGCAATGGAGCGATCGCGGAGAGGATTAACGCGGGAGGCCCGCCAACGATAATCGTAACGGGCAGGCGTACGCCCATCTCCTTCGCCGCCGCGAGATGAAATCCCCCACCCTTTCCTATCTGGCAATGAAGTCCGGTCGTCTCATCATCGTAGCGCTGAATGCGATACATGCCGAGGTTATGAATCTTCGTTTGTGGGTGTTCGGTGTACACCAGCGGCAAGGTGATAAAGTGGCCGCCATCCTCCGGCCACAGCTGAAGGAGAGGAAGCCGAGAGAGCTTCGCTGGCTGGTCGATCGTGCATGCGGGATCGAATCGCTTTCGTTTAAGTCCAACCTTCGCGAGGTCAAAGAGGGTGCGTCGATGGTCCCACAATCGAGCCGGCGTTGGTGGCATCAGCGTATGGGGGAGCGCCGCGACCTCCTTCATCAACTTCTCTGGATATCCACCGAAGGCGAGATCAACCCGCCGAGTGGTGCCAAAGAGATTCGTCACTAAGGGAAAATCCGCCCCGATAACGTTGGCAAAGAGAAGCGCTGGCCCCTGCCGCTCGATCACGCGACGATGAATCTCCGCCACCTCAAGACGCGAGTCGACCGGCGCCGATACCTCGACGAGCTCTCCCTCTTTTCGGAGAACGTTCACGAATTCTTGAATGGATCGAATAGCTTTTCGTTGCGACATACCGGCTTTCGCAGCATCATACCGCAAGTTGTCCGAAGAGACAGTATAAGGAGACGCCTGTGGCTCTAGTTCTACGAACGATAGATTCTGAGGGGATTGCGACCCTGACCCTTAATGATGAGGGGAACTTAAACGCCATGAGCGATGAGATGGCTCAGGAATTTGCCGCCACCGTGCACGCCCTGAGGTCGGAAAAGGGTCTGCGGGCCGTGATTCTCACCGGAGCGGGCAAAGCGTTCTCCGCCGGTGGACACCTCTCGATGCTTGAGGCCAAACGGTCTAAATCGCCCGAAGAGAACCGAGTGGGCATGCTCGCGTTTTACAACTCCTTCCTCTGCATGCGTGACCTCAACGTGCCGTTAATCGCGGCGATGAACGGAGCGGCGGTCGGCGCGGGATTGTGCGTCGCCTGTGCCTGTGACTTTCGAGTGGCCTCTGACACCACGAAGCTCGGCTTTACATTCCTCAAATTAGGCCTCCATCCCGGCATGGGCGCCACCTATTTCGTCCCACGAGTTGTAGGAACTTGCACGGCCACAGAGCTACTCCTCACCGGTCGTGTCATCACCGCGGACGAGGCCCATCGCATCGGAATCGTTTCTCGTGTCTGCGTGGTCTCGGATGTCATGAAGGAAGCTCGCGCTATCGCGACTGAGATACTGAGTTGTGGACCTAATGCCACCGCTCAACTTCTGCAGACGATGCGAGGAGATCCCTCACTTGTAACGAAGGCGCTTGAGCGCGAAGCGGAATGTCAGAGCGTTAATTACGCCGGCGCCGAATTCGCCGAAGGGGTCGCGGCGGTGAAAGAGAAGCGCTCAGCACGCTTTACGAAGAGCTAACCACGCAAGCAACCCCTATCATGACCCAACCGCCGTGCGGGCATGTGAGATTCAGCGTGCAGCGTCGTCCGCTTTCGGTGTCTCTTGTAAGCAGAGGGAGATCATCGTCATAACCTCTTCGGGTAGTGTTTCGCTCTCAAAATGCCCATGTTTCGAGTAAAACAAGCCTACAGCGCCACATTGTTTCACAAAAAGGGTAGAGTACTCATGATGGGTCCAAGGATCATCGAATGAAGAGACCGCAAAAAGCAAATAGAAATGTGAGACTTCGGCACACGCGTTCTTGGGGTCGAGGAAAGACACCTCACGGTGTGTGACCAAATGGCATGGTAGGCAAGTAGACGCCACATACCGGCCCCC
>JAULVA010000243.1:6969-8773 GCA_032111275.1 Bdellovibrionota bacterium
CTAAAAAGGTATTCAGGTCAGCCTCATCCTTTGGTCCGAATGAGCTGCCAATAACAAAAAGTGCTTTGAGGTCTATCAAATCTTGCGTAACCAGACTCATTGCGAGAGTCCCACCGAGACTGTGGCATACAGCAAGATCCACCGCGCCCAGCGAGCACCAAGCTCGGGTCGCATCAACCCATGCCGAGAGGTTTGGCTTGTCCGACTCCGGAAGAGAAGGGCAAAAGACATCATGCCCCTCGTGCAAAAAGCGATCCCGGAGAAATGGCAAAAAGTAGCTATCTTGTGTTCCGAAGTATCCGTGCAACAACAAGATGCGTTTTCTCTTCACCATGATCAATCTCGAAGGATCTGTCTCACTCTTTGACCAAAATCATGGACATGGGATGGGTCAGGCGTGATGAGGGTGAATATCGCTTGACCCGAAACATGGTTGTGTCCCCACGGTAAAACGCCAAAACCCGTCTTCAACATCTCTTGAGAATCCGACAATTTCCCGAGTTTGTCCACGATCTCTGAGTACAGAATAGGTCGCCCAAAGTCGACAAAGAAGAAGCTCGTAGTCGTTACAGGTCCGCCCGTCTTCTCCTCGAACCACAACTTCACCATGGCAGCGGGAGTATTGCCCGTCGGACGAAGACCTGGATCGAATAAGACTACCTTTCCGTCAGGGCACTCAAAGTAATCACACATCAGGAATCCGCACGTTGTTGGGTTAACCGCTCGAATCCGATCAACCATATCGATCATAGCGGGCCCGACAACGCGAAGATTGTCCGCAGTTATCTGGTGGTTGATGCTACCAGCATAGGACTTTCCATCAGCTTGGATCAGTTGGTCGGTGAGAGCGATAACCGGAATCTCGAGAGGGTTGGTGGGGTCCAACAGAACTTGGAAACTCTTATTTTTCCCGGATATCTCGGGTTGGAGCACGAGCAAGTCATTCAAGTTATGCTCAGCTAATTGGCTCCTCAGTCGGCTAACGACTTCAGTAAATTGTGCCTCTGTCGCGACTGGGAAAACACCCACACCCGCCGATTCCGTGTTGCAGGTCTTGATGAACAATCGGAAGCCCGGACGATGGAGAGACCGGAAATCCTCTATCGTCACAGAACCCGCGGCCTTTTTAATTTCTTGCGGTCCGTATTGAGTGAAACGGGTGACGTGCTCCTTTGAGTTGAGCGCTGTCATCATCTCTTGAGAGTTCGCCGCGACGGCATCGAAGGTAGTCCCGAGGTCGTCGACAGAATATACCCGGCGACCTCGCTCCGTGAGGCTTCTGCGCATATGATCAAAGTCGCTCACGAGGATGTAGTCCTCTCCAGAGCGCTTACCGAGAAACCCTTGGTCCGCAAGATACTTGAGAGCGGTTTGGTCGATCCCAGCGTAGGACTTATGGTTTGCGGGATTGGTATAGGCACCTGGGAAGAATACCGCGTTTTTGCCCGGACTCCCTAGATACGCACCAGAGAGCGGCATACACAATTCATTACCCGCGCCATGCAGCTCGCTGTAGCAAATGCGGTGAGGTCGCCGAGTGTCGTCGTGCTTCGTCGTTCGCCAAATTAGACTGATGTCAAAGCCGGAGAGCGCGTCTCGGATCTTGCTAAACTGAGGCTTTACGAGCCTCTCAAGTTCATGTCCGGGGCCGAACAACGTATGTGTGTGGCCAGACGTTTGTGAGGGCTGGCTAGGTCGTTGAGCGGGCTGATGTTCAATCATGGGTGGAAGATATCAAAGGGCCGCCCCCTAATCAAAAGATGTTATCTATCCGATATGGCTCAAAATAAATGTTACCGAAATG
>JAULVA010000244.1:0-5971 GCA_032111275.1 Bdellovibrionota bacterium
TTAAGCATCTCCACTCCGAGGGAGAACGCCATAGCGAAATAGACGTACCCCTTCTCGATATGGTGACCAAGACCATCGGCGACAAGCACAAGACCGATCATCAGGAGGAAAGAGAGCGCTAGTATCTTGATTGTCGGATTAGCCTCAATGAAGCGAACGATAAACCCAGAGAAGAGCAACATCACCACAACAGCCAACACGACAGCGGTCGACATAACCGGCAGGTTATTCGTCATTCCAACGGCGGTGATGACGGAATCAAGGGAGAATACGAGATCGATTAAGATGATCTGCGTTATAACGCTCCGCATGCTCGGCACCGTGGGCCCCTTGAATTCGCGAAGCTCACTCTCTTCGTGAACCGTTTTCTCTCGAATCTCCTTGGTCGCTTTATAAATAAGAAAGAGACCACCCACGAGAAGGATGATATCCCGGCCACTCAACGCGCGATTCAAGATCGGCAGGGTAACGACCGGATCGGTAAGCGACGCCATGAACGATAGCGTGAAGAGAAGGAGTAGTCGCGTGATCACGGCGAGTCCAAGTCCGACCAGACGGGCTGAGTTACGCTGCTCTGGTTTCAGTCGGGCGGCGATAATGGCGATGAATACGATGTTATCTATACCCAGAACGATCTCAAGGGAGGTCAAGGTCAGCAGGGCGACCGCGTTCTCAGGGGAAAAAAGCTCTATCATAAAGGACTCCATGTATGAGTGTCCCCTTCTCGCATAGAGCGACGCTTCATAAAAGCCCCTCTAGTAGGGTGGTGCAAATGGTTCCGTCGTGAGCATTTTGAGAGTTTTGACGAAACGAGGCGGAGACGACGAAAAAACCGGAGGCGTATCCACCTAGATACGCTGAGGATTTTTTTGGCGTCTCCAACGAAGTTGCAGTCAAGCTATCGAAATGCGCAACCGGAAATCATTTTTCACCACCCTACTAGGGCTACATCTTGCGTTTATGATGCGTTGGAGTGAGACTCCTCCTAAATGAATCGGAGGGACTATGAACGGAACGATAATTGACCTTGGCAAAGATTTCGGGAAGAAAGAGAAGACATTTTCGACCCTTATCCTCGGCGTCGTAGCGCTTGGCTTCCTTGGTCTCCAGATGTACCACATCGTTCCGCCCGGGCACCGTGGAATCTCGGTCACGCTCGGAAAAGTCAACCCGGCCGAGCTACCCGAGGGGATAACATTCAAGTGGCCCTTTATCCAGCGAATCCTCGACTTCCCTATTATGCAGCTTAAAGCGGATGGCAAAGCGCCAAGCTTCTCAAGTGACCTGCAAAACATAACGTTCATGTATACGGTTATGTACCGAGTGCCGGCGAGCCAGGTCGTGAAGCTTTTCCAACAGTATAAGGGAGAGCCATACGCGACCCTTATCGAACCCCGCGTTCAAGAGGTTATTAAGCAGGTAACCGCCCTCTCTCGGGCTGAGGACCTCGTTAAGAACCGGGAGCGTGTAAAAGATGATTCCCTCGCGAAGCTCCGCCTTGCGGTTGGTGATGTGCTTCAGATCGTGGACCTTTCCATTACCAACATCGATCTCTCCGATCAACTTGAGCAGGCGATTGAGCAGAAAGTGGTACGAGAGCAGGAGGCGTTCGCAAAATCGTTCGAGCTCGACAAAGAAAAGAAGCAGGCCGAGATAACACTCGTGCGCGCGGAGGCGGAAGCCAAGTCGGTGGGAATCAAAGGCGACGCCCTTAAATCAGCTCCTGAGGTAATTCAATTAGAGATCGCGCAGCGGTGGGACGGCAAAGCGCCCCTCTCGGTCAGTGTCGGAAACAGCAACGGCACCAATATCTTACTTCCACTGAAGTAGAAGTCGCGTGAGGCGTTACCTTTGCCTTAGGCAGGCAAGGCAAGACCTACGAGCAGTGCATCGAAGACCTCGACACGTGAACGTGCTCGTAAACGTGAACGTGAACATACTCGAACTTGAACATACTCGAACTAACGGCCGCCGAGATCCGTTAGAAAACTTTTTCGGGTACGTTTATGTTTACGAGCACGAGCACGAATAAGTTGCGGAAGTATGTTAGGAACACACCCTACCGCTCTTTACTAGGCGGGCGTGATGAGCGTTACAGTATTCGCGCCGTTAGCTAGCGAGACAAAACCTACACGCGATCTCGTTGTAGAACTCGACACGTGAACGTGCTCGTAAACGTACCATACTAAAGACCGTCTCGATCCGTGCACGGGAAAGGAATCAGATTATAATCGGGTCCTTTCACCCGTAGACAAAATCCGATTCATCCACGGATGCGCGCGAGCCGATTACTTCTTCAACAACTCCTTGACCGTTCGCTTGAAGTACTCAGGAGAACGCTCATTAGCACGATTGAAGGTGTAGGTATCTCCGCTCTTCGTGCCGACGTAGAGACTTGGCGTTCCACGCACCCCTACCTTAGCGCCCTCATCCATGTCAGCTTTAATCTGCGCCTCAAAAGCAGGATCCGCCATATCCTTCTCGAACTTGCTTACGTTAAGCCCCAATTCCTTGGCCCAGATCGCATACTTGTCATCAGCCAATTGCTGCTGGTTGGCGAAGATCTTGTCGTGCATCTCGAAAAACTTGCCCTGTCGTCCAGCGGCGAGAGCGGCGCGCGCCGCCGGAACCGCTTGCTTGTGAAACGGCAAGGGGTATTGCTTAAAGACAAAGGACACCTTCCCTTTCATTTCGGGATCCTTAAGAGTCTCATCAATTATTGGAAGAATCTTTGAGCAGAAAGGACATTGAAAATCTGACCAGGCGATAATAACCGCGGGAGCCTTAGGATCTCCCAGAACCGTGGCGTCCTTGGCCGGAATGGTAAACGGTCCCTGTGGAGCTGGAGGTTGGGCGGGCTGCGCTGGCTGAGCTGGTCGACTCTTCACCGCGGCCTCGAGCGCGTTTATTTTCTGAAGGGTCTCGGTTTGTTGTTGTTTAATAACCGCAAGATCGCTCGCGAGCTTCGAGATCTCCGGATCCGCGCAGGCGGCAAGACACGTAATCGCCAAAGTTCCAAAAAGTCCGAGTGTTCTATCCATACGTCGCCTCACCAGTCATCTTCTACGCCCGAGAATCATAGGAGGATACTCGGAGATCTGACAAGGAGCAAAGTAATTGAGACAGCGGGGGATTCCAAACCTTAGTAACTGGGGGTCTGCTCCTCAGCGGTTTCCGCTCCCTTACTTCCGTCCTTACTCCTCCCCTGGGGCGCCTTATAGGGGAGGTTCCGAATATCGATCTCCCCCTTCTCAAGGTTTACGGTCGCAACTAAGCGCTCATCAGCGAGGGTAGCGCGCCACTCGTTTGCCCATAAAGACTGCCCAGTCCGCTCGAAATTAAGCGACACCATCACTAAGGGGATCTGCTCAGCGAATTGCGGAGGAAGGAGTACGTTCAAAAAAGCGCGTTCGCGATGAGCCCCGTTCTGAAAAACAAAGGCCTGCCCAGCCACAGAGGCGAGCCAATTGAGGATCTTCACTTGAGGCTCGGACAATTTCAGCTCCTTCCGCAGAAAATCGATCTCTGGCAGGAGGGGCTTATGAGGCGCGGAGCTCCATGGATGCTCAACCTTTGACACTCCCGCAGCTGTCGTCGTCCCTACCTTACCTGCCCTCATGCTCGTTCCAACCTCTTCTAATGAATGCGTTTCGAAGCCCTGGTGAGGGTATATGAACGGGGAACGATTTTCACCAAAAAAGTGAACGTTTCCAACGTTGCCGCTACGAGCGCCCTCCCCTATACTATTTTTGATAGCGCTTTGGAGCATGCTCACGTGACCACCTCGCCCCCCCATTCGACAGACCTCGCAGAGTCCTCCACTCGTCGATACATAGCGGCCGCTCAAATTGGCGCGGGAGGAATGGGCACCGTGTACAAGGTGAAGGACCCCAGCCTCAACGATGAGATGGTGGCGCTTTAGCTCCTCAATAAAAACCTCCTTACCGACGAAGGTTCGTCGCACGATTTCGGCGCGAGATCGTCGTTGCGCGAAAGCTCTCTCACCCTAATATCGTCAGGATCTTTGACTTTGGCGATCTGAAGAACGGCGGACACTACTTCACCATCGAAATTGTTGAGGGACAGGACCTTCGAGCGGTCATCGATAAAAACCGTTCAACACTTCCCCTCGACCGAGCCGTTCGGATCTTGCATAATCGCTAAGCATATCACCGAGGAGCCTCCCCCCATCACGAACTTTCGCCGAGACACTCCGGGATGGTTCCAGAGATTCATCGAGATATGCGCTGATAAGAATCCCGCTCAACGGTACAGCTCTGCCTCGGAATTACTCCACGATCTCGTCAAGTATTCAGCCCGCTCGGGAATCGACCTCTCTGCCCCCGCGATTCCGCAATCACTTCTTGAGGCCTCGATGAAGGGGATGCGTCGATCGCGAGGTATCTTGGGGCTCGTCGGAATCTAAGAGTTTCAGCTTCATGATGCGCATTCAATGAGTCTCCCAAGACTATATTCTCATGGGAGTATTCGCTGACGCTGACGACCACGTGTGACGTGAGACGATAACCGTCTACGGGTATCGTTTTACGTAATACCGTCGGCGTCAACGTCGACGTCATCGTTATGCGGACGAGGAGGCATCCTCAATCCCTCGAGAGCACTCTGCTTAGCGGACGTCCCCATCTTGGTAACGGTTGCCACATACGGGAAGATACCCTGTAACGGCCACGACTCACGCGGCTCGCTCTTGAGGCCGCGCACAAGAAAATCATGCAGGATCTTTTGTCGAGGATCTCGATACAGAGATACAACTGCCTCTTTAAAGTAGGCTCAAAGATCGCTCTTGTCCTGCATCGGTATGCTCTTAAGACACTCGATCACATCCGTTATCGGAAAGATTGTCTTCGACTTTTGTTCTCTCGGCACTAACCACGAAAGTCGTCGTCGCATCACGTCATCGCCACAGAGGGAGAGATAGGTAGCAACGACCGTTCGAAATCCCTCCTCAATCTCATGCTGGAAAAGCGTGAGGTATGACTGGGCCGGAGCTTTGGGCAGAGGAAGCTCGAGGTCCCGATAGTGCCGGTAGACGAAGTTCGCGACCCTCTCAGCATCTATTGAATTCGGCGATGGCTTCATTAATCCCCGATACACCTCAACGATCTCGGCCTCAGCGCCCCGCGTTACGGCATCGAGGATCGTTCCCGCTACGGCCAATCTGATAACGGCCTGGGTTTGGGGATATTTCATCGTCGCTTTTATCGACTCGCGAAGGAAGTCCCTCGCGAATCCACGCAAGGGCTGGCCCGACACCTCGCGCATCAACGACGCGTGTGGGGACTGAGCGGTTGATGGGTTCATCAGAGCCTCGGGCGCCATGAACATCCTTCGGAACTAAAAAATCTATCTTTGCGGCTCAAGGCTCAGGAGCACACGGGCGTTTCTATCAACACCCTCTATCCGAGCGGTTCCCTCGCGATTAAGAGATACCATCCGCGCGGAACCACGATCGCCCTCGAACTCGATGCGGAAGGAGATACCCTCAAGATCGAACGTGCGCCCGCCCTCTGAATAGACCTCAAGGGTCATGGCGCCGTGTCGATTGTTTGAAGGAAATCGACACGAGAGCGAGATCTCCATACCCCGCCGTTGATACCCGTGTCCGGCGAGAAACGAGCATCCAGAGAGAAGCGGCCTGATGAGGGCTTCAGGATTTTAGGGCATCGTACCGTGCGCAAGGGAGAGATCCGTTGAGGGAGTGCGACCGGGTGATTGAACGTTCGACGAATTCATAACTGCTCTTTGTTCGAGTACTACATCGGAGAATCGAGGGGAAAAGCCCCGAATCGACGCTTACATAATAAGCGCCGACATACCCCTAAGGAAGCGAGGCAAAACAACGCGTTCGCGTTGTTTTGCATAGGTGTGAAGGCTATTTTGGTTGCGGAGACGCGAGATTGTGGTTTTTTAGCCCCGAATTTCTTCGGGAGCCCCCGGAAAGGGGCTGGGT
>JAULVA010000245.1:0-1641 GCA_032111275.1 Bdellovibrionota bacterium
GACCAGCCCCTCGTACCCGAGCAGCACGAGCAGGACGCCCGCCGCGAGGGCGAGCGCCCCGAGGTTATTGGAGCGAGATGGGTCAAGAGACAGGACGGCGAACACGCCAAGCGAAACGACACCCGCCGCGATCATGCAAATCTCCCACCATTCGATATCTCTTCGATGTGCCTCCCATTGTTGGTCGCACCTCATAGTTAATGTATCCACCGGCACGGCGCCAAGCTGTGATGGAGGTTTTGCCGGCGCCCGAGAAGTCGAGAGGAGCTGAATCGAGAGCGACAAGAACCGTCTCTACGGCAACTTTGCTCTTCTTCCCCTCTGCGTTAATGGTGAAAGCTTTCACCTCTTGTTTTCCTACCGCGAGCGGTGGAAGTGTAATCGACCAGTCACCCTGAGGCGAAACCACGGTCGTGCCTGCCTGAATTTCGTTGACCAAGATAACGACGGAGCTACCCGGTTCACCTCGTCCTGTGAGTTGCGGCGCGAATCTATTTACCATAATTGGCTCCTCTGGCTTGCGACCAGGGGCCGCGATAACAGGCGGTGGAACCGGTGTGAAGGTCGCGGTCGGAGTCACAGTGCTCGTAGGAGTAGGTGTGCGCGTCACCGTTGGAGTAGGCGTTGCCGTTCGAGTAGGTGTTGCCGTTCGAGTAGGTGTTGCCGTTTGAGTAGGCGTAGCCGTGGCTGGCGCAAGGACGAACGAGTGCTGCGACACGGTATCGTATCCATTATCGCCAGCGGAATATTGCGCGTGGCACTCCCCGATGAGCCCTAGAGGAGCTACAAAGATCGCAAGTAATCGAATGGCAACGTTCATAATGTCGCTATGCTCCGAAGATCGCCGGACACCCACATAACGGGTCATCCAGCACGATAAGGCCCCCACAGGGAACCACTCCACATGAGGTTGAGCCGGAACTACACAGTCTTTCCCCATGGGTTTGGTCGGCAGAACCTCTGAAAATAGTGAGATATTTGAGAGCGAATTCTGCGTTTTGTGCCCCATCATCCACCGGAACCCATCTTAACTACCTGATATGTCGTTACAGGAAGCTCGTATACGCTCGTTGAACGCTTCCTCAATTGTAGGAAACAAGCCCCCCAATGGCCCCATGTCGATGGGTAGTAGGCCCCGCCCTCACTCTCTGCTCTGCCAACGTCACCGCGCATAACTCCTCCCTTAAGGATGCCGTCAGTGCGGTGTGTCACACCGAGATCTCGTCGGACTCACCGTGCACACATGACCTAGCGTTGAACATGCACACACACCCGTAATGAACGCTGGTGTTGCGCACCGTGGTGGAGCTACCCTTGCTGCCATGACAGCTCTCCTCATCTCGATCGCCGCCCTCATCGCCTCCGTGCTTACGTTCTTCTCCGGCTTCGGCCTCGGCACAATCCTTATGCCGGTCGTCGCGCTCTTCTTTCCAATCGAGATCGCGATCTCGATAACGGCGATCGTGCACCTCGCCAATAACATCTTTAAGCTAGGAATCGTCGGACGTAACGCCTCATGGATCACTGCCTTTCAATTCGGAGCTCCGGCGATGCTGGCGTCCTTTGTTGGGGCATTCCTTCTAACCTGGCTTGGCGCAATGCCCCCACTCTATGAGACGTTCCTTTTTGGAACCACCCGCG
>JAULVA010000245.1:1651-4977 GCA_032111275.1 Bdellovibrionota bacterium
CCCTCCCCTGTAATCAACCATCTTTTCCCACATGAGAGAAAGATTTGCTAACTTCCGGGGTACATCATAATCAATATCATCATTGACTCTCTTCCATTCATCGCTTGCCTCAAAATATGCCCTGTCTACATTCATTTTTGTCTTCACCAGTTAAAGCTGACATTCGATAAACGGTACCTCCCTCTTGGAGGGCTGCTCAGCGGATTCTTCGGCGGGCTGAGCGGACACCAAGGGGCACTACGCAGCATGTTCCTGGTGAAGGCGGGGCTCTCGAAGGAGGCTTTCATCGCGACCGGCGTGGTGATCGCTGTTCTCGTCGACATCGCAAGGCTCTTGGTCTACGGATGGACATCCGGTTTCTCAGGAATGTCGGAACCCTATCTCGTGGTAGTGGCGTGTCTGAGCGCGTTTGTAGGGGCGTTTTTCGGGGCTCGACTCATTCATAAGGTCACCTTGCGAAGCATTCAGATCATCGTTTCGATTCTCCTACTCATTATTTCGGTCGGATTGGTGACGGGGCTGCTGTAGGTCAAACGTTCACGCGGATTTTGCTTTTGCTTACCTAGACAAGTCACCCCGTATTTGCCAGATTCTTCACAGATAAGGGAGATCCTCTCATCATGACATCACTATCTCGTATTGTTGTGAAGCTCGGCACTCAGGTAGTAGTTGACCAGGCGACCGGTATGCCCGCGCTTGAGCGATTGGCGACCATTATCAACGATATCGTCACACTCAAAAGGGAGGGCCACGAGGTCATTCTCGTATCCTCCGGCGCCGTCGGAATGGGTAGAGAAGCTCTCAATATCAGTGGGCCGATAGACCTGCCTCGAAAACAAGCGTGTGCCGCGGTCGGACAATCAAGGTTGATGGCGCTCTACGATCAATTGTGCGACGCGGAGGGGATAACTATCGCCCAGGTTCTGGTCACATCTCAGGACTTCACCAGCCGCGAGTCGTACCTTAATCTCAGAAACTCGTGCGAACAGCTCCTTGAGCTGGGAACCCTTCCGATCTTCAATGAGAACGATGTCGTCTCTGTGGCGGGTATCCGCGACACCGATACCAGAGCGGAACAACGGAGCTTCGATGACAACGACAAGCTCTCCGCGCTCGTGGCGGGCAAGCTCTCCGCTCAGACCCTCGTGATTTTGACGAACGTCGACGGGGTCTATACGGATAATCCAGCTACAAATCCAGCGGCACAACCGATCGCTCGAATTGACACCTTACAACACCTCTCCTCCATCTCATGTAACGGCACGTCAAACTTGGGACGAGGTGGCATGAGCTCTAAGTTGGAGGCAGCCAAGATAGCGGCGTTGTGCGGCGTCACAACGATCATCGCTTCAGCAAGCCGCCCAACTCCTATCACGTCAGCGCTCTCTGGACGGGTCGGGACGACGGTCTCTATTGAAACCTCATCCACTCCCTCATCGCTGTCAGGCAGAGAGCGCTGGTTCGCACTATCCTCCGGCTTCACGGGAGTAGTTACGATCGATCTCAAAGCGAGGGAGAGCCTTGAGCGCGGCAGTAACAGCCTTCTGCCAGTTGGAGTTGTCAAGGTAGATGGCGACTTCTCGGTTGGAGAGGTGATCAATATCGTTGATACAAACGGCCACGAGGTAGGTCGCGGCATCTCAAGCCAAAATTCAGCCACTCTGCGACGGATAGCAGGCATGCGAACACAACAAGCGAAGAACGAACTCTCTCCCGATGAAAAAGAAGAGGTCGTTCATCGAGACAATCTTGTCATCTTCTCTGAGGCCGCCGATGTTGCGTGAATCCCTTCAAAACCTTAAAGAGCACTCGCAAAAAGCGCGACTCCTTTCAGGAGAAACGCGCTCACAGATGCTGAGCGCCCTCGCGGACGCAATCACGCTACACACTCCCTATCTGCTCGCGGAGAACGCCAAAGATTGCGAGGAACATGCGTCCACTCTGCCGCCATCCCTGGCCCAACGCCTCACCTTGACCGAAGAGAAGCTCGAAACGCTCGTGGCGGGACTGCGAGACCTCGCGGCAAAACCCGATCCTCTGGGACGCGTGCTCACACGAACCGAACTAGATGAGGGGCTTCTCCTCGATAAAGTGTCGATTCCGCTCGGCGTTGTCTGCGTCATCTTTGAATCGAGGCCGGATGTCCTCTATCAGGTGCTCGGCCTCGCCCTTCGAACGGGAAATGGCGTGGTCCTGAAGGGAGGCCGAGAGGCGACCTATTCTAATCGAGCGATGTGCGGCGTGGCTCAAGAGGCGTTACGAAAAGCCGGATATCCTTGTGAGTGGTTCCTCTTGATTGAGGGAAGAGACTCGGTTGAGGAGCTCCTTCGATACGATGACCTCATCGATCTGGTTATTCCGAGGGGGTCCAACGAATTTGTTCGCCACATTCAGGAGCGATCGCGCATTCCCGTGCTGGGACACGCCGCTGGGGTCTGTCATCTGTATGTTCATCCCTCTGCGGACATGGCTGAAGCGATTCAGATCATTGTCGACGCGAAAACCCAGTATCCGGCGGCGTGCAACACCGTAGAGACAGCACTCGTTGACGCGTCGATAGCGGGTACCTTTCTTCCCCTACTGCATCAAGCACTCCTCAAGGCTGGTGTACGAAGCAGAGGATGCCGCGAGAGTTGCGACCTAACTGGGATCTCAGATACGGTGAAAGATAATGAGTGGAGCCTCGAATACAGCGATCTCATCCTCGCGATAAAGGTGGTATCATCACCTGATGAGGCGATAGACCACATCAATCGCTTCGGTTCACACCACACCGACGGCATCCTCGCGCAGGATCACGCGGCCTGCGAGCATTTTACCTCGGCGGTCGACTCCGCAAGCGTCTTCGCGAACTGCTCCACTCGGTTTGCGGATGGCTACCGATTCGGCCTTGGAGCCGAGATCGGCATCGGAACGGGCAAGATACACGCGCGTGGACCAGTTGGGATGGAGGGACTCCTGACCTACAAGTACATCCTGCGCGGAGATGGTCACATCGTAGCGACCTACTCGGGGGGGAACGCGAGAAGGCTGCTGTTAAGACCGATCCCGTAAAGATGCCGAACTCTCAAACGTGCACGTTCACGCGAGGCAACGTCAGCCTAGGGAAGCGAGGAAAAACAACGCATTCGCGTTGTTTTGCATAGGTGTGAAGGCTATTTTGGTTGCGGAGACGCGAGATTTTGGTTTTTTAGCCCCGAATTTCTTCGGGAGCCCCCGGAAATCGGCTGGGTAGATACACTACCCCCGTGTAGCGGCAAGAACCCTTCTTCTGAGATAGATACTCGCCAACATGCAGAGGGTCTTCAGGTGTAGTGAATTCTTTA
>JAULVA010000245.1:4987-15061 GCA_032111275.1 Bdellovibrionota bacterium
TCCCTCTGTAAAGCGGTGCGGTAGCACCGCTACCTAGCAAAAGCACGCATCAGCGTGGTTTTACCTCCCTTACCTACGAGTAGGCGTTTACTCCCTTCTCTATACCTGAGCTACCTGGCGCTTTTTTTCTTGAACTGCATCCTCTTGTTGAGGAATGCTCTTCGGAAGCTCACTCTTGCGCATACGAACAAGGAGGTCCTCGATAAGGGTTCGATTCGCCGAGAGCAGGTCCGCCAGGATGCCGAGCACAAACATCTGCACGGCGATCACGACACACACACCACCAACAACTACGGATTGAACTAGTCCCGTACCCTGACCCTGCCGAATAATGTAGTAATAGAAGAACCGCGCCAGAAGGAACACACCCGGAACCAGAAAAAGGCCCGAAAATAGCATGAAGGTTCGAAACGGTTGATAGAGGGTAACCATTCGTAAGATGGTCGCGCCTGATTTTCGAACCTTCGCGAAGAGGCTCGTGATAAGGCGTGACTCTCGAGTTTTAGCGTTAACCGAGATAGGAACCCACTCAACATCGAGTCCTTTTTGGTGGGCTTGGATGAGGGTGTCGACGGTATAGGTGTAGTTAGTAAGAACGTGAATCTTCAGGAGAGCTTCGCGACTATACGCGCGGAAGCCGCTCACCGCGTCCCTCACTGGCAACCCGGTGAGAGATTCAATAACACCACTACCAAGCACCTGCAGGCGCTGCTTGATCCACGAGAACTCCTGAACCTTGCCGGGCGAGCGATCGCCTATGGCGATGTCCGCTTTTCCGTTGACGATCGGTCGGACGAGATCAGCGATATACCGAGAGGGATACTGATTATCACCATCAGTATTCACAACGATATCGGCACCCTGCTTGAGCGCGTGATCGATACCCGCTCTGAACGCCCGTCCTAACCACCGGCGGTTGACACGCCCCGCTGAAACGATGTGGTGCACTCCTAACGCGCGCGCGACCTTTACCGTGTTGTCGGTGGAACCATCATCGATGATCTGATACTCGATGACATCAATGCCGGGAATGTGTTTCGGCATACCCTCAAAGACAAGGGGCAGGGTCTTCTCTTCGTTAAAGCAAGGGATCTGAATAATGAGCTTCACGGGCGCTTCCTTTCGTGGTTCGAGGGTACACCAACTCACTGCTCTACTCACGCGATTGGAGGGAGATTTTGAGATCAGAGGTACGATACGTTAGCTGAAGATCGTCGGGGCTAACAGTGGCTCGCGGCGAGAGCCTGGCCCCCCCTCCCTCGGCCCAGCCTACCAATAATCTCCTAACCATTTACAATAACTGTGTAAAAATATAAAACTTGGGACGATACCAGTGCCTTTATCGCTACCGTGAGTCAGTCCCCCCCCCTCTTTGGTATGACCGCCCCATGCGTAGCAGTCCTCGCTTTCCTATCGCTTTTGAACGAGCTCACCAAAAGTGAACCTCAATTGAGCGAGCTTGGACACATGTGGATATGCCGTCGGTTTGAGATGATTTGCGTGCTGCCACGCGATCACGTTAGTGGATATCGGCAGTATCTCGACGCCAGGGGTCTGCTTCACTAATGAGGATATCCTCCCTCTTGAATCATCTAATATAAATATCTGAAGGTCATCCGCCAGCATACGGCTCAGAAGCTCCGGCGTGACATGCTTGGAAAAAGATAATGCTGGAACGTCGTAGACGTATCGCATGCCAGATTTAAAAATGGAGCTAACGCCTGGAACAATGACGAACTGAGGACGACCATCGCTGCGCGCTTTGAGCTCATCTCTCATTGTGCTCAGCAACTCGGGCATACCCCTTCCTTGATCTAAACTCCGAAAAGGCGCAAAAGCTGCCAACTGCAACGCGCACAAGCCTAACAATACGCAAGTGGAAAACCCGTAGCCAATCCGCGAGTATCTTGAGAGCCTCGGCAGTTGGTTCAGAGCCAGCGCACTCATCAAAAACATTATGGGCAACACGACCGGCACGTTCCGTCGAGCAACATACAGAACTCGCGGCGTCCCGACGCCAGTACTTGCAATGACCAGGAAGGAAAAAAGCCCGAGCCCAACAAGTAGGAACCACATCTTTCGTTCAATCACTCGCTTTGTAAGCAAAAGAGCACAAGCGATTAAAAGCAGAATCCAAACGGGACTAGGAATGAAGAGCGCCAAATTTTCGAGACGTATCAGAGTTGATTCCCAAAGCAGCGAAAGTCTACCACTTGTTCTCGCCATTTTGGCGCCCAGCCTTGTGTAACGCTGTATGCCTGGGTCGCACAACCAGTACCCAACCGTAGCTAGAGCTGGCACACACAGCGATACTACACTCGTCGACACAAAAGAACGTAACTGTAACCGGCTCAGCCTCAACTCCTTACAATACGAGAGGATGCCGCTCAACGTCCAGCTAAACCGGCCGAATGGAGGCACCCCAAGATCACGAACACAGAGCGCCATACCTATGAGCAACCACATAGGAACGTTCGCGAAGTGAACGAAGGAGGATAGGCTCGCCAACAAAGCAAATAAGAACAGGTACGTCTTACGTCCTGACCTATAGTGCTTCACCGCGACCAAAACCATCGATAGGATAAGGGCTTGGCTCGTTACCTCTGTCATAGGGTAGCGAGAATACCAAATCTGGAGCCAGTTGGTGCCCAAAAGAAGCGCGGCGCACAGGCCTGTGAAGGGCGCGCTGACGGCGGCGCCGATAAAATAGATCAGAGCGATGGACACCGAGCCCGCCAAGGGGTTCAGAAACTGCCACCCGTTATCTGGCGCTATCCACCAGAACGGCACAGAGAGAAAGGGAAATCCCTTGTTCCAGCCAGACGCCACCTGCACCGGAGACACATCCTCTTTGTGAACTTGGAACCCATCCGGCACCAACGTATTCGCTGGCACATATCCCTTTCCACGTTCCGCGACCGCGTCATCAAAAACAAACCTAAGAGAGCGGGACATTAGCTTACCGGCACCGATATAGCTCCCCTCGTCCCCTCCACCTAGCAGTGATACATGGTCGCGGTGATTAACGATGAAGCTCAGGAGGGAGAACACCAAAACCGCGCAGAGTGAGAACCTAAAAGTGCCCATATATCGTCAGAATATCCCTGAAGTAAGCGGCCAAGTAAAGATGTTCCCAAGTGGATTAAAGAGGCGCTCACCCGTCGCTATACGGCTAGACATTTCAAGGACACGGTGTCTACCTCACCGCCTCGTATCCACCCGGTACCCCCCCCTTGGAGTATACGATCTGATAGAGCTGCACCATCCGTGCGGTAAAGAGCGCTTCGCACCCTGTTAGGTAATACTGCCACATTCGCCGGAACTCCTCCCCGTACCGCTCCTTGAGCGATGGCCACGCTGATTCGAAATTGACGTTCCAGGCTCGCAAGGTAGTCGCGTAGTCAGCCGAAAAGTTATGTAGGTCCTCAACAACGAGGTTTCCACGAGCTGGATCAATAAGCGATGGAAAGGATGGAATCCAACCATTTGGAAAAATTCGGTACTGCAGCCACATAATAAACTGGTCGAGCGCCGCTTTTGACCGCAACGAGAAGGTCTCAGCTGAAATGACCTGAAGAGCGAAGAGTCCTTTGTCCGCTAGACACCGCTCTACCATGTTAAAGAAGGTGGGGATATTCTTGCGGCCAACCGCCTCAATCATCTCGATCGAAACGATACGGTCAAACACCCCAGAGAACGTTTGATAATCCTGAATCAGGATCTCAACCGGCAGCCCCGCGCAACGCTCACGCGCTAACGCGGCCTGTTCCTTCGAGACCGTTAATCCGACCACGGAAACACCATAATTTTTCGCCGCGTGATGAGCGAAGTTTGCCCATCCACACCCAATGTCGAGAACCCGCATGCCGGGCCGCAACTTGAGCTTCCTGCAGAGCAGATCCACCTTGTTCACCTGCGCCTCATCAAGTGTGCGAGCATTTCGCCAATATCCACAGGTATAACTCATAGAGCTCTTATCGAGCATCTTTGAAAAGAGGTCGTTCCCAAGGTCGTAGTGACGCTTACCGACCTCAAAAGCGCGCTCGCCTACTTGGAGATTCATGAGACGGTCTTTAATCAGAGATACAAGGAGCCTCGGACTGAATTTTTTTAGTGTGACGGGAACACGGTCATCACCGGTCATGACCGCACAAAGGAGATCAAAGAGGTCAGATGTATCCCAATCGCCCCGCATGTAGGACTCGCCCAGATCGTACATGCCGCCACGGCGCGCGTTCTCAAGAAACGCTGGAGACACCATGAGCGGCGCTCTCTCCTCCTGGGCAACCGGCGAACGCTTCTCAGCAACCTGCATGGGATACTCCTACTATGAATACAGATGATTCTATCGAGTGGGGCCTCGTGCCTTTCGCAACAACGAAAGGAGCCCAAGGCGAGCCTTGTGGATGATATTCTGTCTCGACCTAATAGTATAGGAGCTCGTCGGCTTCGGTCGTGTATGTACATGGGCGCGCGCCTTGAAGAAGAGCTGCATCGCCTGTCCGTGAATGCGAGGCATCGTCAGCATCGACGTTATCGGGAATTTCCTAAGGGTTGCGGCAACTTGTCTTCGAGAAAGAAGATGTCCATCCCCTGTAAGACGAGCGGCGAATACCTTCTCACCCTCCTTGTGCAGGTCCACTCGAATCGCGAGATGGTCCCCCTCCGACTCTAAGACGACCTCATAGCTCCCCTCCATATCGAAGAAGGGGGACACAAAGAAATCTTTGGCGAAGCTCCACGCGACCGGCATGGATTGAGGGGCGCACACCAAGGGATAGATATGACTATCACCAAAGGTATTATTGACCTGCGTTATGAGACCAACGACCTGGTCGTTCGCGTCGAAGCAGGCGAAGAAGCTGACCGGATTGAACACATACCCAAAATACCGCGGTGAGGTAATCAACGTAATACGCGCAGGAGGTTCGCCGCACCCGTGACTGGTAAGCACACGCTCGACCTTCTCTCGTACCCCCCCCTCTCCCTGCAAGTAATCGGCGGAGCGAACGCTAAAGATCGCGCGCTTTTCGTAGGCGACCATACGTGGAGCGACCGACAGACACGAGAGCTCATCAACATCAAAAGCGAAGGTAAAGACCGGATAGCTGAAAGAGTGTTCGCGTGGTCCTTTTCGCCAATGATCGACCGCTCCCCACACTATCCGTGACTTCATAGCTCTATCCCCAGCTGACGCGTCACGTTCAACGCCGAGATAACGCCATCTTCGTGGAATCCGTACCTCATGTAGGCGCCACAGAAATAGGTATTGCGCGCGCCATTCAATTCTCGAATCGCTTGTTGGCTAAGCGGTGATTGCGGCGTGTACACCGGATGCGTGTACTCCACCTCGTAGAGTACCGAGCGGGGATCGATGGAATCGTCACCGTTGAGCGTAACGAAATAATCCCGCCGAGCTTGTAGTCGCTGTAGCTTATTCATGTAGTACGTAATGGCGACCGGAGAGTCCGCCCGAGCGTCGCGACGGCGCCGATAATTCCACGCCGCCCACAACCGACGCTTCGGTCCCAGCACCTTGTCATCTGTGTGAAGAACAGTCCTATTGCGGCTGTAGCTCCAGCTCCCAAGCGCGGCTTTCTCCTCGGGGCTCGGGTCGTTCAGGAGCTTTAACGCCTCGTCCGCATGCGTCGCGATGACGACGGCGTCGTACCGTTCAGGCTCAGCTCCGTGGAGGGCGAGCACCACGCCATTCCCATCTCGCGTAATAGCTTGAGCAGCCGTTCCTACGCGGAGCTCTCCCGTAAATGCTCGCCTAAAAGCTTTAAGGTATGAGTGGCTTCCTCCAACGATCGTTTGCCACTGCGGTCGCTTACTCATCTCAAGCATTCCGTGGTTCTGAAAGAAGGTAAAGAACGAAAGCGCCGGAAACTCAAGGGCGTTCGTATCGGGCGCGGACCAAATAGACCCGATAAGGGGCGCTAGGTAGTGATCAAAGAAGTACTGACTAGCGCCAAAGGAACGGAGATACTCGCCTAACGGTTGCTCACCAATTTGTCCATCCCGCAGGTCTCTCAACGCGCGTCGATTAAAACGTTGCTGCTCGATCACCATCCCCAAAAACCTGCCATTAAGAAGGTTGCCGGGCGCCATCAGGAATTCCTTGATGGAGGGGCCCATGTATTGGAGACCGGTCCGCTCACACGAGAAGCCAAATGACATGTCCGAGTCCTGCCGCTCGATGCCGAGCTGATCGAGGAATCGATAAAAATTTGTGTAGTTTCGGGGATTGCACACGATGAAACCGGTATCCACCGATAGTTCAGGGTTGAGCGGATCGTGGACAACCCGAGTGTTCGTGTGTCCCCCGAGATAGTCATTCCTCTCTAGAAGTGTGACCCGGTGATGTCGCGAGAGGACATAGGCCGCGGTTATGCCGGAGATACCTCCCCCAACAACAAGGATATTTTTGCTCGATTCATTTACCACAGTTGATTCACTATCTTTTCATACACCGGCGCCGGGAGAAATTTCCCGAGCCCCACGACCCAGGAGAAAGGGACAGGGAACGCGATCGTGCGCTTCCCTCGTTCGATCCCATTACAGATAATCCTCGCCGCTTTTTCCGGGGATATCAAAAAGGGCATGTAGAAATCATTTTTATCGGTAAGGGGGGTCTTTACGAATCCTGGATTCACGACAGAGATAGTGATCCCCTTCGGCTGCAAATGGAACCGAATACTCTCAAGAAAATGAATAAGGGCTGACTTGCTCGCTCCGTAGGCCGCCGCTCGGGGAAGCCCCCGATAGCCGGCGAGACTCGCCACTGGCGCGAGGTATCCCTTCCCACGGACCACCATGCGCGGAATAACAGCCTCCAGACAGTGAAGCACCCCTCCAAAGTTCAGTTGCATAATGGAGAGATACTCCGCGCTGTCGAACTGCTCCGGTTTGGTGAAGAGATGCGTTCCCGCGTTCGGAATGGCGATATCGATCGGCCCAACGGTCTCCTCAATTGATGCGACTATGCCCTTCATCTCCTCAAGGTTGAGAACATCTCCGGGATAACTGTACGCCGTCCCTCCGGAGGCCGAGATCGTAGCGACCATCGCGTCCAAGAGCTCTTTTCTTCGCGCGGTGATCGCGACCTTGGCCCCCCGACGAGCTAACTCATACGCCAACGCCTCGCCTATACCGCTACTAGCTCCGGTCAGCCACACGCATTTTCCTGTAAGGTCAATCTTTGTCACGAGCTTTTCCTTATTTTGAGGTCCTTCGCCCGATAGAGCATACCCCTTAGACTGGGGGTTAGAAACCCACCCGGAGATACCTATGAACGATACGCAACAAAAGGTTGTCAGGACGGTTTTATGGACCAGCGCGGCCTATGTGGCTATGCAGCGGAATAAGGTATGAAGATCTTGGACGAGTACTTAAACCGCGGCATGCTCGCTCACGGCGCCACAACCGTAGTCTGCGACTCGTGCAAACACTTACTCCTCATCGCATTTCGGAGATAGGTATTCGGCCGCCTACCAAAGATCAGCTACTTGCGAAAATGAATTGATCTTCCTATTGTAACCTTTGCTAGCGTCACTTCAGTTTTTATAGAGTTCTCCCTGTGGTTTCATCACGACCTTCTGCGCTTTTTCGGTTATGGTCTAATCCCCCGGGCCAGCGTGGGACAACTGGCTTTGTGATAGCGGCCCTTCTGCTTTTTGCAGCCGCTGCTGTGATCAGAACAACCGCGCTTACGGACTTTCCGGCATACATTCATAACGACGAGTCTGGTGCGGCCGTTTATCTTTACCCCTCTTTTCTTAAGCCCGGTGCGCCCTCGCCATTGTGGGGCTTTAACGGATACGGGGGTCACTGCAACCTTGGACCGTGGCTCGGGAGCCTGGGAGCCCAAATAACGGGAGAAAACACCCTTTGGTCAGCCCGTTTGGCCTCCGCGACGTCAGGACTTCTTTCGATCCTGTTGGGCGCTCTTGCCCTCTATCCCTTATACGGCGCCAGAGTGGTAGTATTTTTCCTGGCCACCGTGGCGCCGTTTCATTTACACGTTCACTTCTCGCGGACGGGATTCACATATATCCACGCTGTGTTCATGTCTGCCCTCGTCTTCTGGACATATTCTAATAGCCTGCGAAGAAAGACTTGGCTTAGTTTCTGCCTCGTTGGAATAGCTCTTGGTTTGGCGGTGATGGCTTACTCCGCTACTCACGTCCTTCCCGCGGCGGTCGGCGTCGCGCTGCTAACTAATTTTCTTTCATCAGATTTTAAAGCCCAATCGGGGAGGCGCGGCGTTGTGGCTGGGGCGCTCAAGATCTGCTTTTTAGTGGGCGTGGGAGTCCTACTAGCCCTCGGTCCGCAGATCATTCACGTGGCGCACGCGGGGTTTCCATCGAGCTCAAGGCTCCACTCCCAGTTTATTTTAGGTGAATTACTATCCCCCTCGACCCCGGGGCCGGATGGGCAGACGGTATCTCCACTTCTTCTGCTGTGGCAGCAATTCCAGCACACCGTCTCGTTCTTTTACAGTCGTGATGCGGCCGTACAGTATGGAGGAAGCAGGGGCTTGTTCGAGCGCTGGAGCAATATTCTCGCTATCTTTGGTGGGTTGGTGTTGCTCTTTAAATCTTTGCGCGGTGACTCATTCGCTGTGCTGTTGCTATCCACGGGGGTGTTCACAGTTCTAGGCTCTATGATGATGGTAGAGGGCAGCTTCTCCCCTCACCTCATCGTCTTCTCGATCCTTGGCCCAATCGCGTGTGCCTTCGGCCTCGATGCCCTCTTCCGCATAGTTCGACTGCGTTCACCTTGGATTATTATTCCGGTGATTGCGGCGCTGCTGTGGCCATGGGGGGTATGGAACTATGAGTACGTAAAGGAGGTCGACCGACGCAAGTTTACGGTTAACACCTGGATTCACCACCTACCTGTGCAACGCGAAGAGGTGCTGCAGGTAAGGAATATCTCTAACCTGTATGTCGACGTTCGCGAGTCGATGTATCCTCTTATGTATCCGAAAGCGAAGTTCGACTCGCTGCCAAGCGCGGATGCGGTACAGCAGCTGCGAGGTTTACTCGAGTCATCAACCTGCCCGTGCCTGGTCATAATCGACCGCGAGCGAGAAAGCGAAGTCGAAGGTTATCTCAGCGGAGCTGGCCGATCTTTTGAGAAACTCACCGAGCCTCGGATTCTCGGCGCGGCTTACTACATTCGATCGATAGAGGATACCCCCTAGGCTGAGGGTTTAAGAGCTATTCGGAGACACCTATGAACGAGACGCAACTAAAGTTTGTCAGGACGGTTTTGTGGGCCAGCGCGGCTTATTTCGCTATGTGCGGGCTTTCAGCGATCTTCTATCCCGCTTCATGGTTGCTCGTGTCGAGTTTGCCTACAACGGCCATTTCGCCCGAGCTTCAAACGGTCTTCGGCACCCTAGGGGGATTCCTCGTAGCGCTCGCCTTCGGCGCCGGCATTGCGGCTCTCCATCCAGGTAAGCACCCTGGGGTTATTTTTACCCTAGCTCTGGGGAATTTTTTTGATTTCTGCGTCACCCTGAAAGCGGTAGTGGCTCACCAACTCCCGATCCTTAATGGGGGGCTTTTTTTGGCTGTAGCTATGACCTGGGCGGTACTCCTCGGGGTGAGCTGGGTCTACGTGAAACGAGGGTACCCTACACCTTAAGTGGTTCGATGGGACCGGTCGGAAGGAGTATCGTGAACCGAGCTCCCTCATGAGGTTCAGAGGTCAACTCTATCTGTCCATGGTGAAGCTCTACGATCCTTTGAACGATGGCGAGCCCGATACCAAGCCCATCCGCTCCCCGTTCCGCCCCGTTTCCACGAGCGAACATATTGAACACACGGCCAGCGTCACCCGGGGAGATTCCCGGGCCGTTATCTCCAACCGTTATCTGAGCGAACTCACCGATACCACGCTGGATGATACCATCAAATGAGATCGAGATCTCAACCTTCTCACGGTGGTTATATTTAATCGCGTTGGTAAATAAATTAATAATTATAATCCATATCGATTTCTTCAACTAATTATCACTTTATCAGGGGATTTTTCAAATGTATCCATAGGATTATCCCAAAATAA
>JAULVA010000245.1:15071-15847 GCA_032111275.1 Bdellovibrionota bacterium
ATACTCGCCGTAGGAGGTCAGCGCTGCCCCATACGACCGGTAGTTTATGCATCTTCACGCCAACGTCTTCGGATCGATCGATGTTGATATCGGCCATGACCTCGCGCACAAGCGGTGTGAGGGCCGTAGGTGAAAACCGCGCCCCACTGAAGCCTATCTTCGCGAACTCATACATCGCCTGCACAACGCCTACCAGACGGCGGGTCGAATCAACCGAGCGCTTAAGGAGAGCGACTGTGCGTTCATCGAAATGCCCACCCTGGGTCTCAAGGATGTACTCAACCTTTAAAATCAAACCCGCGAGAGGACCCCGTATATCGTGAGCTATTGTGGCGCAGAAATCATCGAGCCGCTTATTTCGAACCTCAAGCTTCTGATTCGCTTCCGTCAGCCGAGCGCGAATCTGAGCCATCTCGTCCTCAAGACGTCGAATACGGAGCATGTCGCGAATGGCGTGTCCCATTGCGTCTACCCAGCCCGATTCCCGCACTACGTATCGCTTTTGAGCCTTGGCGATACTCCGAATGATCGCGGGGTCACTACAGGAGGAGATAAGAAGGACATCAGGTTCACTATCTTGTAGTTTCAGTTGCGCTAAGAGTTCCTGAGCCTGAACCTCGGGCATGTCATAGTCGAGGACGACCACATCGAAATCCTGTTTTTTGAGAGCGGCGAGATACTCATCAAGGGTGTGAGTCTCGGTCACTTCCGACTGGGGAATAACCTTCGCCAAATCGGCTACCGACTCTTGCGCGAGATCCGCAGCTTTATGGAGG
>JAULVA010000245.1:15857-24433 GCA_032111275.1 Bdellovibrionota bacterium
GTTGTGAAATACGTAGTTCCCTTACAGCTCGCGTAACGACACACCTGGCAAGGAGGCGCGCGGCTTAGACCGCTTTGCGTAAATAGTTCTTAAGACGGATAAGAGCTCGAGAACGGATCTGAGAGGCGCGAGATTCCGTGACTCCTAAGATCTCACCGATCTCTTTGAGGTTTAGCTCCTCGTAGAAGTAGAGGCTGATCACCAATCGCTCTTTCTCTGGGAGACGGTCAAGAGCCCGGGCGATCACACCGACCTTCTCATGCCCGAGCAAGCGGTTAAGAGGATCCTGCCCCTTACTCGCGAGCCAATCCTCGGCTTGGAAGCGTTCCTCTCCGTGACCAAAGCCGAGCTCCTCAAAGCTCAACATGACGATACTCCCAACCTCTCCGAGAAGTCCTTGAAGCTCCTCGATCGAAACACCAAGCTCACTCGCTACCTCTTCGTCAGAGGCGGGGCGTCCCAGTCGTTGCTCAATACGGTGATATGCTTGCTCGATCTTGTGCGACTTAAAACGGAGGGAGCGTGGCAACCAATCCTGAGAACGGAAGCTGTCGAGAATCGCTCCACGAATACGGAACTGGGCGTACGTGCTGAAGTTTGTCTCGTGCTTGGAGTCGTACTTTTCGAGAGCGTCTACGAGCCCGATTATCCCGGAGTTAAGCATCTCCTGAAGATCGACATCCTTAGGCAGGCGCCCCGACAGACGGTGCACAACTTTTTTGACAAGGGGCAAATAGCTGCGAATAAGCTCTTCGCGCTCGAACTCGTCGATATTTCTGTATGCTTCTACGGCTGAACGTTTAGGCTTGACCACCGTTTATCTCCTCATAGTTCGTCATTGCCCAGAGCGCGACTCCGAAGACCGCTCCTATCCCGAGTGACGCAGCCACACAGTGATAGATGATCTTACTCGTTCGCACCCCTTCGCGTACGCCGCCGATAAACAAAATAAAACACGCCACCAGGATCGTCACACAACAGAGGGTCTTTAAAAACGTGAACCGTTTGGTTCGCGTGCCCCTCACCTTAGCAGCTTGCTTCTTCGCCATACGACGTCATCTCCAGAAGTTGTCGAAAGAAGAATTGCATTCCTCCTTTCACCGTCACCTCAGGTTTTTGCTCAGCTACTTTGCGGGCTATCCCAGCCAGTGATAACGAAGCCCTACTCGACGGAAATTCCGCTGAGATAGCTTGTTGCCGCATCACACAATCTCGAACCGTTCCGTCCGCCGGAACCCATCCGAGATACCGCACTTTAACCTTCAAAAACCGCTCTACCGTTCGGGTCAACTTTCTAAATGCCGCCGCCGCCTCTGTCTCATCAGCAACGTTGTTCACCACTACCGAAAAATTCTTTTCCCCGTACGTCGTGCTCAAAACCTTGATGAGCGCGTACGTATCAGTGAGAGATGTCGGCTCACCATTAATCACGCAAACTACCTCAGCCGCCGCGCTATTGAAGTACATGACGTCCGATCCAATGCCCGCTGGGGTGTCGATGAGAAGATAGTCGTACCGATACGCGATCCTCTCTATCTCCTCCAACAACAGTAACTTCTCCTCAGACCGAAGCTCATGGAGCTCCTCCACACCGCTGGCGGCCGGAATGATGGAAATGCCACCCGGCCCCTCAAGGAGTATATCGTCCAGGCGCGACGAACCCTTTAGCACATCGTGCAGAGTTCCTTGGGGCTTTAGATTCAGGAGCACATCTACATTCGCCAATCCGAGATCGGCGTCGAGCACCAACACGGAGTATCCCAAAGAAGCTAATGATATCCCTAGGTTGGTCACAGTATGGGTCTTTCCAACGCCGCCTTTTCCACTCGTCACGCTGATGACACGCGTAACCGCACGTGACTTACCTACTGATTTCAATCGTTTTTCCATGGTCATCCGTGTTCCAGGTTCTTGCTCCATGCCTTTATGCTCCTTGTTTTGATTCATACTCCCGCCGTTCTGACTCGCCTATCTTCCTCAAATCCTTCACAACACCGGGCAGCCCCCCTAACCCGTTGTCTCCTCATCCCTTATTTCAAAAAACCGTGTCCCTCATTCTCATTCCCCGCGTTCCCTACTCGTCCAAGCCAATGACGCCGAGGGACTGTACCTTGGTGTTAGGAGCGACCTCGTTATGACTAATAACCGCGTAACCCGGGGCGAATCGGTCCACGAAATTAAATACAGCTGGGCGTAGATGAGCTGGCGCGAGAAGAACTGGGGTCTGGCCGATCTCGCCGAATTTCTCAGAGGCGCGCGCGAGCTTGTTGATAATCATCTGCGCGAGCCCTGGCTCAAGAGCGAGGAATGAACCCTCATCTGTCTGCTGCAAAGCCTCCCCCATTTCACGCTCAAGACCACCAGTCATATTGACCAGCGGGAGAACGCCATCAGGGGTAATGTATTTGGCGGTTATCGCCCGAGAGAACTTCCGGCGTACGAACTCCGCCAACTTCTCAGGACTCTTCACCGATGGAGCCCAATCTGCCAGAGTCTCGAGCACAGTGCGAAGGTCCCGGATGCTCACCTGCTCTTTCAACAGATTAGCCAACACCTGCTGAACAGCGCCGATCGTCATCACTCCAGGGATGAGCTCCTCAACAACCTTTGGCGCTTGCTTTTGCATCGTGTCGATAAGATGTTGCACCTCTTGACGACCAAGCAGCTCGTGCATATGAGAACGAACAAGCTCGGTGATGTGCGTTGTCACCACAGTAGAGAGATCCACGACCGTATAGCCAGAGAACTGCGCCCGCTCCTTATCAGCCTCCGCGATCCAAAGAGCGTCAAGTCCAAAGGAGGGTTCCTTGGTTGGAATGCCATTCACCGGGTTGCTCACATTACCGGGATCCATCGCGAGCAAGTAATGAGGCTTAAGAACACCTGATCCAACAACGGTATTCTTCAACATGAAGCGATATTCATTTGATTTAATCCGAACGTTATCCCGGATGTGGATAGGTGGAACGATAAATCCGTAATCAATAGCGAACTGTCGTCGAATCGAGCGGATTCGTTCAACGAGGTCGCCTCCTTCAACCACCTGTACAAGTTCGTACCCCACCTCAAGCTCAAGGGTATCCACCGCCAGAAGGGTAGTAACCTCCTCGGTGCTACCGGGCTTCGGTCCAGCATTCTCCGGCAGTTTGGTCTTCTCCTCGGCCTCAGCCTTGAGCCGAACCGCTTCCGCGGCATTTCTCTTCATGAAGCCAAGAACACCCGTTCCCGCGGCGAGGAGCATGAAGGGAACGAACGGAAGGCCTGGCAAGATAGCCAAACCGAAGGACACCGCCGACGTAAGAAATAAAGGCTTCGCGTTCTGTCCCAACTGACCCACGAGCTCATTACCGAGGTCCTCTCCCGAGGCGGCTCGCGCTACGATAAGACCAGCCGCCGCGGAGATGATGATAGAGGGCAACTGTGCGACAAGACCCTCACCGATGGTGAGGATCGTGTAGGTCTGAGCGGCTTCCCTCCAATCCATACCGGCTTGGACGATGCCGATAAGGAGTCCACCCACGATATTTATCGCGACGAGAAAGAGCGCGGCAACCGCGTCTCCAGCCACGAATTTCGCGGCACCGTCCATAGCTCCATAGAACTCAGCCTCCTGAGCCAACTCCTTACGCCGAGTTCTCGCCTCTTTATCGGTAATCAGTCCGATATTGAGATCGGAATCCACCGCCATCTGCTTACCTGGCATCGCGTCAAGCGTGAATCGAGCGGCGACCTCAGCGATACGTGAGGAACCTTTCGTCAACACCTTCAGGTTCACGAGGTTAATACAAATGAACATCACGATTCCGATAACGTAGTTTCCTCCAACTACGAACTGACCAAACGCTTGAATGACGTGACCCGCCGCGTCCATACCGGTGCTTCCATTCAAAAGAATGAGACGGGTTGAGGCCACGTTCATGGCCAAGCGAAAAAGCGTGGTTACGAGTAGAATCGCTGGAAATGATGAGAATTTAAGAGGCTTCTCAACATACAAAGAGGTGAAGAGAATAATCAGCGAAACGACGATATTAAGCGCGATACATACGTCTAGGATCGCTGTTGGCAATGGGAAGATCAGTATCGCCAAGATCCCGACGATCGCCGCGGGAACGAGAAGGTGATTGTACCTTGAGGATGTGGGGGCGGTCGCCAAAGCTGATGTCGTCATACCTTACAAACCTTTACGATGATGCCGTTCCACGAGGTCGAGGCCTCTTGAGTCTGTATACAAACGCTAAAACCTCCGCAACCGCTTTGAAGAGATCGCGGGGAATTTCGCTACCTACCTCAGTAGAGGCGAACAGCGCCCTCGCCAGCGCCTTTCGTTCAAGAATTGGGATGTTGTGCTCCTTCGCGATCTCTCTAATTCGCTGCGCGATGAAGTCGGTTCCCTTCGCGACGACGATAGGCGCGGAGTGGTTCTCTCGATCATATTTAAGCGCCACCGCGTAATGGGTCGGATTGGTCACGATAACATCAGCCTGTGGCACAGATTTTTTAAGCTTCTGAGCGATACGGGCCATTCCCTTCGAGATCATCTTTCGGCGCATCATCTCATCACCCTCGACGGACTTACGCTCCTCTTTGACCTCTTCCTTGGTCATCTTATTTTTTTTAAGCCATTGGAATTTGCCCCACACCCAGTCAACGACAGCGAGAGCCACGAAGATGTACATAATTTTCCAGAATACGGTACTCACCGCGGATCCGGTGAGCGCGAGTACATCGCGCACGGAGGAGTGAATAAGTTGCACCATCATCGGCGCCAATCCCTCAAGAGCCCAATACCCGATAGGAAGAACGACACCAAGCTTAACGATGGCTTTCAAGGTGTTTACGAGACCGGCGATCGAAAAGATACGCTGGAATCCCTTAACCGGATTAACAAAGTCCCACCGCAGCTTGATCCACTTATCTCTTTTATTCCAATTTGTTTGCAGCATAACCGCGAGTACGGCGACCACACTCACGATACCAGTGATTATTAAAAGGTTTGGAAGCACGAGAAGGACGAGTCGGATAAATCCGCTGGTAAGGTCATTAAGCTCAAACGACGGACGTTCTCCAATCATGGTGAATGATTTCGTGAACACATACCGCATGTCGTTGTAGAGCAAATTCCAAGAGAGATTGAGCGCGAGAAATCCCGCGGTCAGCACCATGACATGCACGATGTCGATCGACTGGTATACGGACCCCTCTTTCCGAAGCTCGCCCAGCCGCCGGTCGGTGGGCATTTCGGTTTTTTGTTCGGGTAAACTTTCGGAGGCCATCCTGCGCTATCTCGAGTATACGTGCGTCATAAACGGTGGATCGACAGGCGTTTGACACGCGCTGCTCCACCAAGAGACTAGGCAAGAGACATGCCACCGCTTTTTTACGTGTTTGTGGGTGGTTAGCTAGGCCGAGGTGTCAGAGTTCCGCCAGCGTCCGTCGGCGCCACGCGGTTTCCATCGGATGTCAGCTGATAGCCGCGCTGAACAACGGCTCCAGCCGTGGGAATTGACGCGTAAGATAGTGTCCTACCTCGGGAAGGGCTACCACCGAGATCCCAAGACCAACTGCCACCGTAAGCGGGAAGCTAATAATGAAGATGTTCACGGTCGGAACTGCTTTGGAGATGACCGCTAGCACAAAATTGGTGAGCAACAGCGCCACAATAACGGGGGCGGCGATCATCACCCCGATGTGAAATATAGCGGCGCTCTGGTCAATCAGGGTGCTAATCCCCTGCGCGCTTAAGATGAAACTACCTGGGCGAATGGTGGATTCGAGCCCAGCGATCTGGTACACCGCAACATGGTGCCCTCCTACGAGGAGAAAGATCAGTATCGCGAGATCGCTATAGATTCGGGCCAGATCGGGCAATGACGCCTGAGTTGTGGGATCGATGAGCTGCGCCCCGTTTAATCCCATCGTTCCACTCGCCACATGACCCGCGGTTTGAGCACCGGACACGATAAGAATGGGAATCATGCCGATCACTGCCCCAAGAATCATCTCTGCGAAAAGTTGTAATCCCATCGTGAACATGTCCGCGGGCACGGGAATAACCCCTTCCATTCGGAAAGCCGCGAAGGTAAAGACAATAGCCGCCGGATACCGTAAGGCGATCCCACTCAGTCCGCCACCGATGCCAGGCACGAGCATCAAAAAGGTAACGTGGCGCATGAGTAATAGGATGAACGTCCACCCAACGTCGAGGCGTTCAAGCATAAGGTGCGGAACTGTGTGAAGTGCCTCAGCGTCCACGAGCTCGTACCTCTCTACTAGTTAGGAGCGACATTAGCGATCTGGCTGTACACAAAGATAGTGAACCCCGCGATGCGATTGATCATGAAGTGCCCGAACAGCACCATCCCGACGATGGCGGCCCCAATCTTCGGTATAAACGCGAGCGCTGGATCATTAATCTGGGTCGCTGCCTGGAATATACTGACAAGTAATCCGGCCACCAATCCAAACCCCAGAATGGGCGCGCAGGTATAGAGCGCTGTCTCAATACTAATCTGACCTAAACGGAGGTAATCATCGATATTCATGGTTTCTCCTCCTCTATACTCGATAGGTTTTCACGAGAGAGCTGATAATTAAGTGCCACCCATCGACTATCACGAAGAGCATCAGCTTCAAGGGTAACGAGATTACAACTGGCGGCAGCGTTATCATGCTCATCGAGGTCAACACGGATGAAACAACCATGTCGAGCACGAGAAATGGTAACGCGATAAGAAACCCGATCTGAAACGCCGCATTTAATTCACTCAAAACGAATCCAGGGACCGCGACGAAAAACGGAACATCGGCCGGGTCCTTTGGCTGTTCGGATCGGGTTATCTGAAGGAATAACGCCAGGTCCTTCTCTCGGGAGTGCTTGACGAGAAACTCTTTGAGCGGGCCAAGCGTTTTCGTTATCGCCTCATCCTGGGCCATCTGTCCATCAAGATAGGGTTTAATACCTTGGTCGTAGCTCTTTTCGAAAACGGGTCCCATAATCGCCAGGGTCAAAAACAGCGCCAGTCCGGTGATGACGGTATTCGGGGGGAGTGTCGCCGTGCCAAGCGCTGTGCGGGTCATTCCTAGAACAACCGCGATACGGGTAAAGCAGGTCATGCAGAGGATCATCGCTGGGGCGAACGACAGCACAGTGAGCAAAAGCACGATCTTGAGGCTGCTCGCCACACTACCCCCTCCCGCGAGCTCACTACCACCCACCGAGATGGAGAGATCAGGCAGCGGAGCTTGTTGTGCCATCGCCTCGGTAGAGGCGATGACGGTTATGGCAATTAACGCCACAAGATGGATAATGGTGATGACCATCCTAAGCATTGTACTCACCTACTTCATCGCACGCCGAAGAGAGCGTTTCCTCAAATAATTCGTTAGTATGCGAAGATAGAGGAACCAGCCGACTTGAATCGGAGCCGGTCGCCATCAAGAACTCCTTGTTATCCAGCTTCACCAGCACAAGCGCGTTCTTTTGAGAAAGTTGAAGGCGCTCAACGATCTGCAAACGACGTTGAGAGCATAATGAACGAGGCAGAACGTACTTCTTGTAGACATGAACTCCGAACCCAAGCACGCCCAAACAAAGAAGTAGTCCTCCTACCATGCGCAGAGCCGAACTCTGGCCGTTGAAGGAGTCAACCGTCGGGCCTCCCTGAGCCGCTGGAGCGCTCCACGCGCGCGCTTGCGACTCGTCAGCGCGAACCTCTATCCGAGGAGTAAGCACACTTAGTGCCATAAAGAGACTAACAACACACCACCAACAACGCGTCTTCATGACACCCACCACATCCTTTAAGCGATACCTTCGACCCGCTCTTCCGGCGAGATAATATCAGTAAGGCGAACACCAAATTTCTCATTGACGATAACCGCCTCACCACGAGCCACCGGTTTACCATTAATAAAAATATCAAGTGGCTCTCCCGCGAGCTTCTCAAGCTCAACAACGGAGCCGGCTCCCATTTGGAGTAGGTCGTTGATAGTCATTCGCGCCCGACCTACCTCAACGGAAACCTGAAGGGAGACATCCATGAGAAACTCAAGATTTCTCGAATTCTGCCTCTTCGGCGCCGCGGCCTGCGCGGGGGCAGCGCCGGTTGCGGTAGCTGCCGCGGCAGCGGCCTCGGCGACTTCACCAGCGGCGGCAGCGACACCTTCTAGTCCTTGCTCGATCTCATTATCTGCCATGGCGAATCATCTCCTCTTTATTCCTAATGTTAATCAGATCAATTTTGGGAATAGCGCGACTTACTCGTACCGCTCTGCTACCGTGTAAAGAGCCAACGTGGCCGTATAGCTTAGGAGTACCCTCAACCATGATACGAGCCTCCTCGTGTGGCATTGTCTCAAGGCTCAACACATCCCCTACTTCCAACTTCAAAAGGTCTTTGAGCTTCACCGATCCGCGGGCGAGCTGCACGCTCACCTCACAGACCGTTTCCTTGATGTTGGTTTGCATTCGTCGAGACAATGCGCTGTCTACCTCAAGACGATTGCTCTGTACGGAGGTCGCGAGTTTTGATTTGATTGGCTCCAATGTCGAGTAGGGCATGCAAATAGAGAGCGTA
>JAULVA010000246.1:0-10762 GCA_032111275.1 Bdellovibrionota bacterium
GTACTGCCTCTTCTTTCTTCCCTTGCTCATCTCATTCCTCCTGTCTTTTTGACACGAGGATAGTAGCTTATTTCAGGTCGTCAAATGTTCGGTTTCCGGTGAAGCACTACACTACCACCTGCTTTGCGCGCTTCAGCGCTCCGGTGGAGACCAGGTTTTCAACGGTGTGAAACGCTCCCTTGGCGCCGGCACCGGCCACAAGGCTGATACCCAACTTTTTGCTGACCTCCCCAAGTGATAATCCACGCTCAGTCATGAACTCAGCGTAGGCGCGATCACGCTCCGGTCCAGTGAGTTTTCCGTGCTCCTTCTGAAACTCGTTGTGCGCCTTGGCGTACTCATACCCGATCTGAACGCCGGTTCCCGCCGATTGCACGGTTCCGGAACTTACGATATCAACCACTTTCGCAATCGTCGGTCCTTTCAACTTCTGAACGACGGCGCCGATCTTCTGCCCCGCCGCGCCAGAAACACCGGTAATCGCGCTCTCCACAAGGGCATCCTGAGAACGCTCAAGAAACGAAGCCCCAGCCTCCTTCCAGCTCTTCTCACCGAGCGCGACCCGCATACTCTCCTCGGTGGCACCCTCTATCATCCGTAGACCTTGGTTCACCGCTGCGCCACCACCTGGTCCACCCAAGGCGAATCCGACACCAACACCGACCGTATGGGCAGTCTCCTTCACACCTCCCGCGATGGTCTCTCCCCACTCGGCCCGATTTACGGCGGTCTCAAGTTTTTGGTTGAGCTTCCGCAATCCCGCCATAGTCTCAGCAGCTTGCTTGGCATCGAGCGACTTGTGTCCCTTGAGCCCGTCACTTGCCTGACGCAGGAGATCGGTCGCCCCCTTGCGCATCGCCGCTGCTTCGCGAGTGAAACCTTGAGCCTCGGCGCGTTTAGCGGTGAGGAGCATCTCCTCAGCGGCGCGTTTCGTCTCAAGGGAGGACTCGTATACCTTCTTCAACTTCTCGGCGTGCGCGGTCTTGTTGGCGAGATCTTTGCGATCAACCGCGACCGCCTCCTCCGAGGCGCTGGTAAGCCCGGTGATATACGCCGTGACTCCACACTCCGCGAGCTGCTTCTCGCTGGATGCCAGGTTTCGCTCAGCTCCCGTCTTAAGGCTCTGAGCGGGCGTTAGTACCTTCTGAGTGAACTGTTCCTGTTGCTGCGCAAGCGCCTGGAGAGACGCCGCGATGGACGCGTCACTGATGGTTGAGGAGCTCGCCTGTGGGGGTTCGACAGCTCTCTGTTGGATAGTTGCTCGGATCTCTTCTCGTGAGCGAGGGGCTTGCGGCGCTGAAACCTCAGGGAGTGAGCTCTCCTTTATCGGCAGCGCGGGGCTACGACTGTCCGGAACTTTAGTTCGTTCATCACGAAGCGCTGGCATTACGAAAAACCACTACAAACCAAAACCAGGAGGCACCCGAAAGAGTGTTCCCCCCTTGCCTTATCTCGAAAAACGCACTCGCTGCTTCAGCTTCGGCTCGTTATTTCCCATAACCTCTCAGAACTGTCAGGTTTATGACCTGCACACCACATTTCCACCCAGCCTTTTCAGAGACCTCCCACCGACTACCTATCAAGGCCTGATCCTACGTTTTTGGCTCCATCATCCGCGGCAGTTCGTTGGTAACCGGAGTCTCCGGAGATGATGGCGCAAGGGCGGCTCTCATAAGCTGCTGGCGGATATCGCTCACGCCGCCGGCCGCGAGGATGGCTTTTGTCATCGAACTTTTAAGGGTCGTTAACGGATCCTTCCCTGAGGCGAGATCGATGAGCACACCAACATACCCAGCGACAAATGCCGGTATCTCGGAGGCTGGGAGACGTGAATCTTTGGGCTGTTGATCGGTTGGAGTTTGCGGGGCGGTCAATTTGGGGGGCGCGAAAGCTACCATGAGGGGACTCCTAAAAAAACGGGCACGAGAACCTCGTACCAACGGTATGGCGAACGGTGAATCGAATGTGACGTTAGCCCCTTCCAATAGTGCCCCCTCCCTGGTGCCCCCCTCCCTGGTGCATGGTACATCTCTGAGCAATACCTCCCTAAAGTTCCTAACCTCCGCCGAAGCGGTCCGCTACGGGCCCCTGCTCGATTCTGTTTGTTTTGAAACTACACTGTACCAGAGAAGAGGCGTCTGAACTTATCCGATGCTGTGCTAGTGATTTACGAGGTCGGTCTTCCTGCTACCTGAAGCGACCTCCATCAAACCCATGCCCCTTCCAAGAACTCCATCGGACCTCTCTCAAAGCTCTCATAGTTATCTACCGTGATGACTATGGGTCGGACGCTTGGAACTTTTCGTTTAAAAAGATCTAAACCCGCCGCGCTTTTCTTTCTCCCACTCTTAACCTCGATCGCCCACAGTGCTTGCCCCTTCTTGAGGATGAAATCGACCTCTGCGTTCCCCTCTCGCCAGTAAAAGAGCTCTTCACCGGTTCGTAAAAGCTGCGCACCAACCAGAGCTTCAAACGCCCGTCCGCGCTCCTCTGTCGAAAAACGAGTTCGAATCGGTAAATACCCTAGGGCCGGGGCGAGGGGAATAATCTTAGGCGACGAAGACTTCACCTTGACCGCCTTCGGAGAGTACTTCTCCAAGGTCTTAATCAAATATGCCCCCTCGTACAGACTAATGTAGTGCTTAATGAGCTCGACGTTCCCCCTGTCCTGCAGCTGGCCAAGTAGCTTCGTGTACGATATCTCCTGCGCCGGATACGAGATGAGTAGTTCGAAGGCCTGCCTAAAGAGCGCCGGATTTTTTACCTTACTAAACTGCAAGATGTCCTTCTCGACTACGGTGGATATGATTGAGTTTTTCACGTAGTCATACCACTCGTTTGTTCCTATCAGTTCGTAGGATCCGGGATAGCCTCCGTAGTGCAGAAAATCATCGAAGCTTAAACCATAGCCCAGCCGCGATTCAGCGAAGTTCCAATGCGGAACTCGAATCAGCTGAAAGCGACCGGTGAGGCTCTCCGAAAGTCCCTTTTGAATCTCGAGCGAGCTTGACCCCAGTAAAACGCAGGTAAGGTGCCTCTTCTCGCGTTTGGTCTCATCGTACAGAGCTTTGATCGATTCAGCCCAGTTGAAGCATTTCTGGATCTCGTCAATGACCAGAATCCTCTGCTCCTGGAGCGCCACCTGCCAGTGGCTTCGTAGCCAGCCGCTATCGGCATTGAACACACTATCGGCGCTCACATAGAGTGAGTTAGACCGATAATGCTCCTCTAGCAGTTGTAGCGTGGTCGTGGTCTTCCCAACCTGTCGGGGCCCCAATATGACCTGCACCAGATCGGTGCCAGACTCAATCCTCGCCTTTAAGAGGTTGATAAAATTGAGCGTAATTATATTCTTCATTTTTGATAGGATACCCTATCAATTTTAATAGGTCTAGCTATTATTTCGCTTCTGGGGGTACGCCTGCAGGGAAAAGAAACCACGGATCCTCACACCAGGGGGCAAGGGACAGCAAAGCAATCCCTACTGTCCCAGGTCACATGTTTGGCACCTTGGCATTACCTGAATATATACCGCCTACCTGCGCCACATTATCTGGCACGCCCCCCCCCCGCTCTCCCAACACATCACACACATCGGCGAGTGATACCCCTTGAAACTTCCACTAGGTCTCCACAACCCGAGTAACGATACCACATATCCTGTTCTCCTTGGATTCTCCGAGAATCAAGAGGTCCTGGTCGATCTCTCCAAAGGTGTAGGCCCTGATCGACGTCAGGTTCTCCTGAAGGACGCGACGGAGTGTATCAAAGCGCTTCGCACGGGCTCTCTCTGCCGCATCGCTATCCAGTAACGCCGTTGAGACCCAACCAAAGAGCTGACTTATCGACCTCACGGTGCTTGGCACCGCAGATGGCTCCCCAAGTTGCCTCTGCATCTGCGCCTTGGTAAGGGGCCAGAGGTGAGTCTTTGGAAAACACACTACCCTTAGCGGAAAATCAGACTCGCTCATCCACTGAAGCCCCTCGATAGCGGGGGAAATGGCCTTTACCACTGGGATGTTTCCATAGTCAGGGATGCCCCGAGCTATCCAGCGCTCAACCGCGATCCTGGCATCAGACGTGAGCGGCTCACGAGCAGCCCACAGGGATAGCTCATAGGCACGAACCGGATTCGGCTTAGAACCGAGTATGGAGAGCAAGAGCCCAGCATCCCCTTCGTTCAATCTCTGGGTTCCGCGCATCTCACGCAGCCAAGCAGCGGTAAGGCGAAACGCCTCAACCCTACGCACGGGTATTGACTTAGCGCTCTCGGCACTCGTTGACTTCGCGAGCCATAGATCCGCCGCTGATTGCGCCTCAGGACTTAAAGAACGGCGTGCCTTAAACAACGCCGCGCGAGCGAACTCCGCTTCCTGCTTTGTCATCCCCGGGCCATCCACCTCGAAGGCCGCTAAAATGAGCTGCATCTCCCGCTTTGAGACCGTGCGTTCGACATCAAGACTCACCGGAGAGCGCGCGAAGGTGAGCAGAAGTGAAAAGAGAGTAGTGACGGTGAATACGGTATTCATCAGGGACTCCAAAGATTAGTAACCGGGTGATGGCTGACAATCGGTAGAGTGCGGCGAAAGTTGCGCGGGCTTTATGAAATTTTCCCTGCTTAAGAGGGAAATCGACCTCTGCGTTCCTCGGTCGAAAGTACAGGGCACTGCCAAGGGGGGCACTGCCAAGGGGGGCTAATTGAACTTCCCACGGTTAACGGACCCGGGTAATCAGGGCTGCGTTGAAAACAGGTGCACCTGGCTGGCAAAGTCACGAAACAAAGCTATATCGGAAGTGATAAATGTGTGTACTCGAGCCCAATCTATGGATGCGTATCGATGTACGAGCAGATTTCGAAATCCCGCGGCACGTGCGAGTTTTTGAGCTAGGTCCGGGGTAACAACCCCATGCTTCGCGAGATCTAAAAAAGTGCCCGCTGCTGAGAACTCTCGGATGTCATCGAAGTCCGAGCCGATGTGCGCGGCGATATCGAGACACACTTGAACAGCCCGTTCGATGTTCAAGGATATAATGTCTTGAATATCGAAATCAGAGGTGAGCGCCTCAACAGTGGTGGGTAGCTTTCCCTCAATCCGCGAGATGCAGTTTCGAAGATTATCAAGCTTTTGGTTTAGTACGCGACTGTCCATTTAAAAACCGCTCCCTTCTCGCCCGCAATCCCTCCTCATACAGCGGCATCAAATCCTCTTCCTCATTAATCCTGCGCGAGATGACGTTACCGTACAGCTCGGAGTCCCTATTAACAAGGGTTCTTCTGTTGGCTAAGATCTGCTGCAGCAGAACTCCGTGAGCGTCTCGCAGGTCTATGAGGTCAACCTCCCTGTTCGTCAGCGCGGATACTTGCTGCGCCTTAGCGATTCGATCGTCTAGCGATAGTTTCTGTGGATACGCGACGGCGATGTCTAGATCGCTGTGAGCATGAGCCTTTCCTGTCGCGAATGAGCCGAAGAGAATTGCTAAGCGCAGATCGGCATCTTCCTCAAAAAAAACTCTGGCTTTTTCAATCGTATCGTCGAACATGGTAGCTTTTGTCGGGTTTGAGGAGAATCGGGGGCGCTAACTACTCAGTGAGAACGCCGAATCCCGCTATTCAATTTCCAGTGACCACAGTTGATCGTAGCAACTATAGGGAAGCAAGGCAAAAACATATTACTCTCTATCTGGCCCGCCCCGCCCGCTCTCCCAACACATCACACACATCGGCAAGTGATACCCCTTGAGACTCCCACAACGCCATAAGGTGGAAGAGGAGATCGGCGGACTCGTTGAGGAGGCGATTTCGGTCGCCGTTTTTAGCCTCTATAGAATAATTAAGGATGGAACACATCGCCCGGATACAAGCGAGGAAACCATGCTGATACAACTTCGTGCGGAATATGTAGCTTCAGTGGAGCACGTACGGATTCAGCAGTGACAAGCTCAAGCTCAATAAGCCTAGAAACAATGCTCCGAGCCTGTCGTTCTTTGTACCCGGTTACTTCGGTCACTTTCACCCGCGGTAGAGATCCCAGGAGAATTACCTCACGCAAAACTTCGAATGACCCCTTGGGTATTACCTTGCGCTCCACCTGCTCTGCGCAATACCGGCGCACGCGATCAATCAACCCGGCTGGCTCCAGGATCTGGGTCATGAATCGAACCTGATCGATGCACACCGTCAGAAAGAACTCACAGAACTCTATCAAACCACGCTGACTTAAACTTCCCCTGCCGTCCGTGTCGCCCTCTCTCCAACTGTCCGCATCAGCTAGTCGTGCTTTATACTCAGAGACATTACGCGCAAGCCCGCGAGAAACAGACCAAAGAGCGTTTCCGACTCCCAGACTCTTGAGAAATGCGTGACTAAAAAGCCTCGCGACTCGCCCGTTACCATCAAGGAAGGGATGAATCCACAGGAGCCTATGATGTGACGCGGCGACAGCAACGATCTGCATCACCCGTGAAAGGCTATCCACTCGGTAACGATCCTCAAATAACCGCAGGAAGCCAGCTAGCTCCGAAGCTACCGGAGCGAGGTGTGCGCCAACAAGCACATCACGCCTGCGAAACTCTCCCGGTACAACCGCCTCCTCTTTGCCAGTTTTTGGGTCTCGACTTTTCAACAGCTCGGCAGGCAACCGACTGCAGAACTCTCGGTGTAGCCAAACGATATACTCTCCACGCGGAACCTCTAACGCACTGCGCACCTGAGAATCGATCATCGCCTGCACCTCAATGTGGGCGAATGCCTCACGTTGCAAGTCGCGCTTGTGGGGTTCGCTTGAGTAGTCCCCCTTAAGCGCTTGTTCAATCTCAACGGGGTGTGTTTGATGCCCCTCTATCAAATTGCTGTAGTAGCAGTTCATAGATCGAACGAGTGTTGACACAGCGCTGACGGTCTCTTCGGATAGCTTTCCGGCCAAAGCGGCCGCTACTGATGCAAGCTCTATCGCTAAGTCTTCAAGCACCCTTGTACCCTCAGGAGGAAGTAAGGGTTCCATGAGACGGGGATTCTCTAATCGTTCCATACGAATACGCATGTTTAGCAGGCGGCAGAATTGCCGCTTCATAGGCTCAATATTATTACGTTACATCAACAGCTTAAGCGAATCAATGCCGAAATAATTGCCGGTATTTTTGCTGCTTTGTACGGGCGGCTAGGGAATTTACTTGTGTCAAGGAGAGGGCTGTAAGCTCGAGGGGGCGTGTTTCCTCGACACAAGTAAACACCTTATTATCTGGCCCGACTCGCCCGCTCTCCCAACACATCACACACATCCGCGAGTGACACCCCTTGAGATTCCCACAACGCCATAAGGTGGAAGAGGAGATCCGCGGACTCGTTGAGAAGCCGATCCTTATCTCCGTTCTTAGCCTCTATCACAACCTCGATAGCCTCTTCCCCTACTTTCTGCGCGAGCCTATCGATCCCGGCGGTAAAGAGGGAGGCGACGTACGAACCGTCAGACAACGAAGTCCTTCGCTCTTTGATGGTTCGCTCAAGGTCGCTTAGGATCGACCATGAGGTCGCGGGAGCCTGACTGAAGCAGCTTCTCGTTCCCTCATGACATGTGGGGCCAGCCGGAAGCGCCCGCACCACGATCGCGTCTCGATCGCAGTCAAGCGAGATATCGCTCAGGGTGAGGTAGTTTCCGGAGCTCTCCCCCTTTGTCCACAACATTTCACGTGAACGACTGAAGAAGGTAACCCGCTTCCTCTCACGAGTTATCGAGTAGGCCTCCTCGTTCATGTACCCGAGCATGAGCACCTCACCGCTCTGCGCGTCCTGCACTATCGCTGGCAATAGCCCCCCACATTTTGAAAAATCAGGCTCCCTTTTCATCATCGCACCTCCACTCCCCGTGCACGTAAAAACTGTTTCACCGTATCGATTGTAAGAATCTCTTCGTGGAAGACGCCGGCCGCTACCGCCGCATCCGCGCCACCCGCGTTGAAAACATCGAGAAAGTGCTCCGCGGCGCCCGCTCCACCTGAAGCGATGACCGGGATGGAGATCGCCTCTGAGACCCGTCGTGTAACATCGAGCGCAAATCCGGTGCGAACACCATCGCTATCCATCGAGGTGAGCAGGATCTCCCCTGCACCTCGCTCCGCCACTTCACGCGCCCAGTCCACGGTGTTTTTTCCGGTCGCGGAGAGACCTGCCTGGATAAACACCTCGTCCCCGAGCTCGGTACGTTTGGTATCGATCGCCACCACAACGCTCTGAGCTCCGAAGCGGCGCGCGATCTCATTGATAAGCTTTGGGTTGCGAACGGCTGATGAATTGAGGGAGACCTTATCGGCCCCAGCATCAAGAAGCCTTGAGACGTGCTCAACCGTTGAGATCCCTCCGCCAACCGTGAAGGGGATCGAAAGAGCGCGCCCGACCCGTTCCACGAGATCGATCGTCGTCGAACGTTCCTCATTGGTCGCTGAGATATCGAGGAATACCAACTCATCGGCCCCTCCATCACTGTAGCCCCTCGCTAACTCAACCGGATCTCCCATATCTCGGAGCTCCGCGAACCGCGTGCCCTTAACGGTGCGGCCACCTTTGATATCGAGACAGGGAATAATTCTCTTCGCTACCATATCAGATCTCGCACCTCGGTTTGATCGAGCGTTCCCGCATAGAGCGCCTTTCCAACGATTATCTCGCGTACCCCCGTCTCGGCGAGCGCTCGCACATCCTCAGCGCTCGCAACCCCTCCACTCGCGATTATCGAGATATCAGGATAGTCACGTCGCAGCGTTTGATAGATCTCAAGGGAGGGTCCCTGAAGCATCCCGTCTCGGGTGATATCGGTAGACATCACCCACCGCAGCCCCGAATCAGCATACCGTTCGAGCACCTCTCCTACGGTGTGAGCGCTACCCTCCTGCCACCCCTTAATCCGCACCTCCCCGTTGAGGACATCTACTCCAACAACAACGGCATCAGCACCGAATCGGGTTATCCACCCACGCACCATATCGGGACGCTCTACAGCGGCTGACCCCACTATGACCTGACGCGCGCCACTCTCAAGCGCCTCGGCCACGGCATCATCGGTACGAAGCCCCCCACTTACGTCAACGTTCATACCGGTCTCCCTGACGATCTTTCGCACGATTCCAAGGTGCTGTGGGGTACCGCACCGCGCGCCATCGAGATCCACAAGGTGAAGTCGCGAAAACCCAGAGGCGGCGAAGCCTCGGGCTATCTCAACAGGGTCATCACCCATAGTCTCACTCTCCGCGAAGTTGCCCTGACGCAACCTCACACACCGCCCCTCGATCAGATCGATAGCGGGAACGATTCGACACCGATTCATACCGTCCACTCCGAAAAATTAGCCAATACACGCTCCCCCACCGCCGCGCTCTTCTCGGGGTGAAACTGCACACCCACGAAGTTTCGAGTAGCCGCCGCCGCGGAGAACGGCTCGCCGTACGTACAACGAGCCACCGTGTCGGCGCACTCCTCAAGGCGGTAGCTATGCACGAAATGAAAGTAGCTACCCTCCGGGATGCCCGCGAAGATCGGGTGGTCGAACCCCGTTACCTGGCTCCATCCTGTGTGCGGAACCTTTCGCGGAACAGCAAACCGCCTCACTCGACCAGAGAGGAGCCCTAAACACGGGGTGTTCCCCTCTTCAGATTCGGCGCACAGGAGCTGCAATCCGAGACAGATCCCCAACACCGGAACCTGTGCGCCACGAAGTACCTGATCAAGTCCGGTCGAGCGAAGGTGCGCCATCGCGCTACTCGCCTCCCCGACCCCAGGAAAGAGTATCCGCTCAGCCTCGCGGAGCTCCTCACAATCTCCTGTCACCGTATACGAGATCCCAATACGCTCAAGCGCGTTCGTTACCGATCTGATATTTCCAGCGTTGTAGCGAACAATCGCAATCGTCATAGAACCCCCTTCGTACTCGGCACACCCCGTTGCTCCCTGTCTCTCGCGACCGCGCTCCGTAACGCGCGCCCAACACACTTGAAGATAGCCTCAGCTTTGTGATGTTCGTTCTCTCCTTGCACCGAGATGTGCAACGCGCACCTCAAGGTATCCGCGAGCGAGCGGAAGAAGTGCTTGAACATCTCCGTGGGCACGTCCCCGATCATCTCCCGCCTAAAGGTCGCGTCCCATTCGAGGTGAGGTCGAGCCGCGAGGTCGAACGCCACCTGGGCGAGGGATTCATCCATCGGTAACGTGAAACTGAACCGAGCTATCCCCGAGCGATCTCCAAGCGCCTGCCGTATCGCTTCACCCAGCACGATCCCGACATCCTCAATCAAGTGGTGCTCATCGACGTGAAGATCCCCCACCGCCTTGATAGTGAGGTCGAATCCTGCGTGGGAGCCGAGCAGGGTCAACATGTGGTCGAAGAATCCGAGACCCGTCGCGATAACGCAGGATCCCCTGCCGTAGAGGCCGACCTCACACGATACCGAGGTCTCGGTCGTGGTCCGAGCGTATGAGCCACGCCTCGTCTGCGAGAAGATAAACGACTCGATCTCTCTCCACGATTGAGTCGTAAGAGCTACGTGAGGAGTATCGCTCTCACCCAACAGAATCGCTCTGCATCTAAGATTTCTCGCCAACTCCACATCTGTGGCGCGATCTCCGATCACAAAGGAACCCTCAAGATCGTACTTCTCGGTCATGTATCGAGTGAGCATCCCCGTTCCTGGCTTTCGGGTCGGAAGGTTCTCCTCAGGAAACGAACGGTCGATAAGAATATCCGAGAAGTGTACACCTTCATTTCTGAGCGTCGTT
>JAULVA010000246.1:10772-13748 GCA_032111275.1 Bdellovibrionota bacterium
CGCCCGGGATGGGCACGGACGAGGGCGATGAACTCCACCAGGTTCTGCGCCGGCCAAAAATCACTCTCGGGAAAAGAGGGGGTGCCGAGCCCGTCTTGGTTGGTCACCATCACAAGCTCAAACGCCCCCAGTTGCGCGATTGAGGAGAGCGCGGTGATTGCCCCCGGGAGGAACTCCACTTTATCGAGCGAATCGACCTGCCGTGTCACCGGTGGTTCAACGATGATCGTTCCATCTCGATCAATGAAAAGAATCCGCTTTCTCATTGTATCTCCCTCATCGCCGTGAGGAGGAGGTCATTCTCCGCGCCCCTTCCTATCGTTATCCGTACACACCCCTCGCATCCCCGCTCTCTGGACCTGTCTCGCACGATGATTCCTCTAGCCTTCAGGCACTCGAAGACTCGCCTCGGGTCGGAGATACGCACTAAGAGGAAATTTCCCCCTGAGGGAAAGACACGCTCAATCCCTGGGAGCACCTGTAGTTCACGAGCGACCCGGGCACGCTCGGCACGAAGTTCCGCTACCTCTCGTCGCGTCCGCTCAGGCTCTCGCAACCTTTCGAGAGCGTACGTCTGCGTGAGATCACTAACGTTGTAGGGCAATTTCAGTTTGTTCATCGCGTGAATAATAGTCGGCGCGGCGAACGCCATGCCGAGCCGGATGCCCGCCATCCCCCACGCTTTCGAAAATGTCTGCAAGACGACCAGACGCTCATTAGCTTCGAGGAGTTCTACGGCGCTGGGCACGTCGGCGAAATCGATGTACGCTTCGTCCACAACCACTATCCCAACGAACCCCTCAAGAACACGCTGAAGATCCGCGAGGCCGTACTGCCGCCCGGTCGGATTATTCGGTGAGCTGAGAAAGAGCAACCGACTTCCCCTCTCACTCGCTGCCGATATCGCGTCGATGTCGAGGGTAAAGTCCGCTCGCAAAGGCGCATCCACGATAGCTACTCCGTTGTTCGCGGCGGCTACCGAGTACATCCCGTACGTTGGAGAGGTTATGGTAATCCCTCCCTCCGCGCAGTCGATAGCACGCACGAGAAGGTCGATCGCCTCATCACTTCCATTACCGAGAAATATCTGCTCAACCTCGATCCCCTTCATCTCAGCCATTCGCGCTTTAAGCGTTCGTTGGTGCGGATCGGGGTACCGGTTAACGAGCGATGGATAGGGGTTCTCGTTCGCGTCGAGAAGGATCGTTGCGGCGCCGGTAAACTCATCCCGCGCCGTGGAATAAGGAGTGAGGTCCCTAATGTAGGGGCGTATAAAATCATTAGCCACGGAGCACCTCCTGTCGAATGAGCACAGCCCGAGCGTGCGCGTCGAGCCCTTCAGCTTGAGCCATACGAGCTACCACTGAAGCCAGGTTACTAAGCCCCTCCGCGGTGACCTTTTGAAAGGTGACCTTCTTAACGAAGGTATCAACTGAGACCCCGGAGAGTCCGCGAGCCGCTCCGTTCGTCGGCAGCACGTGATTGGTGCCAGATGCGTAATCCCCGAGCGCCTCGGCCGCGAAGTATCCGAGAAATACCGATCCTGCGTTCCGAATGCCCGGAACATACGCCTCAGGATTTCCTACCAAGAGGATAAGGTGCTCAGACGCGTACGCGTTAGAGAACTCAATCGCATCATCCACAGTGGCGACGACCACTCCAAAGCTCGACTCAAGGGACTTAGCCGCAAACGCTTGCCGAGGAAGGAGAGCGATCTGACGGCCTACCTCAGCCATAATTCGTTCAAGCACGGTTGCCTCCGTTGTGACCACAACGACCTGGCTATCGGGGCCGTGCTCAGCCTGCGCGAGAAGATCGGCCGCCACGAAGCGTGGATCAGCACCCGTGTCCGCGATCACGAGCACCTCCGACGGTCCCGCCGGCATATCGATCGGGAACCCCTCAGCAGCGACCTGAAGTTTCGCTTCGGTCACGAAGGCGTTGCCGGGCCCACAGATCTTTTGCACTGCTGGAATCGTCTCCGTTCCGTATGCTAGCGCCCCGATCGCTTGAGCGCCCCCAACGAGGTAGATCTCATCGATCGCAAGGAGCTGCGCGACGCAGGCGATAACCTCGTTCAACACTCCACTTTTTCGGCCGGGTGTGCACAACGCGATCTCTCGTACCCCGGCGAGCTTCGCGGGTATCGCCAACATCAACAACGACGAAAAGAGGGGCGCGGTTCCAGCGGGTATGTAGATCCCAACACGCTCGATCGGGATCGAACGTCTAAAGCACACTACTCCCGGAACGGTCTCTACCTCCGGCTCTCTGCATCGCTGCGACTCGTGGAAACGGGATATCGAAGCGATCGCCTGTCTAATTGCGTCCACAAGCTCCGGTTGTACCTGAGAGGCGAGGCGGTCCCGCGCCTCGGGTGACACCCGTAGGGAATCCGGAGCGGCGCCATCGAAACGGAGCGCGAACTCCCGCAGCGCGTCGTCACCCCCTTGTTTCACCGAGGAGAGGATATCAGAGACAACCCCTCGCAGGTCAGCGCTCTTGGTAACGGGCCGGTCACTGAGACGCGCCCACTCAGACCGTGGTGGATTGATGTACGTTTTCATGCGATCACCTTTTCAATAGGAAGCACGAGGATCCCCTCAGCCCCTGCCTGTTTAAGTTTTTCAACGACGCCCCAAAAGTCATCCTCACTCACTACGGTGTGCAGCGAGCTCCACCCTTCAAGGGTGAGTGGTAGCACGCTCGGACTCTTCATCCCGGGTAGGAGCTTCACAATCTCGGGTATCGATTCGGTTCGGGTATTGAGTGTGATATACTTGGTGCTTCGCGCGCGTAGCACCGCGCTCACTCGAAAGAGGAATCGTCCAAGGATATCTTCCTTCTCTGAAGCCAACGTAGGGCTCGCGATAAGCACCGCCTGTGATTCAAGAACGGTCTCGACCTCGACGAGGCCGTTGCTCATGAGGGTGCTTCCGGAACTTACGAGATCACAGACCGCGTCACCTAACCCTA
>JAULVA010000247.1:0-28061 GCA_032111275.1 Bdellovibrionota bacterium
GGGGCTCCCGAAGAAATTCGGGGCTAAAAAACCACAATCTCGCGTCTCCGCAACCAAAATAGCCTTCACACCTATGCAAAACAACGCGAACGCGTTGTTTTGCCTCGCTTCCCTAGGGTGATGCCCACACGGCTCGTGAGGCAGGTGGACAAATTGTTCACAATTTAATAACACACGGTACCTCGCCCCTCGAACCTCCCATATCACTCTTGAATACAGCGAACGGTTGTCGCCTGGCACATATCCGTTCGCCACTACATGGGAGTTATCTATGCGAATTTCTGCTATTCTTCTCCTAGCGACGATACTGGCTACTCAGGTTACAAGCCAACCGGCGATGGCTCAAGCACAACCTGGAGAGCCTACTTATAGCATCGAGATGAGACTGGCGGGCGCTTGCGTCCGATTTTTTGCAAGATCGAGGATCAATTTTGGTAGCAGTCCTCTTGGCAACTTGCCGGTAAGTCCAATCTTCCCCGATACTGGTTTTGATGGGTCGCGGAACAGAACCTGCACCGTTACCCTCCGGTATACGGACAAAAAAACCTCTAAACCGCTTGCGGGCGTTCCAGTACAAATGAACCGGATTGTATCCGTAACTTCAGCCGAGTGGAATACGAAGACACTTAGGAAGATAAAAACTGATCGGAACGGCGAGGCGCGCTTCAGTCTTGCGTGGGATTACAACACGTGCGGCGTGGAATTTTTGACTCTAGCCGAAACAGCCCAAACAGGAACCCAACCAATCATTCTTTACACAACCCGAGGATTTATGCAGTTCGAGCAGTGTCAGGAGATGTTCTTCGGCCACGGGGTCACTATCAAAGACTATTTATGCAAATAAACAAAACTCGTGATACGGCCAGGAGTCGGGCCCTACCGTATGCTCCGATACCGTCTAACGAAATGTTCGCGCATTGATTGGTAGGGCCCGCGTCCTCGCGGGCCGTATCGCATCGCCTATCGATGAAGCGTTGACACCTCCAGCCGTCATGCGGCCCGCCAGGAGTCGGGCCCTACCCCACGGATTCTGGACACAGCGCCGACAACGGCGATCCATAGGTAACTTTAACCCGTGTTCCCGCGTTTGAAGTGTCGAATGGACGGTTCTCGAAGACGAGCACAACGGTTGAGCCCATCTTAAACGTGCCGATCTTCTCGCCGCGAGCTACGGAAATAGTCGGCGAATGATCCAGTGTTTGCTGACGATGTGTCCGCCATGGCGCGCGATTGGACTCAATCGGCGCGTACGAGAGCGCGATGCGCCCAACGTTCGTAGCGCCAACCATCACCACAGCCACCATTCCGTTTGGGGTGTCAATGAATGAGATGACCCGCTCGTTGACGACAAAGAGTCCATCAACCGCCGATATAGCCCAATCGTTCACGGGCCACAACTTTCCGGGAACGTGCACTGAGCGAACGATCGTTCCATCAACGGGACTGAAGATATGGTGGGCGTCCTGGGGCGAGAGGTAGAAGTTCCAGACCTGCCCATTCGCGAACCTGGCGGCGAGCGGGTCATTCCCCAACAACGCGGCTATTGAGTAGTTTCGCCCCTTCACGAGTGTCGCGTCACCAACCGTTGAAACATCCTGTGCGGAGCGGAGGGTTCCATCAACGGGGCTCACCACACCCTCGCCCACAGGCCGAACCTCTGGACGAAGATCTCGTGTAAAAAAAGATCCTATTGAGGAGAACGTCTCAAGTGGCCGGGTCGCGAGCGAGGTATCAATCTGGTATGCCCGAGCGAACCAGCGCACCAAGATCGTTGAAAACGGCTTGGGGAGCGGGAGGTTCGCCATCGTACCCACGAACCAACTGAGGTAGGACTTCGGAATATAGGAGATCCACTGCATATACAAACCTATGGCAACCGCAACGTCGTTGGAGGGTTGTTACGCCGATTGAACCTTCGCGGCCGATTGTCCCCGAAGGGAGCGAATCAAGTTCTCCACCGCCGCGGAGCCCTGTCGCACGACGCTCTCATAGGTTCGGCTTCCCACGTGCGGCGTGAGGTGAACGTTGTGCAATCCTAAAAGAGGATTATCGAGCTGCACCGGCTCTGGATCAAGCACATCCGCGCCGTATCCAGCGACCTGACCACTCTTCACAGCGTCGGCCATCGCGCGCTGATCGATCAGCGCGCCACGACTGACGTTAACGATGTACACACCACGTCGGCACATCGCCAGTCTGCGACGATTGAGGAAGTATTGGTTATCTTTGGTTAAGCTCATGTGCACCGAGAGGAAATCGCAGTGCGGAAAGATGTCCTCATCTCGTGGCGCTCGCTGAATAGTTGGGGGATATTCCGCGAAGATAGGGTCAGCGAATACCTTTGAGACATGCTCAAGAAACTGAGAGTGCTGAGCTGACCACGATGTGTTGAACACGCGAACGTTCATACCGAAGGCCATCGCTCGCTTAGCGACCTCCTTCCCCACTCGACCGAATCCAAGGATACCTAACGTCTTACCCGCAAGCTCGCGACCGGTTTGACGGCGCCACTCTCCCCTGTGTACGAGAGCATTCTGCTCAGGGATGTAGCGGGTGAGACTGAGAAGGAGTCCGAAGGTGAGTTCAGTAACGGTCGTATGATTAACGCCAGGAGTGTTAGTTACCTTGATGCCCAGCTTCTCGGCTTCAGCGAGGTCTATCTTATCGAGCCCTACACCGTACTTACTGATCACCTTCGCCCGTGGCGCGGCGGCCTTAAGCACCTTCCCGTTGAAGTCATCCTCACCACAGAGGAAGGCATCGAACTTATTGCCGTCACCGATGTACGAAAGGAGCTGATCCTCATTAAGAGGTCCACGAGCTTTGATGACCTCCCAACCGGTGTCTTGTAGTTTACGGACGTGATCGCCAGGGGTATCGATGAAGCTTGAGGTCGAGACCAGAACTGAATAGGTCATGAACGCTACCTTACGTTGGCGGCCCCATCAGTGGACCACTGCAGGTGGAGGGTATGGCCATTCGATAGCCCCCCCGACCATCCTAGAGACGCTAGCAGAGCCCCCTGCGGGGATCAAGTGAAAGGGATTCACCTGAAAGTGTGCCTTTACGGTCCGACGCATTCGAACTACGATCGAATAGCTCAGCCCGGAGAATCATTCATGAAATTTTCAGCGACTACAGTTGTTCTTGTTCTTACCACGGTGTGCGACCTCTCCGCGTCCGCCCAGACGCAACCGACCCCACCCGCTCGGCCGAGTCCGCAGAAAAACACTAATCTTTCAAACGCCGTCGGCCTCAATGAGCTCAAAATCGAGATGGCGGAATCTCGGTTAAAACTCGGGAAGAGCCCGAAGGTTGTTAGCGATCTCGCAAGCGCCCTGGAAGAGTACCTAACAACAACCTGCATGGAGAAGCTTCCGCGAACCCTTTCCTACGCTGGTAATCCTACAGACCCGGTCTGCCTTGAGCGCCTACGGCGACTACTTGAGATCAATCCAGGCAATCCCGTCGCAATCTGTGTACGAGATGGCATAACGGCGCCAACCTGCGTGGAAGCCTCCAAGAATCAGACGGTATCTGTTGTGTACGAGAACTCGACTGCGGAGGAGGTGGATCCCGTTCTCAAGGCGGGGATATCCGCAGCGACACATGAACGAATTGGCAAAGTGGAGGAGTCGCTCAAAGCGATAAACGTCAAATACCAGGAGGCCGAGACACCCGAGGAGAAGCGAACGCTCGTCAACGATGCCACAACCCTGTACGATCAGATTCTGCACATGGCGTGTAAGGTCTCAGCAGTCGCCCTCATCACGGGAAACAACGGCGACACATTCGACGAGCCCCAGGAATTAGCGCAAACGAGAGCTCGCCTCCTTCAGATTCCCCCAGCCATCCGGGGCGACTACCAACGCGAAATGGTAGCCAAGATAGAAAAGGAACTCAGCGATCCGAAAGCCTCCCCGGAGAGACAATCGCGCCTTAAAGAGCTGCTTGAGGTTATCAAGGATCCGACCAGCCTCTCCTCGGCTCAGATAGCCACACTCAAACGGGTGCGATTTATCCTCAACACGTGCTCTGAAAAGCTAGAGATAGCGCGCCAGATCGCTCCGGATCTTCCAAGTGTGACCTGCTATCGTGAAGGTTGGTACACCCCACAATGTGTGTACGCGATGAAGAAGTGGCGAATGCAAAAACAGCAGGAAGGAGCCACTATGACGGGAACCCCACCCCCGAAATCGTCAATGATTTCGACTTTTTAGGCCGTCAGTCCGGGAATCCGATCGGCGCGCCTCTCCTGCCAGCCGCGAGCCTCATCCCCCACATGGGAGATTCCGCTTTCGACACATTCCCACACCGGGCAACTTTTTGCGGGAATACCCGATACCCCTTCTCGAACGAAAGACTATCGAGGAGGCACTATGCGACGAGGAACACGATACCAAAACGGGGGATTTACCCTAATAGAGCTCCTCGTCGTCATGGGCATCGTGAGCGCGCTCATCGCGGTCGCCCTGCCTCGATACAGCGATTATCGGGCCCACAGCTTTGACTCGCGCGCCGAGATCGACCTCCGTTCGGTAGCCATGGCGGAGGAGGCCTATTTCCTTGAGAAGGAGGAATACTTGAGCTGCGCCAACGACACTTGCGCGCAGTTGCCAGGGATTCAAAGGCTCTCACCCGGGGTAACACTGAACGTGACGGCTTCCAAAAACGGCTTTACTGGCACCTCATCCCACCCCAAAGGATCAGGGAAAACATTTACGTGGGATTCGATCCAAGGCGGCTTAGTGAACTAACGCCGCTCCAAAATAGATTACGCGACCTTTTTGCTCTCGCCGAAGGTTTTCCTCATCGCCTCAGCGATGGAACACGAGGGAGCGTATCCAAGGTCCTGTCTGGCGCGAGAGATGTTGAAGTAATGGTGGGTGGACATCTCCGAAACTAAGAATCGGGTCAGAAGCGGTTTAATGTGAAGCCCCACCAACGAAAGAGCCTTTGCGACAACCTCCATCACCGCGCCGATCACGCTCGCGAGACCCTTCGATATCGCCTTTTGTACGGGCGGAAGGTGATGAGCGGCCAAGACCTCGTCGATCCAGCCCCACATCTTAACGGGATCCCCCTGACTGATGAAGTACGCATTCCCACCAACGACCTCTGGTGAGTTCTCCAGAGCTTTCATCGCCAAGATATGCGCGTTAACACAGTCATCGATGAAGGTCAGATCAACAAGATTTTCGCCAGCTCCGATACGAGTCAGCCGTCCCACCCTTGCCCGCTCAACGATGGTGGGGATGAGATTAGTATCATTCGACCCCCAAATGAGATGCGGTCGGAGCGCTACTGTCCGCAGCGTGCCATTTCGATCAGATGAAAGAACCTCTTGTTCCGCTTGTGCCTTCGTCTGAGGATAAAAAGCGTGGTAGTGCTCCGGATACGGAATCGACTCATCCACGTTGACAAGATCTGAACCTGTGTGAATAACGCTCGGAGAGCTTGTGAATACCAGGTTCTTGACGCCAGCTCGCTGGCAGGCGGAGAGGATATTTCGCGTCCCGAGCACATTTGTCTCATAGAACCCCTGATAATCGCCCCACATGTCGACCTTTGCGGCCGTATGAAAAACCCCGTCGATTCCCGCAAACAATTCGACCCAACTATCGAGGTTGGAACCGATATCAACCTGTCTGGTATGAACTCCAGCCGCCTCAAGGTCCGGATACTTCCCGCGTGACAAACTGAGAACGGAATGACCTTGCCGCCTCAGCTCCTTACAGAGAGCCTTACCAACAAATCCACCACCGCCTGTGACGAGGTATCGCTTTGACATATACAGTTACGCCGCTCGTTGCGCCTGAAGAACCTTATCCGCCCAATCTCCCAAACGATCCCGGAATATCTTTGCGTTATGCCGCGGATCCACGGGGAACGATTTGTGAAAGAAGAAATGCGTAATGCCCTGTGTGAGTGGTGAAGCGGCAGCGCACGCTCGGAGCTCTTGAAGGAAGGTCTCCCTTTCCTTCTCATCCTCAGGCCAAAATTGCGGGAACGGCTCAACGACGATAGCGGGCTCGCGATAGCCCTTAATACCGACGAGCGCGGAGCGACGCACCTTTGGCATAGCGTTGAAGAGCTCCTCCAAGGGAACGCTGTGATACGTTCCATGATCGGTATAAATGGAGTGGGCCTTACGACCGCAGTAGTAGAGGTATCCCTCACCGTCGAGGTACCCTACATCACCCATGCGGTGCCAGAAGTTCTCGCCGTCAAGGATCTTTCCCGCCTTGTTGGCGTCAGGGCGGTGAAGATACTCCGGACTAACACCCTGGCCTTGAACGATAACTTCGCCAATGTCACCCGCGGTAAGTAACTCGCACTCCTCAATAGAACGGATAGGATCGTTCGTAGGTCGGATAACTCGGACAGAAACTCCGCGAACCGGTCGACCAACCGGAGTGCCCTTCTCTCCTGAGACAGCAGCGACCCACGGATGGGTTGAAAGCTCTGTAGCCGTGATATAGGTGACGGGAAGAGCCTCCGTCGCTCCGTACGGAGTCGACGCTTCACCGTTCGGGATAGAGCGTTTTACGAGCGCAAGGGTTGAGGCTGGCACGGAAGCGCCCGCCATAAACACCCGCTTAATCGAAGGCAACGTCGTCCCCACACGCAGCGTGTATTCGGCTATCTTGTGCCACAACGTGGGAGATCCGAACGAGGACTCGATACCGAGATCGCTCACAAGCTTCACTACCTGAGCTGGGTCAAGCGCGAGCGGTTTACCCGCCGGCATAGTCGGGAACACGCTTGCGACTCCGAGACCGATATTGAAGAGCGAGAAGACCGGCAGTAACGTAAGATCTCGCACGCCCCCCTCCTGACCGAGGACGTCGCGAATCACCCGAAGCTGCTCAGCGAGCATGGCGTTCGTGTAGATGACACCCTTCGGGGTTCCGGTAGCGCCTGACGTGAAAGCGATAAGCGCGCAATCCTCGGCTTTAAGACGATCATCCTTTCGTAGGATCGGGAGGGGAACCGGACTCACTGGGGCGTTAGCGAAACGCTTGAAGTAGCCCAAGGAGTGTCCCCGCGTAAACGCCCACTCAGAGGCCGTAACGTGGAACTTGATGCGGTGGAAGAGCGACCGCTTTAAGAGCCGCAAGAGGTGCGCTCGAGGCGATCCGATAAAGGCGTCAGGGTTCGCGTCCTGGATACACCGGGAGAGTCGCTCAAGCCCCATTCCCGGATCGAGGAACACCGGCGTTGCCCCTCGTCCCATGACCGCTACGCTGAGAGCGAGAAAATCCGTTCCAGGCGAGACGAGCATAAGCACCCGATCACCAGGAACGAGACCGAGATCTCCAAGTCCTCGTTGGTACTGATTGATGAGCTTCGCGAGATCACCGTACGTCGTATGCGCATAGTGAAGCGCGCTCCCATTGATCGGATCTCGCACCCATCGGGGAGTAATCACCGCCGAAAGATTAGGCGCGGCCTCCGCGATTCGCATCACCTGATCGTAGATCACATGAACGCTCCCCTGCTCCCTTCCTTCGACGTTCGCTACAGGCTCAGTCTTGGCGGCCTCTCCCGATGGACGAGAGAGGAATTCCTTGATCGCGGGGATGGCGACCTTTGGAGCGTCATCCAGCACAAGGTGTGAGGCATCCGGAATTTCAAGCAACTCCGCCTTGGGGAAATGAGCCGCGACCTTGCTTAACATCTCGCGGTGGAAACAGGGGTCCTGAAGTCCCCACACGATCTTGACCGGCTTTTCCGCGACCTTTGGAAGGCCAGCGGCGATGTCGACCATCTGCTGGTAGGTCGGATGCGAGGCGTCAAACGGAATGTCCTCAACGAAATCCCAGATCGCGTCTCGACGCTGTCGAGTCGTGTATGGGGCGCGGTAGCCGTCTTTGACCTCGGGGGTAAGCTTGGTGTGCGCGCCCATGCCCGTGGCCGTCGTCAACCGAACGAAGGTGTCCGTATGGCGGGTGAATAATTTACCGACAACCGGTGTCGCGGCGAGCTTAATGAAACCGGGAAGCGCTTCGGTCTCGGTCAGCGTTGTATTGAGGTAGACGATTCTATCGACCTTATCTAGCCGCCTGAGCATAAACCCAGTGCCGAGAGGTCCACCCCAATCATGCATCACGACTGAGAACCGATCGATGCCAAGGGTGTCAACGAACTCCTCAAGTTGATTGATGCGGTCTATCGCCTTGAATTTCTTCCCCGGCGTTCGGTCTGACAATCCGCACCCAAGAAAATCGGGAGCGATAACTCGGAAGGAGTCGCGAAGCTCGCGAATGAGGTTACGATAGAAGTAACACCACGTAGGGTTGCCGTGGAAACAGAGAACGACCGGGCCGCCGCCCTCATCAACGTAGTGCATCTTGTGCCCAGCTACGGTCACAAAACGCGATTGAAATGGCAGCACCTGAACTGACACCAGCTACTCCTCGTAAGAACGTACTCCTCGTACAAACACTTGGTACAAGCGATTATACGCCAGCCTGCGCGGCTCGATGTACCGCGCGGCTCGATTTACCACTGTATACCGAGGAAGAGAGAATTGAGTCCTGAGCCGAATCCGGTCATCATGATCTTGTCTCCCTTCTTAATCCCCTTCTGCTCAATTCCGATAGCCGTCGCCGTCGGGCATGCCGCTGACACGAGATTTCCACGATTCTGGTAGATGGTGAACTCCTTGGTGTGGTCGAGACCAAGGGTGTTGTAGAAGGCCTCGTTTACCTGTCGACCAACCTGATGGCAGAAGATGTGATCCACATCATCCCGAGTCCACTCAAGGGCCTCAGACGCGTCCTTCCATGTACGCTGACCGAGAACGGCGGCCGCGGCGATGAGCTTCGAAGACTCCGTCTCCATGACCGGACCGAGCGGAGGTCCATCAACCAAATGATAATCGGTGTTGCCTACGCACAGATCACAGTGCTCAGTAGCTGAGCGAGTCGCGCCACCAAGGATCTTGTGTCCTGTCTTTGAGATGCTCTCATGCGTGAGAACATACGCCACAGCGCCGGAACCGATTGTGAAAGTTGGAAGTAAGCGAAGGAGCTTATCGCGGGGGAGATCTTTCCCCTCAAGGATATTCCTGAAGGCGTTGTCGAGAATGACGCGAGTGTGTTCAGCGGAGACAACTACTCCCGCCTTAACGATACCTGACTCGATCAACTGGCCAAGAAAATAGAGACCATCCATGAAACCGAGGCACGCGTTACTGATATCGAGCGCGATACCATCCTCTGGAAGAGCGAGATTTCGGTGGATAAGGCATCCTGTCGCTGGCTCGAAGAAGTCACGAGTAACGGAGCAGCTGAAGAGCGCTCGAATATCCTTGTCAGCGAGACCGGAATTATCGATCGCCTGACGCACAACCTGAGTACCGAGACCGCTCGGTCGCTCACTGGCATCCCACAATCTACGGGAGCTGATTCCTGTGAGGCGCTCAAGGGTTCCAAAAGGGATACCGAGTTGTTGGTATACGCCGCTAAGCTTGTCTTCGATCTCGGCGGAGCTTACCTCAGTCGGAGGGGTTGAGATTGCGTAAGACTCTAAACAAACGTGCTTGAAACGAAATGCGACCATAAGCGAAATTTAATCCCCGCGGAACGACCGATAAAAGTGTTGCAGGAGTATCACATTCAGCGGCTAGGAACAAATAGTTGGACCGGCAATCCGGGAGGCGGAGGACGACCTGAAGGAGAGACGCCCCTCTACCCTCTGCGCAGAACTCAATCGAGTCAGAGAGCGAAGATATTCAGTGTGTTAGCTAATCCCTGGTAAAGTTTTCTGGCATTTCAACATCTTGCGTCCCTGCCGCGGCTAAGGCCATCGATGGTAAGGGCCAGAAAGCGTCGGAGGGAGACCGATAGGTATAAAAAAAGCCCTCGACCCACATCAGTAGGTCGAGGGCGTTGTCTCAGGTACGCTAGGACCTCAGGAGGCGTTCCACGGTCGTGAGGTTCAGCATCTCAGCTGGAGCCTCCCGAGCCGATAGGTCATTATCGACGATTCTCCGCTGCAACTCCTCCGCCAGCCGCGCGGCTGCGTCCACATCTCTCACCGAGGTAGCCGAGGCGCCGATATTGGCCTCTTGAACCTCTTTGGACACTTCAGCAAGAGAATTGAGCGCAAACGTCGATTTCGAATTGTCATCAACAGCATCTTGTAGTCTGGCAAGTCTGGGATTATCCGCGGAGCGCCCCTGAGGGGAGCTATTGGTTACCTGGACCTGATTAAAGATACTGCCCCTCGATGACCCCATCGAGGACCGTTTGCCGGGTGAATCAGCGCTCGAACTCGCTGCCGTCATAGAGGAAAGCCTCTTGAACGCGGGCGAGCGGCGAGACGCGGAAGGGTCAAAGTCATAATTACCCATGATACAACCTCACTGTCACAGTGATCGGATGAGCAGAATTACTCACGCCTTTCACCTCCTACTGTAGATTAAATGAACTCTCGTGCACTGCGCGGCACAACGAACTACCTCCGAAGACCTCGGCACGGGAGCTTATTCAACGCATGACTACATTCCTACCTGCCTGGCAGGGTGGTGAAAAAAGATTTCCTCCTGCGCATCTTGATAGTTTGACTGCAACTTCGTTGGAGATATCGAAAAAATCCTAAACGTATCCCAGAGGATACGTCTCCGGTTTTTTCGCCATCTCCGCCTCGTTTCGTCTAAACTCTCAAAATGCTCGCGACGGACCCTGTTTTCACCACCCTGCTAGGCAGTATCGGCGCGATATCTGGTTACTGAATGTTTCGAAGCTAACCCGGCTCAGAAAAAAACATGCCGGCCCTCATTTTTTCCCGTTGAGGACAAAAAACCACCTAAACACATGAAACTACTGCCGCAACAATTGAAGATGCGGAACCCCCAGCCCCCCAACCATGAGACGGGTATTATTCACCATATCCGCGTATAGCCCTCGGCTCGTCATCAGGTCCGGGTGACTCCCCGACTCGGCGATCCGCCCCCCTTGGAGTACGAAGATCTGGTCGCAATCCGCGACCGATGAGACCTTATGCGTCACCAGAATAATAGTGCGATCCTTTCGTAATCACTGATTACTCGGTACATAGTGTCGCCCTGAGCTTTATCTCGATGCCACGGGACACCAAGAGCCTGCAGATGCTCGAAGACGCTAGCGCGCAGCCGACGGGTACCACGATACTTAATGATAGCGCTCAGTATCCCTCGACACATGAACACTACCTCCTGAAGCACTTTGATCAGCAACCCTCCGATCGCGATCGTTACAACCTGCTCCATCCGAGACTCTCCAGTTAGCGAAAAGATCGCTTGAGCCGGAAGGCTAATCTTTGGCGTCGGAGCTAACACCGCGTCGATCAGGATAGCGAGGGGCCATGCTCCGCAGAGGTTGAGCAGCACCGACAATCCAATCAGAGCTAACAAGAGAACCATCAGGTAAACTTCAGTTCGAAAAAACGAGATAGCTCGAATGATCATGGTCATGACGCGCCCTATGTAAACCTACATCGCTCCGTCAACACGAAGCTAAAACCCTCAAGAGACCAGCAACCCACCGGCGGCGACAGCACCTCTATGATCGCCCTTAGTCTCCGCATCTCTGGGCGCAAACTGTAAGGAGCGCTTCGAACGATGTAAAGCAAGCCCATGCGCGAAAAGAGGAGTCTTCTGTTTTCAATTCGCGCGAAATTCCAGTGACAGATATCAACCGACAGATATCAACTGACAGATCTCATACGAGCAGGAAGCCCTCATACCCTATTCTTCTAACCCTTAAGGCGCACGACCGCTCGGTATGCCAGCGAATGTTGTAACGAGCGCTGTGTATCTCATCCCTCGTGGCAGTAACCTCCGAATTGACAATCACACTATGACCCGACCTCCCTACAACATCAGCGAAGAGCGCCCCGCTCGAGTGGCGATTTTGCGCGCGCTCAAGTTAGGAGATCTGCTGTGCTTCATTCCGGCGGTGCGAGCTCTGAAAGCGGCATCACCTGATTCCTCGGTTACCTTGATCGGTCTGCCATGGGCGCGCCCCTTCGCCCGGAGGTTCTCGATGTATTTCGATGACTTCATTGAATTTCCCGGCTGGCCGGGAGTTCCGGAACGCCCAATTGATTACCCGCGCATCCCGCAATTTCTCGCGTCGGCTCAACGAGCTCCTTTTGACCTCGCGCTTCAGTGCCATGGGAGCGGATCCCATGTAAATGATATCGTCACCCTTCTTCATGCCAAACATTCCGCGGGGTTTCATCAGCCATCGGACGGTATCACTAACCTGGATAGCTGGATCCCCTATCCAGCATACCAACCGGAGATCTGGAGGTGGCTCGACCTCGTGTGTCACCTCGGCGGATCGTTCGCTGGCGACCACCTCGAATTTCCATTATCGGAGGAGGATTTCGATGATCTCGCCCCGATCCTTCCACGCGGGATCCTCGACCGTCCCTACATCATCGCGCACATCGGCGCCACAACCCGTCGCGACCAACTTTGGGGCGTTCATAACTTCGCGAAGGTTGCCCGGCACCTGTACCACAAAGGATATGAGATTATTTTGACCGGCACACAAGAGGAGCAGGACCTCGTCCGAACGCTCAAAGAGATGTGCGAGATACCTGCCATCAGTGTCTGTGGTCAAACATCTCTCGGAAGTCTCGGTGCGCTCACACGAAACGCCTCATTACTCATATCTCACGATACCGGCGTCGCTCACCTCGCGGTGGCGGTCGACACCCCAAGCGTGATCATCCATAACCGCTCGCAGACACTGGGCTGGCCCCCGTTGAACAGGATTCGTCACCGCTTCCTGTCCAGCTTCGAGCCGTTGCGACCAGCGATAGTCATCGAGGAGATCGAGGAGCTCCTCTCCTGGAGATACTCACGACCAAAGCCCCCCGTCTCCTCGTCCGCGACCATCGACTCGTTTCCCAACTCGCAGGAAATGCTATGAGACGCCTTAAGATATTCACGTGGCACATTCACGGTAGCTACCTGTACTATCTGTCCCAACTCGATCACGATATTTTCATCCCGATAACGTCAGACCGCTCTCTCGGTTACTATCGATCGAGAGGCGGTCCTAAGTCCCGAGCAACGGAACGGTCCTCAGATTTACATCGAGCACGACCCGCCGCGTGAAAGCCCAACCGATACTTGCCACATCGTGGATGATCCGAATGTGCTACTCGTTCATGTCACTCCATTTAATGAGCTGATGTGGAATAATAATCAAACTTCCACTCACGTGATTGAGCACGGGGTGCTCGTTCCGCCGCATATTCGCTACACCGGAGATCTCTCGCGCGCGTGCGTCGTGATTAACAATCTCCGTGCCAGGGGGCGCCGGCTCGGACTCGATATCTATCAAGAAGCCAAGGGGATATTTCCCATAGATCTTGTTGGCATGTGCTGGGATCAGGTCGATGGGATCGGAGAGCGGTCCCATTACGATCGAGGAGACACTCGCTAAAAGGGCGGACGCTATCATAGCCGAGTGTCCGCAAGATCGAGAGGATCTGATCGCGCTCTACAACGCCGACCCAAGTCGGGTAGGATTGCTATTTCTGCCCTCATCGAAGTGACGCAACGGTACCAAACTATCGGGTTACCTGTGATTGCCGAAAGCCCAACCCAGGAATGTTCATCACCGCAGCTCGTCAACACCAGATCACGCTGCGTGACTCATGGATGATCGGGGATATCTTGGACGATATTGAAGCGGGGAACCGCGCAGGTTGTCGCGCCATCCTTCTCGATAACGGCAATGAGACCGAGTGGCGGGTTGATAGCGCGGAGCGAACACCCGATTTCACCGTTGCCTCAATTAACGAGGCGTGTCGTATCGTGGTCGAGGCACGTTACGCCAGAGAGGTCCAATGAGTTGGGATACCGCTCGCGACGTCCTCTGTGTGAGGCTAGACCAGATGGGTGACGTGTTGATGACGACCCCTGCCCTTCGAGCCGTTCGAGGATCGCGTTGCCGCCGAGTTACCCTCCTCACCTCATCCGCCGGTGCCGTTGTGGCGCGCCACATTCCCGAGGTGTCGGATATTATCGTCTACGATCCCCCCAGGATGAAGCACTCCTTCCATCGCCCCGATGCGCGTGAGGACCTCGCCATCATCGAGACACTTCGGGCCCGCCGATTCGACGCCGGGATTATTTTCAACGTCTTCTCGCAAAGCCCCCTCTCCGCGGCATTACTCCTCTACCTGGCGGAGATACCCCTTCGCCTCGCGCTGTCACGAGAGAATGCTTATGCGCTGCTCACTGATTGGATCCCCGACACCGAAGCCGCCAACGGAATACGGCACGAGGTAAGACGGCAACTCGACCTCGTGAGAGTTGTCGGGTGGGAACATTCGGATGAGAGACTCTCGTTCACTATCCCGGTTGGAGTATCGCAACGCGTGACCTCCCTCATTCAGAGCCTCGGCTTACGATCCTCATGGATGGTCGTGCATCCCGGAGCTTCGGCGTCATCACGACGCTACCCGCCATATCTGTTCGCCAAAGCGCTTCGCATCATTCTCAAAAGCGGCTGGCAGGTCATCTTCACCGGTAGCCTTGAGGAGGTTCCCCTGATCGAAGAGATTCGCGCGGCACTCCCACCAGAAACCATATCGCTGGCCGGAAAGCTCTCACTACCCGAACTAGCCGCTCTTATCGACCAAGCGCCACTTCTGCTCACCAACAACACCGGGCCCAGCCACATCACGGCTGCGGTCGGAACTCCGGTCGTTACGTTGTATGCCTTAACCAACCCCCAACATACGCCGTGGCAGGTCCCATCTATCGTACTCTCGCACGATGTCCCGTGCCGCAATTGCCTTAAGAGCGTGTACCCCGAGGGACACAACCATTGCCTCACCCTCATTGAGCCTCGTGATGTCGCTCAGGCATGTATTCACCTTTTTGATGCGACAACCAAATCGTTATACGGGGGGCACTATGCTTACACTGGGGATTAACGCGGCATTTCATGACTCGTCCGCCGCGCTCTTACGAGATGGCGTGTTGACAGCCGCGGCTGAAGAGGTGGCGACGCTGCTCGAGCAAGATGAGGTTATCGGGTGGATGCAGGGAAGAATGGAGTGCGGCCCTCGCGCTCTCGGAGCTCGTTCAATTCTCGCCTCTCCGCTTGACGAGCTCGTCATCGGGAGATTTGTGATTGAGAAACAACGCACATGAACTCTCCATCGGGTATCTCCGTTGTAATTCCCACCTATAAGAGGAACAGCCTCCTGATCCGCTGTTTGCAGGCGCTTGAGGAGCAGAGTTATCCGGCGGAACAGGTCGAGGTCATTGTGTGTGACGACGCACCTGCGGAGTCGACGCGGATGCTCGTCGAGTGCATGGCGAGTCTCGTGCCCTACACGCTACGATATCTAGCGGTACCTGATTCGCAGGGCCCAGCGGCCGCGCGCAACAGAGGATGGGAGTCGGCCCAGCATGAATTCATCGCCTTCACTGATGACGATACGATTCCCGAACCGGATTGGCTCGCCGAGGGGGCACAAGCTTTACACCGCGCCTTTGCCGTAGCTGGACGGGTGATAGTCCCGCTGCCCTCGATACCAACTGATTATGAGAGGAACGAGGCGGGGTTACAGCGAAGCGAATTCGTTACGGCCAATTGCTTCGTCCGACGTTCAACATTGCGAACGTTGAACGGTTTTGACGAGCGATTTGCGGCCGCATGGCGAGAGGATAGTGATCTTCACTTCCGCCTGCTATCTCTACCCAATTCGAACGGCCTCCAAAATGTTATCCGGTGCGAATCGGCTCGAGTTCGTCATCCCGTCCGACCCGCCAGGTGGGGAATAAGCCTCTCGCAACAGAGGAAGAGCGCATTTAACGCGCTTCTTCGCGCTAAACATCCCTCTCTTTTTCGACAACGCATAGAGCCCGGGCCTCCACTCAACTACTACCTTGCCTCACTTTCCCTTGGGCTTACGCTCCTTGGGTCCTGCGCGCATCAGGTAGAGACCGCGATGGTAGCTGGGGGACTGTGGGCCGCGGTCACGACCGGATTCTGTAGGCGAAGATTGAGAGGAACTTCACGCAGCCCCTCTCATCTCTTGGAGATGGCGGTTACCTCGATGCTCATTCCCCCAATCGCCATTTTTTGGCGATTGGTCGGCGCGTGGCGATACAAAGTTTTTTATCTGTAGGAAGCGTGATGTCTCGTTGCCTCGTCGGTCATTACCACTATCCGAGTAGGTCGGCCGGAGCCCACCGACCGGGAGCTAAGCGAAACACGCCCTCACTGCAGTCAAACGCCGCAACCTACTGGATTTACTATGCAACAGGTTAAATTGCGAATCCCACCTCAGAGAATGGAGTTTATGTGAGTGCCGACTTAAAAGCTCAGGGGTATACTCAAGGAACGAGCGCGACTCGAGACTTATCTACTCAGTCGACCACCAACCCTTCGCCGTTATTTCTGAACTACTCCATGACCGGACACACATCCCAACCACTATCAGCCGATCTCATTGACACCCTTTCAGCCCTCCTATCAAAGGAGGATCTGGATATTTTATCGCTTGTATCCGATCCTCTGCGACCAACAGAGCGCTTCTCTTTAGAGGGTTACGTCAAGGCGCTCTTCGCTCGAGCCTCCTCCGATTTTGTCCGATCACAAAGCCCCCAAGACGTCCACCGAATCGTATCGGGCAGCCTTCGAGCGATTGGATCTATCGGCTCCCAACCCGACCGCATAGTTTTGAACTTCTCACTTGCGGAAACCGCGGGTGCTCTCTTCATCGCCCTTGACGATCACCCTTTTATCATCAGCTCCATCGCTGAAACTCTCTCCGACGCTGATATACGAGTGGACGCCTTTCTCCATCCGATAGTGCTCTTTAAGGGCGCGCCAATCGCCTCGTCGTTTATCGAGGTACACAACGCCTCTATCGATAGGACTCCTCCGATCCTGCCGCGACTCAGAGAGATGCTGCGTACTCTGACCCGGGTTGGTGGTGACTTCGCCGCGATGAAGGCTCTTGTCTCGGAAACTCGGGGAAAATTACAGACAAAGACATTGCTGAGTAACTGTGGTGACCTTCCCGCCGCTGAGGTATCGCAATTCCTTGAGTGGCTTAACGATGGTTGCTTTTTCTTTCTCGGAGCTGGCACAGGAACTCTTGAGAAGGGTTTAGAGAACACATCCCTTCGCGGTATCTGGCACGCGGGCAACTCTTACACGTCCGATCTCGCAACCGAGGTAAACGAGGACGTCGAGGTAATGCAGCAGCATGAACTCAATATCTCGATTCGAAAGCTCCGACTGACCTCGCGGATCCATCGACATGCGACCCTTCTGCACGTTCTGGCGCGCCCCACCAAATCTTCCCCCTTCATCGCCTCATTCATCGGATATCTTACCTCAAAGGCGTGGGCTCATGAGGCGCAGGATATACCCATCCTCCGCAAGAAGGTCGTGTCGATCCTTCAGAAAGAGAGCGTCATTCCGAACTCCCACGACTATAAGTATATAGTGGAGGTCATCGATAACATGCCGACAGACGAGGCGTTAGCGACTTCGACCAGCAATCTGGTCGAGCTTTCTCGACTCGCCCTCGGCGTTTTCAGTCAAGAAGAGACGCGCAGTGTTACGACCGTTGACGAGTTCGGGCGCAGGGCCTTCACGGCGATCGTGCTTCCTCCGGAGCGGTATAGCACAGCGATTCAATCGAACATTCAAACCTTTTTAGAGGCGACATTCCAAGCTGAGCCGTGGTCAAGCGAGATCCATATAGACTCAAGCAAAAAGCGTCAGTTCAGAGTTTACATCAGCACACCACTTCCAACCGGTCGCGGCCCTATCTTCATTCCAGACACACTCGCTAACCTGATCAACGCGGCCACACTTCCCTGGGACGAGAAACTCCGTCTCGCCACTGAATCCCTCGACCTTCCCTTCAACGCAGACGGAATCTTTCCGGAAGACTATAAAGCCGCGACCGATATCTCAGAGGCTTCGCACGACCTCCGAGTACTCTCGACGGTTAATGAAGCGGATCCGATTGCGGTCTCCCTCTTCACGCCGGATGGAATAGGCGCTTCCCTTCTCTCGATCTTTTCACGCGGTAAGGAGCTGTCGATAAGTCTGGCTACCCCGGTTCTTGAGAATATTGGACTAGAGGTCTTAAGTGCCTACTCATATGAGTGCTCCGGGCCCTCGGCAACCACCCACCTTCTGAAACTCTCGGTTCGACCTTATGATGGGGAGCCGCTCTCAGCGGAGACCTTTAATAGAGCCGTTGCCCCTGGAGTGGCCAAGGTTCTCCAGGGAGAAGCTCCGAACGATACCCTCAATTCCCTGCTACGCAAGGCGCCCCTCTCAATCAAACAGATAGGTCTCCTGCGTGGATACTGCGCGCTATTATGGCAGGTTCATAAGGTCTCTACCAAACGAACGATGTGGGAGTCTCTCGCTGGGGCTCCATCCGTCGCGACCCAACTCTGTCGAATATTCGACTGGAAGTTCAACCCGACGCACGACATGACTCTTGAGGAGCGAGCGCGACGAGCTTCACTCGAGGAGTCCTTGTTAATCGAGCAACTGCGACAGGTCCCCGACATTACCCAAGACCGGGTGCTCCGAGCGCTCCTCTCCCTCATGCGAAGCTCAGTAAGGACAAACTTCTATACCAATACTGACACCCTCTCGATTAAACTTCGCTCGCAGGAGATTGAATTCATGCCGCATCCGCGGCCGTTGTTTGAGATCTTCGTTTTCTCGCCACGAATCGAGGGCACGCATCTTCGAAGCGCGAGGGTCGGCCGCGGTGGCATTCGATGGAGCGAGCGAGTCGATGATTATCGTTCCGAAGTGCTCGGCCTGATGAAAACCCAGAGGGTCAAAAACGTCATTATCGTCCCAAGTGGAGCTAAAGGTGGCTTCATCGTGAAGAACGTTCATCGACAAGGAGAGGCGGTTGGGAAAGCTGTTGAGCAGGCCTATCGTGAATACATCACCGCGTTGCTCAGTTTAGCCGACTCAAAGAGCGATGAGACAGTAATTCATCCCGCGGGGCTCGTTATTCATGATGAGCCGGATCCGTACTTCGTTGTCGCTGCCGATAAGGGAACGGCGACCTTCAGCGACATCGCTAATTCCATCGCCCAGAAAGACTTCAACTTCTGGCTCGGTGACGCGTTCGCGTCAGGCGGTTCAGCCGGATATGACCACAAGAAGTACGGAATCACCGCGAAGGGCGGATGGGAATGCGTCCTGCGGCACTTCCGTGACCTCGGCATAAATTACGAAACCGAGCCATTCTCAGTGATCGGAATCGGAGATATGTCGGGGGATGTATTCGGCAACGCTCTCCTTTTGAATCCAAATATGGCGCTGGTGGCCGCCTTTAACCATAAGCACATCTTCATCGACCCGAAACCGAACCTCGCTCAAGCGCTTGATGAGCGGATGAGGCTCTTTACTACCCCCCGCTCTCAATGGTCGGATTTTTCACCATCGATTATCTCCCACGGAGGCGGCGTCTTTCATCGCTTCGACAAAGATATAACGCTCAACGAGCACATAAGGGAAGCGCTCTCCATTCCAGGAGACGTTCCGAACGTAGTCGACGGAGAGCGCCTCGTATCACTCGTACTCCAAGCTCAGATCGACCTGCTGTGGAATGGCGGTATCGGCACCTATGTGAAATCTCGTGGCGAGTCTCACGTCGATGTAAACGATGGTACGAATGACGGCGTCCGGATTAACGCTGATGAACTTCGGGCTCGGGTGGTCGGCGAAGGTGGAAAGCTGGGCTTTACGCAGAGAGCTCGCATCGAATACGCCCTCAAGGGAGGTCGCATTAACACGGACGCGATCGACAACTCCGGTGGTGTGGACCTCTCAGACCATGAGGTAAATCTCAAGCTCCTTTTCTCGCCAATGGTGTCGAGAGGTTCTCTGAGCTTAGAGCAACGGAATCAGCTGCTCAAGGCGATCGCTTCAGATGTCGTGGAATCGGTCCTCCAACATAATCGTGACCAGGCGTTAACACTCACAGTCTCTCATCTCCGCTCCACGACGACGATGGAGCAGTACCGTTATCTGATACGAGACATGCACCGTCGAGGCTTCCTCGATCGCAATCGAGACGCTCTACCGGATGAAGCCGAGCTTGATGAACGCGCCTCATCAAAGAGTGGCCTGACCCGACCGGAGTTGGCTGTGTGCAGCGCGGCGGTGAAGATGTGGATTAAAGAGGAGATACGCTCCTCGAACCTTCTCAAAGACCAGAGTCTTGAACGCTTTGTTCTCTCCTACTTCCCAGCCAAGGTAAGGGAGGATTTCCGCTCTGAGGTAACATCACATCCCCTGCGCGCTGATATCATCGCGAGCGAGCTTATCAGCGCGATAGTGCCCGTCGTTGGGATCTCGTTCATCCACGCCGTTGTCTCGATGAACGGAACAACGGTAGCCACCGCGATGAAGTGCATTTTGGCCGCGGATACCATCCTAGGTGGCGAAACCCTCAGGGCGCACCTTAGAGCGCTCGATACCCCCGCCCAGTGTCCGCACTTTACAAGGCTATGGCTCGATATGGGTATCGCCATCCGAGAGGCGGCGAACTGGCTTCTCGCCACCCACGGATCGACTCACTCTCTTGAGGAGATGGTGAGCCTTTACGCGGATCAATTTAAAACCCTCTCCACCCACAGCGCGCTCGTGTTCACGGGGAAGGAATTTTCCCGATTTGAGCGACGAGTCTCCGAATATCGATCGCTGGAGGCACCGATGGCCGCGGCTAACCTCTTAGCCCTCTATCGGCGTATCCTTCCACTCTTGGAGATGTTGTGGTCAGCTCGTCAATTCTCATCCGACGTGAAGGTGGTAGCGAGCGCCTACTCTCAGATCCTTGAGGACCTCCGAGTAAACGAACTCTTCAAATTTGAGAATCTGGTAGAGACCTCGAGTAAGTGGGAACAGGAGTTGGTCGCGGGATCCTACCAAGAGATACGACGTAGCGTTTCCCTGATCACTGGGCAGATAGTCACCCAGGGAATCTCACGGCCTGAGGAGATCCAGGAAGCCCTCTCACGAGCCACCGGTTATGAGGCGATACGGTCCACTATGATGGATGTTGAGGAGCTCTTGCGACAGAAACGCCCATTTCAGGTGGCGGTTCTACCGGTTATCACCCGGCAGTTGAGGATGCTCAAGGTGTAGGGACAAAGGGAGAGGAGGCAAAACCCCGCTATCGCGTGCTTTTGCTAGGTAGCGGTGTTACTGCTCGGAAGTCGATCGAGAGCAGCTGGAGGAGCGGGGAGTTCGTCTTCTGACTCAGAAGAAAAAGCCAATTGGTGGCGAACTGTCGGAAGCCGAACGAGAGCGCAGTCGTATGCTAAACAACGCGAGCGCGTTGTTTTTACCCCGTCTCCAAAGGGGTCCAGACTAAGACTACAGGGACGAGCGGCCAACCACTATTGCCGAACTATCATGTCAGCGGGCTTCTCTCCACGAATGATATCCCGAAGCTCAAGAGCTCGACTGTGCTGCGGTTCGAAGATGAGGATCTTCTCAACCTCAGACTTCGCCTGTTCAACCTTACCTTGGGCGAAAAGTATTCCAGCGAATGAATAGAGCATCTCGAGGTTCGCGGGATGAAGTTCAAGGTAGGAGTTGATGGCTTTTTCGATCTCCGAGTATCGCTTCATCGGGTACCCTAACTGGAGAACTCCAAGGAGCGCTCTCTTGTTTTCAGGGTTGGAGGCGACAGCCTGTTGAAAGAGTTCGAACGCCTTATCCTCACTCTTGTTGACCATCGCGCAGAGACCAAGCCCCGCGAGACCGACATCGTACTTCGGTTCGATAGCGACCGCCGTAGTGAAGTACTCCTGAGCGACGATCCAATCTTGTCGCTCAGCCGCGAGAGCGCCCTTACCGCAGAGAGCTCGCACGTTTCGTGGGTTCCCTCGAAGCACTCGGTCATACACCTCCGCCGCTACCTCAAGCTCTCCATCCATAACGTGGAACTCAGCTTCGATGCAGTCGAACCGCTCTCGCTGAGCCTCAGTGAGACCCGGAGTACGACGAACGTGCTCAAGCGCTTCCCGCGCCTGCTCGGGCTTCCCAGCGCGTTTAAGATCCTCAGCCTCATTCATCTTACCTTCGACGAGGGTGATCATATCAGCGGCCATCTCGTCACGCTGCTGGAAGTACTCAGCCGCGCGATCATCACTCCTCTCATTTGAGGTCTCAACTGCGTCCGACGTTGGGGCGTGCGCCGATACCTGGCTTGGTACCTGACGGCCAATCATCTCTCGCAGCTCAAGAGCCGCCTCATGGTTAGGACACTCGGCGATAACTCGCGCGAGCTCACCGCTGGCCGCGGACCAAAGCCCTTGCTTGTACAGAACCCCCGCGAGACAGAATCGAATTGAGGTGTCCTGAGGCTTAACCGAGAGATATCGACGCAGAGCGCTCTCAGCTCGATTGAAAGCGCCGAGCTGATAGGCGCTCTCAAGGAGTTGGTGAAGAGCCACCAAGTGGTCCGGAACTTGAGCCAGAACGCGCTCGAAGATAGGCATCGCCTCACCGGTGCGTCCGGAGACAGCGACACACATTCCAAGACCCGTAAGGAGGTTCGGATCTTGAGGGCTCAGCTCCAACGCTCGCTCGAACAAGCTCACCGCCTCCTCATTTCGGCCCTGGGCCAAACACACCGCGCCGCGAGCTTTAAGCACTCGAGACGAAGTCGCGTCAGCGACCTCCGCTTCTCGAAGCAAGATTTCAGCCCGCTCGTAATCACCCTCACGGGCAGCGATCTCTCCCTGCTCTATCAGGGTCTCTACATGTTTCGTATCAACGCTCATATCGTAGCATCCTCCAATTGGTGTAACGTGTGGGACTTGACCAACCTCGGCCTGGGTTCCCTTAATCATTCCTTCGTAAGCCGAAACTGTCTTCTCCACCGCTTTATCCCACGTAAAACTCTTAGCCATCTCTACAAGCCCCTCCTTAACGGGCGCATAGAAGGCGGCCGTGATGGCCGCGTTAATCGAATCGGGATCCCAAGGCTGGCAGTAGAAGGCCTTCGTACTAACGTAGTCCTCCGTCGTGCCCGTCCCCGTTACAACGATATTTTTTCCATGCGCTGCTGCCTCAAGAGACACCAAGCCTGGTAGCTCATACCAACTCGGAAGCGCGTGAATACGACATGCCGCGTACGCCGATGACAACATCTCAGGAGTGACCCGATCCAAGATGATCGTGCGACCCTTGCGCTTAAACGTTCGTACGGCGCTATCGTATTCAGGCTGATATGAGAAACCTCCACCCGCGAGAACTACCGTTACCTCGGAATCCTCAAGGGCTTTCAGTAACATCAGCTGATTTTTCCGGGTCTCAATTCTGCCCACGCAGAGCACGAAGTCCCTGACTCCATACTCCCGCTCAAACAGCTCTGGACCGACCATGCGGCCGATCTCGTGACCAAGCGGAACCTCTACAATCCGGCTCGCCATCGGAAAATCTCTGGAAATCGCGGTGGTTTCTCCCACCCCATTCGTAAACAGCGCGGCCGCATGCTCAACGAGCCAATCCACCGTAAACCGCTCTGCGGGAACAACGGTGCCAAGATCAACGTTGAGCGATGCCCACCATCGTGGGTCTTGACCATGATCGACATATTCAAGAAGTTTTAACGCCACCACGTGTGATTGATGATGGAAGCTGGGGAGATCCTCGTACAGAGTCGTCACAACGAAGGGAACACCGGCGCTCTTTGCTCTCTTAGCTAACTCAGTTGTCAGCTCAGCCGTGGCGAAATTGAAAAGGTGTACCAGATCATAGTTAGCCGGATCCTCGGTACCCGCCACATCTACAGTGACGTTGATCCCTCGCTCTGCAAGCCCCTGGCTAAGGCGCTCAACGACAACCGTATCTCCTCCACGTTCCAGGAAGGTATTGGGACGATTCTGCATCAGAACCCGCATGGCACCGCATAATGTCGGCGTAGTTCCAACCGCGGAGATCGAATCCGCGAGAGCCGCAACAACGCCGGCGCCATAGGTCGGTCGTTCCTTCACCGAGGCAAAGAGTCCCTCATATATATCTTTAATTCGACGAGCTATTCGGGGCCAGGAGTTCTCCTCAGCGTACGCGCGGGCGTTTCGGCGAATCTGCTCACGCAGACCCGAATCCCGCAGGAGAATCTCCGCCGAAAGCCCCGGCGGATATCCACCCGTCATGTGCCACACGGCGTCCCCGAACGCCATCATCGGTGGAGCGAGGGAACTCATGACGACCGCTCCCGCGCCCACGGCGAGGGAGCATGCTCCAGACGCCTCGAAGTAGTCGGAGCGATAGTTCATAATCACCAGATCGGAGGCCGCGAGATATTCCCCTACTTCCGCGTCGCTTACATAACGCGACACAAAGGTAATGCTCGCGTCGAGCTTGTGATCGTGAACGAAATCCTTGAGAGCTTTAAGATAGGTAGCGCTGGCCTGCTGGTCATCGCGAGCCTCGCCTATAATAATTCCGTGAGCTGGAATTGCCTGGGCGCGTAGGTGCGATACCGCTTCGATAACGGCTTCAACGCCTTTATGCGGTTGAATAAAGCCAAAGCTTGTGAGGACATGCCCTTGATGATTAATGCCAAGTTTCGCGCGAAGCGACTCCCTAGATTGATCGGCTACGTCTTCTTGGATCTGTATACCGTGAGGAACAACGACGACCGTCTCCGGCCGGGCACCATTAGCGATCGCCTCAAGTCTAACCTCGCGAGAGTGAACGAGCACTCGATCCACCATCGCGAAGAGCGCCTCATGCTGAGGTATTTTCGTGAAGAGCTGATGAACGTGCGCCACAATCTTGATTCCCGTCCCTCTCAACCGCGAGAGGAGCTCAGAGAAGGAGGGCTGCTCAAAAAATGTTGAGTGGCAATTGATATGAAGGACATCAAGTCGGGCTTTCCGTATTTCGGCATCGAGTCGCGCGTAGTCATGCGAGGATTCTCTTGTGACTCGGCTCCAGCAACGGGTTACAAACCATTCATCGTGACCAACGACATCGCAATTATCTTCAGCGAAGACCGCCACCACATCACACGCGAGGTGAGGAATAAAAAACTTCGCGTACGTAGCGAGACCACACGCCTGATTCCAAGGCGTAATAAAACCCACCCTCAAAGGTGTAACGCCCGTGTCACGAGCGTGAGGTGGTTGGTGTGGTCTCAGCATTCCTGTCATCGTACTTAATCCTTTCCCTTCCTTTGGGAAGCAGATGTTACGATGCAGGCATCTGGCCGGACGCCTCAAACATATTTACGGGTACTCGTTTTGGCCCGGGAGCGTCCCAGCTCCCCGGCGACGAAGGAAGCCAGCTATCCCAAGCCATCGGCGGCAGGCGAGTAATTACAGGGCCTTACGTCGCCCATTCGTGATAGAAGCGGGGAACGACCAACGACAAACGTTGTCTACATGAACATGACATAAGGTCTCGCCACCAAGCGACATAGGCACATTCGAATGGAACTCTACGGGTCCGACCGGTTACATAGCCGGTGCGGGGGACTGTACGTCTCGTGCGGCTCGACGGCACACGTCCTCGAGCTTATCGAGCCTTGGCTCAAGCTCTTTCTCTAGGCTCTCTCCCAGGGCCCACCATGACTGATAGAGCTGCTGTTGGCAGATCTTCTTGCACGTATCAGAGATCTCTTGCACCTGCGGTGTTATATCAAGCTTGGACCGCTGCGGTGTTGGCACGAGCTGCAAGAGCGTCCCGTACCACTCGAAAAAGGCGCGTAGGGTATCGACAGCGCTCTTTAGGCGCTGATTACCCGTCATCATATCTCCATCTTGGAATCCCTTGCGAGCGTCGCGAAATTCAAAGAAGCATGAGCGAACAACACGCGAAGCGTCTTGAATACGATCCGCTACATACGCCTCGGGAAAACCGGTTTGAACATCCAGCACCTCTCCACGGAGCTGCGCGGTATTCTGAGACCACTCCTCATCCGAAAGCTCTCGACCATCGATGAGAATACTCGTCATCATGTGCTCGGGGTCGATTGAGACCTTCAGGAGTTCTATCAAATCGACGAACCGAGGAACCGAGGCGCAATTGATATCCGTGTATTCACCATTAATACGAACGCGCATCATATGATCCCCTTTTAATCGAATAGAAACAGAAGCTCTTGTTTCCCCAAAACAAACGAGTGAGGTATCGAGATTCACCTCAACGCTCGCGTTCCCCGCCGTATCAAGCACTTACATATAGCGCTCTCAAAAAATCCGCGGCGAAAGCCCGACTTTGGAAAGCGCTATTGATTCGCGGATGCGAATCAAAACAACAACCTATAGTGATTTACGGCAAAAGCCTTGCCAGTTTTACTGGCACGGACTTTTGCGAATCACTATAGTAAGCCGCGAACTTCTGGCACCGTCGCTCAAGATCTTGGTAAATGCTCTTCATTTGAGATGCCAGTTCCAGAGGATCGGATCCCTGCAAATTTTCCTTTGCAAATACAAACATCCTCGTCAGAGCCCCAAGAGGCCCGTAGGTGAGTCCTAATTGCTCAATCAGGCGATCCAACTCCGAGATCTCCTGATTTATCTGCTTGAATTGCGCCGCTAGTGTCGCGTCATCACGTACGTAGGTGGTGAGGTTATCCATCAGTCGCTGCCCTCGCTCAGCGCATCCTCGCACTTCCGATAATCCTTGAAGATCGTCGTCAATCACCACCAGAGTATTCGGCTTCCGTGGAGCCTCTACCTCAAGTCCGCCGATATCATCTAGCCACAGCTTTCGGTACGCGTTGCGGTACCGTAGGTACGGATCGCTCGATCGTCCATTTATCGGAGTCAGATCACAAAAACCTAGTGAGTCAAACTCCGAACGGTACACGATGACCTGTCTGGGATCCGCGAGATCCGTAGAGACCTCTCGAACATCCTCTTTCACTCGAGCGATCGCGAGATGAGCCACCAGCTCAGGCGTGATCATGTCGTGACACTCGGGCTTGCTGCACGATTTGTTCGGATTACATGGTCCGCACCCGATTACGGGCTGAAGCACGATATTTCCCTCACTGTAAGGTCCCGTCTCGAAACCGAACGCGGACGCCAGAAACATGGAGACTACCGGGGTACCAACCGCGACGGAGATGTGCATCGGTCCCGTATCTCCCGTTACCAACACATCACACATGCTGAGCATCGCGGCGAGTTGAGGAACTGAGGTTCTCCCCGCGACGGAGATAACGTTGGGCGACGCGCATCCTTCCACTATCGGATCAATAATCGTTCGTTCTTTGGGGGCACCGGTCAGCACCACTCGAGCGTTATGCTTTTCGACCAAGATCTTAATCATGCGAATGAAACGGGCCGGACTCCACTGTCTCTTCTCCTGACTCGCTCCAGCTTGTACGCCGATGAGCGGTCCGGTGTTGGTAAAGGCCGCTTGGTCAATAAGCTGTTGGCAGTACGAAGACTCTTCGGGATTGACATTTACCAACAGCTTTCGTGGATGGGTATCAACATCGGCTGACGCTCGAAACACATCCACAAGATTGAGTGAATTGTACTGCCGGTTCTGATGAAACACCGAGGTCGCGAAGAGACGGGCCCACTCACTTTCGATTACTCGGTATCCCTCCTCATCCGCGGTCCATCCACCGTTACGTTTAATGCCGATTAAACTGAGGAGTAGCGCGGTATACGCGGACGACGACATGTTCAGGCAATAATCGAAATTCTGCGATCGAAGATACTCCACCGTCTTCGAGACATACTCATAGGCGTCATTTATGCCGTCCTTCTCTCGGGCTAATGACCGCACTACGAAACCAAGATCGATGCCGATAATCTCGTCAATATTCGGAATAATATGACAGACATCCTCAAACTGCTTCTCCACGAGTACCGTGATATGGCAGCCGGGATTCTCAGCCCTAATTCCCGCGATAGTTGGGGTAGCCTGAAGCATGTCGCCCAGACGGGTTATGTTCACGAGTAGCACGCGATTCTTAGTCGGAAAGCGCTTCTTCATACCCCTACTTCCTCACTCCTGAATCCTCAGAACGCATGCGGACGATCTGACTCTTTACATGAT
>JAULVA010000247.1:28071-30878 GCA_032111275.1 Bdellovibrionota bacterium
AGCCGGAACCACCGGCCCTGGAACTTGAACGTCAGCTTCGTGTGGTCCACCCCCAGGCACTGCTTTAGCGTCGCCTGCATGTCGTGAATGTGCACCGGGTCCTTCGTGATGTTGTAGCTGTAGTCGTCCGTCTCGCCCATCTCGAACCCGCGCTTCACGCCGCCGCCCGCCATCCACATCGCAAAGTTCCGTGGATGATGGTCGCGCCCGTAGTCGGTCTCGGTCAGCTTGCCCTGGCCTGTGACGATATCGGCGATAAGTCCGTCGAGCGCGGGCTCCTCTCCTCGATTCATTGCCTTGATACATCGCTCCTTGAATTCGGGATCATGCTCTGCCCGTCGAATCATCTCAGACCACGGGTTTGAACTCTCACGTTGACGAAGGGTGTCGTACTTCGTCGCGTATACAACCGACAACATCTGTTCAAGACGTCGCTCATAGGTATGGTCCCGGAGGATTCGAGCTCGCGCTCGGTCACACACCGCCTTCCGCTCCTCAGGATGTGCCAGGTAATACTCAATTTTCCCCCGCATCTCCTCGAGCGTTGAGAATGTAATGATCTCGGTGCCCACCTCGAAAAGTTCTGGCAAAAGCGAACGCTCGTCACATAGCTGGAACGCGCCACAAGCGGCGAGCTCAAAGGTTCGTGGATTGACGAAGTCCCCGCTGGGGTCAACCCCATCTCGCTCGGAGCTTGAGTGGAGATTGAGATTGATATCCGTGGCGTTGAAGATCTTCACGTACTCCTCGGGCTTGACGCGACGAGAGTCCTCTTGAACCAAGCGGTCAAACGGTTTGGCGGCCGGCCACTCACTGCCCCATATCTTGAAAGGGTAGTTCGCGAGCCCCGCGAAGGCCTGCACACGGTTGTGGTAGCCCGCTCCCACAAAGGATATCGGAGAACCCCAACGTTCCTTGTCTCCCTCAGAGAGCCAAAGGGGTTGGTGGAATGAGGGATCACACGCGGTGGGAAGGTAATGCACCTCACCCGCTCCGGCCGCCTTCATCTTTTCGATGCACTCGCCCTTTTGAATCGTGAACACAAAGTCGTAGTGCTTAGCCATCTCCCGCCAATAGGTGAAGCGCAGATAGTCCTCGACGAACCAGAGGACCGTAATCACTCCCCGGCTCCGAAGTTCCATTAACGCCTTAGCAGAGATGGGCGCCTGCGCCATGCAGATCAGGATATCCACCGGCTTTTCATGAAAGGTTTCTAGGAGAACTTGGGAGACAAACTCCACATACTGGCCACGCATCATCCCCTGACGGAGGTCATTTTTAATAAACCGGTCAAGGATCATGTACCCATCGTTGAAGCCGCTCACATCAACACCTCGTACCCGTTGCCCCATGCTCTGAAGCGCTTGGCAAGTGTATGTCGCGGTTGGGAGGGTTCCGCCGTGAAATGGCCCAAGCACCCCTATCTTTGGCCGAAGTTCAGACAAGCCACGCTTCGAATAGAAAATCGCCTTTAACGTGTCGATGTACTCTGGATTCGTAATAGCCGTTTGAGGGCGGGTCAGTACCTCTCCTTGGCACGGCATCTCGACAGGGTTAATCTCTTGCCCAACAAACAGATGAGAGAGCTTTGTGAGTACCGGTCGAAGGTCTCGTCTTCGCATCGACTCTCGCAGCGCGCCCGTATCGGGCTCGCAGCAAGCGACCGGCACCGCGATCATCTCAAGAAGTGCTTGGAGGTGGTATCCTCCCCCAAAGCCGACAACCACTACCTGATGAGCGTTTTGTATTCGTTCCTCAATAAGCGCCCGACGAACCCACGCTTCTCCCGCCGCGCGCGGCTTTTCCGCGTGGTCTAAGCAGGTATCCGCCGTAAACAGTACTGGCCCATCTTTGCTCTCACGAACGGTGATGTGGCTTGAATCCCTATCGGACACGGCTTTAATTCGGGCGTGGACGGAGGGAAACCTCTCCTTTAGAACCGCGAGATTCCCCTCAAACACGGCGTCGTGAGAGAAATGAGAAGATTCCGACGATGCCACCGGAGGGACAAGACCGGTCGTCGTCTTTGAGAGCACACGGGCGAGGATATCTTGCGTATCGATCGTAGCGCTCTGACAGTTGGCGACGACATATTCGACCGTCTCTTTCGCTCTCTGAGCCTCCCCATCGTCAGCTAAAGCCTCGGCGTAGTTCAACGCCATCCACGCCTCAAGGGCGGTCGGATTCACCTCCTTGGAGGCCCGGGACTCCCCTGACGGAAGAAGCGCCTTAGCGATCTGATCAGGAGACGCCGCCACAGCCTCGGTTGGAGCGAGTTGAACGAGGCAATTGGTCAAACCGAGGTTCTCACCGCCAGGATCACCGATGACTCGCTCCCAGCACACAGAGCACGAAAATCCAGCAAGAGCGGCCGCGTTGGCGAGATTTTCAGGGGAGAATGAACGGAGGTGTAAGGTATCGTGCTCATGAACGAGCATCTCGTGGCCGAGATACAGCTGAAGTCGAGCGATACCATCGACCTTGAGAACGCGCTTTATCTCGATCAGATAATTCGCTATCACCGGAATGGGCATACAGGCAATTGCGGCATAGCTCCACACAAGATCGATTGAACGCGACTCGACCGGCGCAAGGTCAACACCGGAGCCGACGACCAAATCGATCTTCGGTGTCGGCCCTATGAGTTCACGAGCCTTGGCGATCGCCAGACGCGATACGTCGATGCCGATTACCCGACCGAATCGCTCAGAGGCAGCTTTCATCATGCGACCTACGCCGCACCCGATATCAAGGCCAACGGAGGTTGGGCCTCCGTGAATCCCCTCAGCGAGATCGAGGAAGTCCTT
>JAULVA010000248.1:0-2666 GCA_032111275.1 Bdellovibrionota bacterium
TCCACTGACGATCCACGCGTCTGAGCACGTGATCGCGACCTTTGTGTCCGATTCTCTCGCGACACGCAGAGACTCTTTTATCGCTCCCCGTCCGGCGTCTGAATTAGAGAAAACATACCCCTCTATAAACAGCCACTTTGAATCAGCGATCCCCTTCGGATCGATGTGCTCTGGAGCGAGGTGGGTACAGGCCCCCAGAGATGTTCTCATGGTTCGTTCCGCGTCCGGGGTCAGGAGCACGACACATGTCCCCGTGGCGCCGCTCTTTGAGAGCGGCACAGGGACGTGAATACCCAGTGACACACACTCGTCACGATAAAAACGGCCGTATTCATCATCCGCGAGGTGGCAGCATACAGCGCTCTTTCCGCCAAGCTGAGCCACCGTGATCATGGAGTTAGCTACCGAACCACCGCTGCGCATTACAGGATTTTGAGCGCCCACCTTCCGCAAAAGGGCATGTTGGTCATTCGCCTCAACCAACCTCATCGTTCCCTTCTCGAAACCAAGTCCGCCGAACTCAGGCTCCGAGATATCTGAGAAGATGTCGACTATTCCGTTGCATACCCCAAACACATCCAGTGATTTCATGGTGTTTTTCCCTAACAATTGCACGCGCCCAATAGTCTGGCACAAATAGGGACCGCGGGCGAGTGGCTCTCCAGGCGATATCTCACGAAAAACAAGCACCAGCGCGGAAAAGACGCCCCGCCCCCGCGCCGCGGAAGATACCTTCGACCCCCTGACGGACTGCGCGACGGCGCGCACCACCTGTTCCCGCTCATTTTGTACTGCTGAGTCTCGGTATATCTCCCTCTATGAGCGGAACAGTGCTCATTTCCGAGCGCCGATAGTATGCGACACACGCGGGTTCCTTACTCTGAGACCACTAAAGGGGTTACCCTAGGTGCTCTCGATTACGCTTCCGCGCGCCGCCCACAATGAGTCCCTATGATATCAATCACGAGAAAGAAGTTCGGAATCCCAATCAACGACGTGTTCTTCGCGGAGGACCCAAACGATTGCGCCGGGCGAGGAGCAATTCAGTTCTTTGTGCAATCACACTCACCACAACCGAACTTCACCCCTTTCAAGACCCAGGTAATTGACCTTACCGCCTCGACAGAGGAGATATCTAAAGCGCTCTCTAAAAACACTCGTTACAAGATAAATCGGGCGGAACGAGAGGGGCTAACACCAAGACTCACCGCAACCCCGTCAACATCCGAGGCGGCGCTCTACGCCGATTTCTATGACACGTTCGCGAAGCAAAAGCAGCTGCCTTCATGCAACCGAGCGAAGCTGCTTTCGCTCGCCGAATCAAACTTTCTCATCCTCTCCTCAGTCTCAGACCTTGATGGCTCACTGCTCGCCGCTCACGCCCACGTAAAAGACGAGAGCGCCGGCCGAGTTCGACTGTTACACTCGGCCTCTCACTTTCGCGGGGAACTTGACAGCGGCGAACGAAATAAGATCGGCAGAGCCAACCGACTGCTACACTGGTTTGAGATTCTCTCCCTGAAGAACGCTGGTTTTCGACTCTACGATCTTGGCGGCATCCCGAAAGATGACTCCGACCCTGAGAAGAGCGCGATCGCGCGATTCAAACTGGAGTTCGGAGGCACTCCACTCGTCGAGTACAACGGGTTCGTGCCCCGAACAAATCTTGGAAAAATCTTAGTGCCATTCGCGAGGAGGAACAGATGAGGGGGGCGCGGTATATCTTTAGACTTGATGACATAACACCAACGATGGACTGGGATCGGTTTTGGGCCACCCTCTCGCTACTCCAACGACACAGGGTGAAACCACTTCTTGGAATTGTCCCAGACAACCGAGATCCCAAGCTGAATCGTCACGCCGCCAACTCAAGGTTTTGGGAGATCATGAGATCCCTAAAGGAGGACGGTATCGCCGACGTCGCGCAGCACGGCTGCCAGCATCTTTTGAGTCCTAAGCCAGGAGCCGCACTCCTCCGACGCTCTCACGGATCCACAACCGACCGATCGGAGTTCGCCGGGTTCACATACCATGAGCAGGTGGCACGACTCGCTAGAGGACGCGACATTATGCGCAAACACGGAATTGAGACCCCCTTCTTCTTCGCTCCGAATCACGCGTTCGACAGACTCACCCTTCGAGCGCTTCGCGGCACCGGCTTTACCGCGGTGTCAGATGGCGTATCGCTCTATCCATACCGGAGCGCTGGGCTCACCTTTGTTCCGCAACAGATGTGGAACCCTCAAAAGATGGCGACAGGTGTTTTCACCATCTGTCTTCACACGAATGATATCCGTCCAAAAGACGCCGGAGTTATTCGACGTTTCCTCCGCATGCCGGTGACGTGTTCCAGCTTCTCGGCTGAGCTTGAGCGCTTTCAGGACTCCGCGATCTCGCGCGCCATAAATCCTCTCTTCTGGGGAGCGTACTCGGGGCTGCGAAGCGTTACACGCGCGGTGAGTTGGTGGCGAGCGGACACCGCGAAAACCTCATTGAAAGACAAGGCGCCTACCCTTAGCAATCACCTCCCCACGTCGAGCGGCGAGGCCGCGAGCTATTAATACTGAGGGTCTAAGGCTTTACGCCGAGGCGGCGATTTCAAGCGCGACCGTTGTGGGATACAGACTCGCGACGCGCGCGATAACCGCCTCTACCATGGCGTCCGG
>JAULVA010000248.1:2697-3131 GCA_032111275.1 Bdellovibrionota bacterium
ATCTTTACGAGGTAGCCGTCCCTTGGTCACAATTACCTGCTTCTCGGTCAGAGTCAGGTGTCGAATCTCTTCGATACTCACGATCTCTCCCGCGTCTTTCACGTAGTACACAGGGAGCTTCCCCTCGCACAGCTCAACGAGGTGAGAGGTGTTGGAGGAATTGTATCCACCGACAACTATCGCGAGATCCGCCTCATCTTGGAGCAGTCCCTTCATAGCGCGTTGATTCTCAGAGGTCGCGTAACACAAGGTGTCGCGAGTATCCGCGTAATGTTCCGCGACCGTGTCGACTCCAAAGCGATCCACGAGCGCTTGCCTCATGAGAGAGGAGATCTCATGCGTCTCCTCAGCGAGCATCGTTGTTTGGTTCACTACGCCGAGTCGACTCAAATCTCGCTCGGCGACAAAACCAGCGGAGAATTTACCCTTAAAAT
>JAULVA010000249.1:0-2376 GCA_032111275.1 Bdellovibrionota bacterium
CCTAAGGAGGCGACTAAGAGGGACGCGTCCGCGCTCAAATCCCGTTTAGCGCAACACGTCAACGCAGTCTCCTACGCAGTTAAGTATCTTAACACCGCGGATGAAAACCGCCTCAAGACCCGGCCGGTCCACTCGGGGGCCTCCGCAATCAAGTTGATGCAGCAACGACGCTTCAACTGCCCCTTCATGCTTTCCTCGCTTGAGCTCACAACGCTCTGGCATCCTCCCACCGTCGGAACCCTCCCGAACACGGCGATCGTTCTTTCACGCAAAGCGCCGCCACCTCGGACGCTTCCCGCCACTCCGAATGACCCACAAATAAGCTTCTGTGGCGTAACGAACTTCCGCGATCAACGCACGACCTTCGGCTTCAGACGTTTCGATCGGAGACGTCATCTGTACGTGCTCGGAAAGTCAGGCAACGGCAAATCGTGTCTTCTCCAACTTCTTGTGAAAGCTGATGTTGATAACGGGTTCGGTTGCGCCGTTCTCGATCCCCACGGAGATCTCTCGGACGAGATCTTAAAAACCATTCCAAAACACCGACTCAAGGATGTAGTTATCTTCGATCCGAGTGACGTGGAGCATCCTCCAAGCTTCAACCCGATGATTCCGATCCGTCCAGATCTCAAGGTTCGAGTCATGCTCAGCTTCCTCGATACCTTTAAGCGGGTCTTTGGAGAGGGATGGTCAGACAAGATGGACCACCTCCTTCGCTACGCGATCAACGCGTTGCTCAACATCCCCGGAGCGAGCATCGTGTCTCTCCGACGGCTGCTCTCCGATGAGGAGTTCCGCAAAGAGGTGGTAGCTCGAAGCACCGACGAGTCGGTGCGCCGTTTCTGGGAGGTCGAGTTCCCCTCACGTCGGCAGGAGTTCGAGGAGGGCCCGGTATCGCAGCTTCTCAACCGATTGGATGAACTCCTCGCGACCGACATGATTCGAAACATCCTTGGTCAGCCAACGAATACCTTCGACTTCCGTGAGTTCATCGACTCTCGAAAGATAGTGATTTTCAAACTATCGAAGGGTTTGCTGGGCGCTGAGAACGCCTCGCTCCTGGGATCATTGATCATCTGGAAGCTCTATGAAGCCGCGATGTCACGAGCCGATATTCCGGTTGAGCAGCGACAAGATTTCTACTTCTACATCGATGAGTTCCAAAACTTCGCGACACCATCCTTCGGAGAGATCTTGAGTGAGTCGCGCAAGTATCGCCTCTGCCTCACCTTTGCCAATCAGTTCCTCGGGCAACTACCTCAGACGGTTAAGGAGACCGTATTCGGAAACGTCGCCAACCTCGTATGTTTCCGTGTTGGAGCGGAGGATGGCGCGACCGTCGCTCAGGAATTTAAACCTCGATTCAGTCCTGAAGACCTTCTCAATCTCCCTCTTCGTGAATTCTATGTGAAGATGAGCGTTGATGGAGAGGTTCAAGACGCGTTCTCAGGATATACCCTTGAGGCTCCCACCGTCCCCACGACCGAGAACTCGGCGAAGGAGTGTGTCGAGCATTCGCGCTCGAAGTACGCGCTGCCACTCTCTGTGGCGCAGGAGCAGCTTGCGCTCTCTGAGATCATGTCACCACGAACGATGGGACGTTTCTCGTAGAATGATTCCTGAGGTCTTGGTCTTCGTCCAAGGCCCCGTTAGCGAATCACCGTTCTACCCGACATGCTAACAACCCCCATCGCTCTCGCTAACCCCCTGAGACAAGGTAGACCTTACCCTTCTGACGTAGTTCGTCGTGGCCCTCTGCCTCTATTCGGGTCGATACTAAGGGAACACTCGCAGCGACGAAGATGGGTTGAGAATCTAACTACAAGAGAACATAGTCGCGCTTGCTACGCGAGGTTGGAATACAAGAAGAGAAACCATGAGAACTATCGCACTCATCGGAGCGGGAAAGATCGGCGAGACCATAGCCGCTCTCTTTGCCGCGTCCGGTCGCTACAAGGTAAAGGTGTGTGACATCGATCTGAAACGCGCTGACCACGTGGCCCAATGCAAGAGCTCATGTGAAGCCCATCTCGTCAACTTACAGGACACCGTCGCTTTAAAGAAGCTTTTGGCCGACTGTGAGATAGTGATTAGCGCCCTTCCCTTCTTTTGTAACAAGGTGGTCGCCCAGGCGGCCCACGACGTGGGGATACACTACGCCGACCTCACCGAGGATGTTGAGACCTCAAAATTTATCGCTCAGCTCTCCCAAAACTCCCGCTCCTGCTTTATGCCGCAGTGTGGACTCGCTCCGGGATTTATCAGCATCGCGGCCGCCCACTTGATGGGACTTCTCGATTCTGTAGATTCCCTGAAGCTACGAGTCGGAGCTCTGCCGACCTATCCAACGAATCGATTGATGTACAATCTGACCTG
>JAULVA010000250.1:0-4087 GCA_032111275.1 Bdellovibrionota bacterium
CCCGAACTCTTTGGTTCCTCTGAGACGGCTCGATCCTTAACGGTTGAGGCAGAGAGCGGATCGGTGTGTGAAGTGAACATAGTATTACAGCCAGTCCGTTCTCTCTCGGCCTTACGGGCGAAAGCCAGAAGATCAGGTCGGATCGCCAAGGGGATGGTCGTGGAGGATTCGAGCAATCCAGTTGTGGCCGGTACTCCTGCGGCGACTACCACTCCACAGGTTAATCCGTGTGATGAGGACCCTTCCGTTCCGGATCAGATTCGAGAGTGTGAGGAGCGAGCTAATTTTGAAGCCTCGGGGTGCCAGGAGTGGAAGTGCGCCTGCTCACCTAATTACAAAGAGAATACCTATCGAATCTTCAGCCTCTCGTCGTGGTCAGGAGATGGCTCGGTAGGAGCCCCATGTAAAAATAATATGTGCGGTGGAGCCCCCGGGCGGTGCACTGACTTCGGGCCGTGTATCCCAGCGCAATTTTACGATTGGAAGCACCCTCACATCGGGGTCGACGCTGATGGTGTCGTGTTCAAGGGGTTTGATAATCCGCTCGATTCTGATTGCTTCGAGGTGAAGAAGTTTCCAACAGCCAGGCAGCTCTGTTCTATGAGGCCCGAGGAGGTGGAGCGAGCTGTCTTCCGGTCTGTCGTAGTTGGGAAACAGTGTGAACTCGCCAAAAACGGTAAGGGGATATGCGACCAACAAGGGAAGTGCGTTCCGGATCCCTCCGCGGATTATTTCTGCAGGGATAAGGTCAACTGCACTCGGTGTGGCGATGGCACGGGCAAGATGTGTTGGAATCATAAGTGCCTTACCTATGAGGAGGCGACCTTTAAGGTTTGCGAGTCCACGAGCTTTTATGGTGGTAGCAGCCGAGGAATATGTGGGCCGTGCATGGCGTTCTTTAACATTAAAGAAGGTATGTGCTCCGCGAGTGTCATCTCCCGGAATCCTGCCTCTCGCCGTGAGCACGATCCCCCAATTGTGTCGATGGATGGGGCGAGCTGTTACAGAACTTTGGAAGGAGCTAATCAATCAAGGCGTCGAATATCTGGCAGGTGCGAGAATGGAGAATGTATGCCTCATGTTACGGCTACAGTGACGCCTGGACGGTGATGCTAACGGCGCTGATGGCTGCGTTGAACTACTTTCAGGGCCGACTCGTATCGGGACGCTAAAGCTCACTCTTGTAGAACAAGCAGCTTCCAATCGACTGGTCTGATAGGTGGGCATGCCGCCGGCATGTTCGCATAAACGCAGAGATCGTTTTGTAAGAGATCATTCCTTGCGCGAGGGATTCTCTCGCGGGGTCTCTCATTTAAGCCTTAAAAGAGAGCGGTCGTTAGATTACCCGCGCAGCTTGGCGCAAAAAAGGCACTCGAGTTATAGGAGCGTTCTGGAGGAGGGCAGTCAGGCAGCTGCAAAGTATACTCTTTTAGTCGGTTTCAGCATGATCTTGGTTCACTTTGAAAGAAGCGGAATCCTGCGCTCGACCTGACACATCGAGATGCCCAACTTGGGTTCATGAGAGAAGTCAGAGTAGCTGAATACAGGCGAAATTCGCGTGAAGTCCAGGTCGAGTTATAGTAGCCTGCGGCCGCATTAACGAGGGCTATGATGTCGTCAGGGGAGACCGAGGTGCCGATGTCCGTTTTATCTGGACCAGTCCTTATGGAAATAGGGTTAGGCATGAGGGAAGGCGCTCGTAATTTGATTGAGAGACACGCTCCTCACGCGAAATCATTGGTTGATATCGCGTGTGGTGCCGGCGGCTAGAGATGTTCCAGAAGTTGTTCGCAAATTAGATGTGGAGATGTACATGAATCCAGAGGACTCAAAACTTAAGGAAGAGGTCAACGGGACATCGGGTCAGGGTCCGTCCGCCAAAAGTCACACTTCGGGTGAGTGCGTTAGTCCATCCGTGAAGGGTTCTTGCCCGGAGTACGATCCCAAGGAGATCGAGACCCGGTGGAGAAGGTTTTGGGATAAAACGCAGACGTTTTGCACAAACGATCCGCTACCTCACGAGAAAACCTTTTATTGCTTAGACATGTTTCCATATCCCTCCGGTACAGGGCTCCATGTAGGACACCCTGTAGGATACATCGCATCGGATATAGTTAGCCGCATGAAGAGGATGCAGGGTTACAACGTGCTTCATCCGATGGGCTGGGACGCCTTCGGTTTGCCAGCGGAGCAGCATGCTATCGCTACGGGGCAACATCCGTCACTTTCGATTAAGCAGAACGCTGCGCGATATAAAGATCAGATGCAGATGATGGGGTTATCCTTCGATTGGAATAGAGAGGTGTCTACCACAGATCCCGCATACATGCGGTGGACTCAATGGATGTTCGTGAAGCTCTACGAATCCTGGTTTGACAGAGCTGAAAATCGAGCGAGGCCTATTTCTGAGTTAAAGATACCTGATGAAGTCGTTAAACAAGGTGGGCAAGCTGTCCGGGAGTATCAAGACTCGCGACGTCTTGTGTATTTCGATGAAGTTAATGTCAATTGGTGTCCAGCTCTCGGAGCCGTTCTCTCAAACGAAGAGGTTTTTAACGGAAAGTCGGAGAAGGGACATCCGGTTGTTAGGATGCCGATGCGGCAAGCGCTCATGCGCATCACGGAGTTCGCTGACAGGCTTCTTGAAGGGCTGGATGGATTAGATTGGCCAGAGCATATAAAGGACCAACAACGTAATTGGATTGCTCGGCGCGAGGGTTTCAAAGTCTCGCTAATCACCGAGAACGGTGATCCATTAGCCGTTTTCTTGGAGCATCCTGAAAAGATATTGGATGGCGTTTTCGTTGCCGTGGCGCCCGAGCACCCGAGTCTACAAAGCATCGTCAAACAGGAGTGCGAAGTATCTGTAGGTAACTACGTCGAGACGTGCCAATCGTTGTCGGAACTCGCACGTTCAACCTCCAAAGATTACGACGGGGTGTTTACGGGGAGCTATGCGATAAACCCAATTACTAGGGCAAAGATGCCGATTTATGTGACAGCTCATGTTTTACCCGAGGCTGATTGGGGTGCTGTTATTGGGTCGCCAAAACTAGACGAACGAGATAGGAAGTTTTGCCTTAAATACGGAGAGTCTCAAGAAGCCATGATAGGGGGCTCTGAGGTCATTACCAATCTCTGGCGGCAGGCTGCTCACCTAGAGGCTCTCGGCGACGATGCTGGGTTGGAGAAGCTTCGGGGTCAATTACGGGAGGCTGTTGTAAACGAAATGCTTGATGGAGAGATCGCGTCTCCAGCAAAGGTTTACCGATTAAGGGATTGGGTATTTTCGCGGCAGAGATATTGGGGAGAGCCGATTCCTCTTGTTCACTGGGAGGATGGCTCAACGACTTGTCTTGACTTGAATCAGCTTCCGCTGACCCTCCCAGAGCTTCAGGATTACAGTCCCAAAGATGGGCAATCGGCCCTAGCGCGGGCGGACTCATGGGTGAATGTTGAAGACTCCAATGGTCGTCGAGGAAAGAGGGAGGTTCTAACCATGCCCCAATGGGCTGGCTCCTGTTGGTATTCCCTGCGATTCATGGATCCAGCTAACCATGACGCGATTGTTCGTCCAGAGTTGGAAAAAGCCTGGAAGTCGGTTGACTTATATGTCGGGGGAGCTGAGCACGCCACTCTGCACCTGCTGTATTCACGGTTCTGGTTCCAGGCATTACATGACCTCGGAGTGGTACAAACTAGCGAACCGTTCACGAAGCTGTTCAACCAGGGCATGTTAGGGTCATTCGCATACCAGACTGATCAGGGCGTTATTGTGCCTGTAGATCAAGTAAAACAAGCTGAGGATGGAAAGTTCTACCATAACGCATCTGGCGAGCAGGTCACGCGAGTGACGGCTAAGATGAGTAAGAGTTTAAAAAATGTGGTCAACCCCGACGACGTAATTGCGGACCATGGAGCAGATGCGTTTCGCGTGCATTTGATGTTTATGGGGCCGGTGGAGGGACCAAGGAGTTGGGATACTCGAACCTTGCCTGGAGCGGTGCGGTTTATTCGAAAGTCTTATGACCTTATAGCCCCATATACTGCTGAGGGAGGAGCCGAATTCGTCTCGGACGCTCGTGAG
>JAULVA010000251.1:0-4839 GCA_032111275.1 Bdellovibrionota bacterium
TGCTCGCTGAGACGCATGCCGATCGCCTGCACGACCGCGCCGACGAGTGGTGGCAGGGTCGCGAGCGCGCCGATCTGCAGAGGCGCACCCCCAAGAAAGACACCGAACGCGCCGAGATAGGTCTCGGCAGCCCCCATCTTCGCGGCATCGAGAAGCCCCTCTCGTACCAAACTCTTCGATGAACGGGTGGAGAGAAAGTTCACGCGCTCCTTGTGGCCAAGATCCGGGCCATGCGCAAGACGGCGATGATAGTGAGGCTATCTTTGATCTCTCCACGATCAACCATTGCCAAACACTCAGCGAAGGGGACCTTCTTAACCTGAAGCTCCTCGGTGTGGTCAGGCTCAGCGTCCCCTTGACGCAATCCACGCGCCAGGTAGAGAAACCCTCGCTCCGATGAAAAGCAATTGCTCAAGTGAATCTCTCCACCCAGCTGCTCCCACGACTCCGCCTCAAGACCTGTCTCCTCCCGAAGCTCACGCTTCGCGGTGAGCATAGGATCCTCACCGATCTCAGAGCCCCCCTCAGGAATCTCCCACGAATACTCCTCCACCGGGTATCGGTACTGACCTACCAGATAGATCTCCTTGTTTTGGGTGAGAGCCACCACGCCGGTGGCTATTCGGGTCTCCACAACGCCGTAGATGCCTGGCTTACCACCAGGCGTAATAACGTCATCTTCACGAACGGTGATCCAGGGATTCGAGTAAACAAGTTTAGTGCCCCGGCGCTGCCAAGGATTTTTAACGGTCATGGGGACTCCAGCGAGTTCTTATGGTGTGGGGCAATCCCAGCTTATTCCATATCCGTCTGGAACGCACTCCACAACGGCTTCAATTCGGCGTTATTTTCTGAAGGGATCCCTGCTTGGAACCTCCCACCTGAGCGATCCACGATACAAGCGAAACCGATCACCTCTCCACCAGCGGCACTAACTTTGGCGGCGGCGTCTCGCATGCGCCCACCGGTATGGACCACATCGTCGGCCACTATCACGCGCAATCCGGCAAGGCTTGGACCAAAGAGCTCTCCGTCCTTCTGTAGGATAGCCACTCGCTTTCCGCCGGCAACAGCGGCCGCAAATAGGATACCGCTATAGGAAAGCCCCACCACGACATCAAAGGTATCGTGGTCGACATCTCCTACCGCGTCGGCGGCGAGACGGGCTAGGTCACTCGGAGAGAGTTGGAAGCAATCATAGAAGACTGAACACGATTGCCCCGTCGGAATCTGCGTCGCCGTCGGGTATACAACAGATATCTTGCCAATGATCTTCTTAGTAGTTTCGTCCATGCCGACCTCTTGATATGTGGGGAAGCTGCGGCTCCGCCATACGGCCCGCCGTGAAGGGGGCCTATTTCCCCATGAGCCCTTCGCTATCTCTGTAGTATACCGGATCTGAGGCCACTCCTAGAAGTAGGAGTATTTCCTAAAGAGACGTGGCAAAAGCCACGCGTTCGAGCTCGTGAACGCAACCGTAACAAAACACCTAACATTTTTGTGAACGTTCACGTGGGGAGTTCCTAACTAAGCCTGCTGGTAGGGTTTAGCTTGATCCCCGTAAGACTGCCGAAATAACGTCTATTACGAGCCTTACCTTCACACGGTCACGAACGGAGGAGATACAGGTACCTAGTCCATGGGGCGCAGCCCCGCCCGAGTCATCGCCCAGGTAAGGGAGGCCAGAGGATTTTCAGGAATTCGCCACGCCGCATCCCGCGGCCTATCTTCATTTGAAAAGCCGAGAAGGAGCGCCGCATTGGTGACGACATTCGCCGCTCCGTCGCAATCACTCCCAAGCGGAGCTGGGAGGTTATGGGCGAGATCCATTCCGCATCGAACCTCCCTATCACTCAGGGAGGCGGACCACAAGCTTCCCCAGAAAGCACGATTATCGCGGCCGTTTACGACATTCTGCATATGGCCAGCGATATAGAGACAGATCTCAGCATCAAGGAGACGCGCCGCCAACTCATGCCGCTCCTCACGCGACAGAGGATCCGACTCATGCGCTTCAAAGCGGATGGCCCATTCATCAACATCATCAAGGCGGGAATGCATCTCGGGAGACACTCGCTCAAGGTTAGCTTTAATGCCAAGTGCCGCTTCGCTATCAACGAATAGACACATGCGCACAATATCAATCTTCTGCTTCTCCAGTTGCGTCAGCAATCGCGAGGCGCTTTGACCAAGCTGCAGTGCCGCGAACACGCTCTCAATCCGGAATTCGGCGGAGAACAAGCTCTCCGGCGCACTCTCGCTCCCAACTCTCAGCTGCCCCTCCATGCCCCCGCGAACCAGGCTTACCGACCGCTCAAAAATCCCTTGAGAGAGGACGTCGGCGACATGCTGTTCGGAGGCGCAGATCCGACGAACCTCCGGCGATCCATCGTCAGACAAAGCTATCCGCTGAGCCCAGAGGTCAGCATCTCCCCGGAGAACAGTGGGGCAAAGCTCCTCAAAAACGGCCGGGGTCAATCGAGCACGAATGCGAGGGTCTCTTATTTTGAGATTCCGAGAACGGTCAACCAACCAATCCCTCGCTCGCTCAAGCGGGGAGCGATGACTAATAGTGCCAAAATAGGTTTGATCAATCGCGGTGCACACCGTTGCCACCCGAGCGGCGTCGATCAGCGAATTTCGCAACTCGCCAAGGAACGCGGACGAAAGCTCCTGGCCAACCGAGAGACGGTCAACCGCGCGTGCGGTGTCCGTGAAATGGAATCCACGGAGAGAACCTTCCATGGCTCGTTTGAACGTTTCAAACGAGCGGGCAAAATCGATGGCCTCAGGGGGGACCTGCACGCTATCGTTTCGAAGCGCGCGCACGAGCGCGGATATCGATGGGAAGAGCCGCGAGACCGTGTCGGTCAACCTTCCCGCGTCACGGAGCCGCTCACTCAGCGTATCCGCCGGGATTTTGAAGTGTCCGATGGTCAGAGAGCCATCAGGCGAGAGCGACGCCGATTTGGCGGACACCATTCCGATACCCGGTACAGGGAAGGATTCCCCAGCGAGATCGATAGAGGTGCCCTGAGGGACGCCCGCTGAATGTGCTACGGACTGTGAAATTGAGTGCATGGTCTCCACGTGAGGGAGGTTTTAGACCCTGGCAGTATAGTGCCCAGATGTTACCGAGCAAGAGATTCTTGCCCTGGGGGTGTCTCGATCTGTAGTTTATAAATGCATGGTTGTTAGACCTCAAAAGCACAAACCTGCGGTAGGTTAGCTAAGACGCTCTGCGGTGCGCGGAGCACATACACGGAAGTCCTCCCATGTCCGCTCCAAAAAGCAGGGTTGATTACCGTCGCGCGTATTGGCTATCCTCCCCTGTTAATCCTGCCAGACCTCGGCATCGGTGCAGGGATTTCGTAAGAGGACTGCCACTCTATGGCAATCAAGTTAAATGGGACGGAGCGACACATCCTCTACACCGTTCTCATGAACGCTCGCCTCACCGTCCCCGAAATCGCCCGCCAGGTCGGTACGAGCGCACCGGTTGTGCACCACGCCATGCGCAAATTCAAGGTTGCGGGCCTCATTAGCCGCCGAGTGATGATAGATATTTTCCGGCTTGGGTACGTTAGCCATGATGTGTACTTAACTCTCTCCAGCGAAGGACAGCGCACCAAAGCGGAGGTAGCTCAGTTCCTTACACGGTCCAGCTGCGCCACCATGGTTCTTGAGGTCGGAGGAGAGTACGATTTCTTTATTAGAACTGTTACCCGGACATCGGCTCAACTGGCTTCTTTCAATCACGAGCTATCCGCAAGATTTGGCTCGTTATTTCTTAAGAAGGATGTTGCTGTCATGGTACGTCACTCGGTGTTTGGTGAGAAGATGCTGGTCAACGATCCAAAACTACACCGCGAGTGCTTTTTCGAGGTAGATCCCTCCGCAACACCTATTCCTCTTGAACTAGACTCCATGGATCACCGGCTTCTGTATGCCCTAACCAATCCTGAACTCTCATCATCTCGTGCCTTAGCTCAAAACTTGGGGCTACCCGTTTCCACCCTTGTATATCGCCTTAAAAAGCTAGAGACCGCCGAGATTATCGCAGGGGACATGCATGAAATTAGAGGAGAGCTGATAGGGCTGGCGAACTACATCGTGCTGATTAGCATGAAGGGGGTATCCCAGGCTAATTACGCCGATTTTCTTGCTTTCGCAAAGAACCATCCCAACATAACCCATTTAACTTTCGAGGTCGGACACTGGGACTACATGGTTGGCGTGGCTGTCGAGCAACAAAGAGACCTTAATCTAACTATCGATGCTATACGGGGCGCTTTGGGCGATTCCGTCGCCTCGATCAAATCATTCTCGATGTTCCACGCGCACAAAGTGAGGGACTACCCCAATGTCCAGGGTTCGAACAGATAGCTAGTACATTAATTATCTCCGCCCCACATAGTGCCAGCACATTTTAACGACACGGTAATTCCTTACAAAGAAGCCGAAGGCCACACATGGTCCAGCTTGATTGCTATCTCATCACCTGAGCATTCCCCTCCCCATCTATCCGCTTCAAGGTGGTCGGCAATCTGAATCGATTGTCTCCCGTAGAGGTAGCTGGACCGGATGCGGTCGGATAGTCCTTTAACGTGCGCAGGAACTCGGTGATAGTCGCGCCATCCTTGGCGTTTCGGGTAGCAGCCACGAGGAGCTTTATCGCGTCGTAGGTCTGATTCGCTGTGTAGTGGGACAATCCAGGATACACCGCCTGGTATTTCTCGATGAAAGCAGGCTCGGGATCCGCTCCCGTGGCATACACCGCCCCCGCCAACAATCCCCCGCTCGCCTTAAACTCATCCTTGTCCTCAAAGGTCTCAAATC
>JAULVA010000251.1:4849-8552 GCA_032111275.1 Bdellovibrionota bacterium
CTCCCCTTTCGCTTTAATTCGGGTCAACACCCCCCGAAAATCCACCGTGTCTCCGGTCACCTCTTCGCTCGCCACGATCTTTAGTTTCCCCCCCTGCTCGACCAGATTCGTAAAAGCGTCCCTCAAAGCAAGCGCGCCGTTATGAACAAGGGTAAGAACGGCGAGCCGATTTTTTCCACTCCTCTCAAGATATTCATACAACGCAAGCGCCTCATCCTCGGGAAGGGGCCAGTAGGTGAATGAAAACTTTTTGTTTCTCACAACTGCGGGATCAGTTGCGATACCGATCTGCGGCACTCGAGCTCCCTCAACGATGCTCGCCACCGTTAAGGCAGTCCCGGAGGACCAGGTAATAAGTGCATCTACCCTGTCGATTGAGAGAAGCTTTCGAGCGGCGGTCGCGGAGCGAGTGTTCACCATGCCATCATCTTCGTAGATGACACGAGTTCGGGCCCGGTCCTCTGGGGCAAGATCCTGGACCGCGAGCTCAACACCTCGCTGAGCGCTCGCCCCAAAATTCGCGGCCGAACCACTTAGCGGTAAAACAACTCCTATTGTAATGGTAGGCGAAGGAGGCGTTTCAGCCTGAGCGGGGGATGTCCATCCTACGACGCCCAAGACCAACGAGACCGCAAAGAAAAGTTCGTGTGAATTCATCCGTCTACTTCTAGCCGAACTGGACCTGCAAGGGCAACAGAGCCTCACAGTTTGTCAGATGACCTGTACGAAGGCGTAGGCTCACTCACCGCGCATGAACGTCTTAATTGCCACCTGCAAGAACCTATCTTTCCTGCAGTTTCGGGGTATGAGGCCATCGATGGGCCATGTGGGACCTCCGATTGCCGCCTCCTTACATCAAGGGGATAAGGAACTACCCCACATAACCGGCCTCTATGACAATCTCCATTCTTGACTATATGGCGCAGTGGGAGCACCTTACCGCTTACATGAGCTTTGTAGGGCGATGCTGTATGGATCACGCCTCTAACGGATTGCAAAGGATACACATGGCGACTCTTCATGACGCATTGCGAAGCGTGAAACGCGCGCGACAGATACTTGCGGAGAGCCCTCTGGTTGCAAAGCTTCTCTCCGTCTAACGCGATCCCATAAACACTATCCTCGGGTAGTGCGTCCCCTCCCCTTAGCCGCATCGGCCGAGTGGCGCTGTTATCTTCCCGCGAGAGCTGGTTTCGTTAGTTTTTCAGAGTGACTTGCTCACTCACAGCGGACGAGCCTATCTGGGATTCTTCGCAGCAGCCGCGCAAACGCTTTATTCTCTTGAGGAGCCCGCCGGGAGATGTGTTCAAGTCCGCGCGGCACCCGCCCAACGAACACCTTCGCGAACGCCTTCGCTAACTCCTTCTTCGGTACTCGCTCGACCTTGCAGGATATCGGTACAACTTTACACGAGAACATATCCTCATTCGTCTTGCCGAATACCCGCTCCATATAGGCCAGTGAACGGGCGCCACGATCTAGGAACGGTACCGTATACTTACCCTTCGTTCCAACCCATTTACCCGCACGAGCTGCCGCTAGTGACTGTTTAGTCAGTCTCACGATTGTCTTACGGGTATACTCGAACGGGCTGCGCAGAAGAGCTGGGTCGACCGGCTCGCAATCGCCCGGCATTCCTTGATCAGAACACACTTGGAGATTTGGAGTCACCGTAACGCTTTGTCCGAGGAACCTCCATACTCCTGTGACCGTCGTACTGGACGTGAAGTACTGTTCTGGAATCGAGAATCCAGAGGTCCCCGGCGCAAAGGTCTCATTTGGCACCGCTTCTCCCGTGACCGAATACATTCGGTTCAGGTAGTTGTAGCTTAGTGGAACCGTCAGCGCCTCATCCGTTGAGTTAATCGATGAGAAGTAGACGTTTGGTACCCCGTCTATCAGGATTCGGCACGGCTCCGCCGCTGAGTTGATCAAGCGTTGGGCTTCGATAGTAACTGGACTTCGTGTCGCCAAGGAACCTCCCGTCTCTAACATCGGGTCAAACGAGACCGCCGCGAGTCCCGTTGAAATCGCGTACAGAGTCGAGTTCTCAAGTGGAGCGGTGAACTCGCCCTGTTCGTCAGTTATCTTGGTCTCACTATTTACCTGCACTGGCGCCCCAGCGATTGGTGTCTTGAATATCGTAAGCTTGAAGGTGACATCAGTTACCGGAGGAGTAGCTGTCGCGGTTGGCGTCACAGTTGGAGTATCGGTTACCGTTGGTGTTGGCGTGACAGTTGGCGTAGCGGTCGCTGTTAATGTCGGAGTCGCGGTGAAGGTTGGCGTCACTGTTGGAGTACGGGTTGGCGTAGGAGTTTGAGTGACCGTTGGACTAGCAGTTGGAGTACTTGTCGGCGTGCGCGAAGGTGTAGGTGTCTGCGAAGGTGTGGATGTAGGCGTGTTTGTCGGCGTATTTGTTGGGGTGCTTGTGGGAGTACCCGTTGGAGTACTGGTTGGGGTGTTCGTTGGCGTGTGAGTCGAGGTTGAGGTAGGTGTCGGAGTCGCGGTTGGTGTCGGAGTCGCGGTTGGTGTCGGAGTCGCGGTTGGTGTCGCCGTCGCGGTGTAGGTCGGAGACGCTGTTGGTGTCTCCGTTGGAGTTGCCGAAGGAGTATTGGTTGGGGTGCTCGTTGGGGACGCCGTTGGTGTCGACGATGGAGTTCGTGTAGGTGTTGCCGTTGACGTAGAGGTCGCGGTCGGCGTTTCCGTTGGGGTGAAGGTAGGTGTTATTGTTGGTGTCAAGGTCGGTGTACTGGTCGCCGTCGGCGTCTCGGTTGGTGTCGCTGTATGCGTTGAGGTTGGAGACGACGTCGGCGTATCGGTTGGAGGCGGCGTTGGCGTGTGGGTTGGAGTATACGTTGGGGTCGCCGTTGGGGTCACGGTTCCTGTCGCGGTCGGTGTGGACGTTGGAGTCCACGTTGGAGACGCCGTTGGCGAGTGAGTTGGAGTGAGCGTCGGGGTGTTGGTTGCCGTATAAGTTGGACTACTTGTCACCGTGTTGGTCGGAGTAGTGGTCGGAGTGTTCGTTGCCGTAGCGGTCGGCGTGACGGTCGGTGTCACCGTTGACGTGCTAGTCGGAGTATAGGTCACTGTATTCGTTGGCGTATGCGTCGGGGTCGCTGTTGACGCGCTCGTTGGAGTATTCGTCACCGTACTCGTCGGAGATGACGTTGGAGTGGCCGTTGGAGTAGAGGTCGCTGTTTGAGTTGGCGTGTCGGTTGGTATCGTTGTTGGAGTATTGGAAGGCGTTGACGTGGCCGTTGATGTGCTCGTTGGCGTCACTGTTGGCGTGTGTGTCGGCGTCGACGTTGGTGTTACGGTTGGCGTGACGGTTGCCGAACTGGTTGGCGTGTTCGTCGGTGTTGCCGTTTGGGTATGAGTCGCCGTTGTCGTATTTGTTGGCGTAGTCGTCGGTGTGCTCGTTGGCGTTGCCGTCAGTGTGCTCGTTGGCGTCACTGTCGGCGTGCGTGTCGGCGTCGATGTTGGTGTTACGGTTGGCGTGACGGTCGCCGTAGTGGTTGGCGTGTTCGTCGGCGTTACCGTTGCCGTCTCGGTCGGCGTAGCCGTAAATGTGCTCGTTGGCGTTACCGTCGGTGTGAGTGTCGGCGTCGACGTTGGTGTTACCGTTGGCGTGACGGTCGCCGTTCTGGTTGGTGTGTTCGTCGGCGTTGCCGTTGGGGTGTGGGTCGCCGTTGCTGTATCGGTC
>JAULVA010000252.1:0-2486 GCA_032111275.1 Bdellovibrionota bacterium
CCACCACGAAACAGCCTGTGTGAGAAAAGTTGCCCGGGCAGGGGTCGAACCTGCGTATGGCGGAATCAAAATCCGCTGCCTTACCACTTGGCTACCGGGCACTAAGAGAGAAGTTCATCCTGATAAGAGCTCCCCATCAGGATAAGCCCTCGCTCGTTCAGAGACACCCCCGCTCGCGCCTTTGTTGAGTAAAACAAGTCAGGGGCTTTGGCAAGTCTGGGACACGAGTATATGCGTGGTATCTTACGAGAAAATGAGGAAGCATAGGTAACTTGCTATCCCCCGCTCCCCTAATCGAGCTGATAACTCAGACGCCCCCCCCTCTTCCCCCTCTGCAACAAGGCTAAAGAACACCGATCCGGAACCCGTAAGCGCTGTGCCCAGAGGGAAGAACTGCCGCGCAATCCTGAGTCCAGCGCCGATTTCAGGCACCATATCGCACGCGGTCCGTTCAAAATCATTCGCAACGAGAGAACGGAGGTCCCCCCAGCCAGCTTGGGCGAAATCCCGTCCAACATGATCAGACAGAGCGTTCACAACCGGGAACTCAAGGCGATACCTCTCATAAAAAGCCCCAGTAGGAACAGGCTGCGAAGGAACCATGATCAGCGCCTTCGAGGGAGAGACCGCGCGAGATCGAAGGGGCACAACCTCTTCACCGATCCCTCCCACCCAACACAGTCCCCCATGCACCGCATACGGAACGTCAGCGCCGCACGCGAGAGCGGCCCTGGTCACACGGCGGTGCATGTCATCCTCCGAGAGAGCAAACGATTCCCGTAAGCCAGCACCAAAAACAGTGACGAGGTGCCTGAGCATAGCGGCAGCATCGGCGCTTCCACCACCTAAACCGCCACCGACGGGAATATTCTTTTTGATCTCACACCGAAAGCCGAACGGCACGATGTCGAATCCATATTCACGCCAGAAAAAACGAAAGGCCTGTGAGACGAGGTTGTCACCACCAGGAGGAATGGTTCCCTCGGGCTTTACCCTCACTACACACGCATCTTCGCGTGTGAACCCGACTCGAAGGGTATCTTGAAGAGAGGTAGAGCAATTAATCATGCTTAGCATGTGATAGCCATCAGACCGACGCCCCTCCACCTTTAATCGAAGATTCAACTTCGAAGGGGCATTGAGGGTTACGTCACGGCCAATCCACTCATCGGCCACCCGTGAAACGGCGGCCGGCAGTAATTTGCTGATGGAGGAGCTACCTGACATAGTCCGGTACACTACTACACCGGGCGGCCTCCTCAAACCGGTGTAGTGGTTTATGTTACGTTTGGATTCCTATGAGCCAAGACCACCTCCCATCCCCCGCAGACGCCCTCGCCGTAGCTATCGAAGCCGCACAGCGCGGAGGCGCCATCGCCCGAGAGCAGCGAGCCTCTCAATCGGTCAACATAACCCTTAAGGCCGCGAGAAACTTGGTGACGACCGCCGACCTCGCCTCTGAAAAAGCGATCATCGAGACTATTCGGGCTCACTTTCCAGATCACACGATCCTCGCTGAGGAGTCGTCGGATCCGGCCCATGCGGCAACCTGCAACGTTGGTCCCACATGGGTCGTCGACCCTATTGATGGGACAACGAATTACGCGCACGGTCACAATCAGGTCGGCGTTTCGATCGCGTACGCTGTTGATGGCATCGTTCAAGCCGGCGCCGTACTCGCGCCGTTCCAAGGGGAGATCTTCACAGCTACCCAGGGGGGCGGCGCGTTCTGTAACAACGAGCCGATTCGCGCGACCGAAACTCAAACCCTGTCAGACGCGTTGATCGCCACCGGATTTCCGTACGACCGAGTCAATATAGATCGCATCTGCGCCCGACTCCTTCACCTCTTGAGGACATGTAGAGACATCCGTCGCATCGGCGCTGCCTCAGTTGACATCTCCTGGGTCGCGTGTGGACGCCTTGACGCCTTCTACGAGGAGGGACTCAGCTCATGGGATGGAGCCGCGGGGTGTCTGATCGCCCGTGAGGCGGGCGCTAAGGTAGGTCACTATCCGTACGACCACGAATCCCAACACAAGACCGCTGCCTACAAGCACGACCTCTTTATGGACAACGTCGTAGTCGCCGCGCCGCGCGTGTTTGAGGAGATTATGAGGGAGTTGGGGAAGGTGTAATCCCAATCTGACCTTGCACCACGGGAGGGCGACCGTCCCCGGTCGCCGGAATGCCGCACATCGCGGAAGGCATTCGCCGTACGCAACCGCATGGCGGTCAGGAATGACCGCCCTCCGGCGCACAGAGCCCCCCCAAACAAAAAGGCCCCCCCCAAACAAAAAGGGCGCCCCAGGCGCCCTTTTTCGAGGAAACTACAACTCCTCTCCCTCTTCTGGGAATCCGTCGTTCTCGGAATCACCAGCGCGGTCAGAGTACTTCCGCTCCTCGTTCTCCTGCTCGGTCTTACAATCGATACAGAGCTGAGCTACCGGACGAGCCATAAGACGTGCGAACGCGATCTGCTCACC
>JAULVA010000253.1:0-2552 GCA_032111275.1 Bdellovibrionota bacterium
GTTCGTCGTAAACGAGCTGGGCGAGGTCTCTACACGTACGAACAACGCTGGGGGAGTGCTAGGAGGAATCTCCTCTGGCGAGCCTCTTATCTTCCGCGTGGCGTTTAAGCCAGTCGCAACGATCTCGAAAGAGCAGGATACCGTGACCGTTGAAGGAACACCAACGAAACTAGAAGCATCAGGTCGACACGATCCGTGTGTACTACCGCGCGCGGTTCCTATCGTAGACGCCATGACCGCTTTGGTGCTGATGGATCACTACCTTCGGCACAAAGCGCAGAACTCCTAGCGCCGCAACCGAGTTTAAGACGGAGAGAGGGTGGCTCCCCTCCACGCCCCGATGACATCTCCTTTCGAGTCATCTGGAGTCATCTCAGGCACTTTTGACAGTACGGGGAGAAGCGCGCGCAGCGACGGTACGGTTATCGGAGCGACCTTGTGATCGTGCCCCTCATAGCCAGTCTCATACAGTAACGGATCAAAGAGACTCACATGCACGTGCGCGTCTCTGAGCAAGGTGATTCGCAAATCAATATTCTGATCGGGTGCCACCTGCAGCCCAACATGCACGTTTATCTCAACGCCGTTGCCGTACATATTCTCTGGCCCATACCAGCTCGCGACGCACTTCACCGAGGTTATCGGCGCGGATCGCACCTCGAAACCACTTATCGAGTCGCGCTCTGGAACAAGCCTATCATAGAGCCCGGTTGACTGAACTGCCTCAAGAAACTCCGCCGTGAACGAGGGAGCTGCCTCAAAGGCACGACGTCGAAAGTACTTCGCCCCCTTTTCGTTTTGTCCCTCACCGCGCGCAAACTCAATGATGTGGAGGTAGGCTCGACCATCACAGCTTAAGGAGAGAGACCCCTCAACTTTTCTTTCGTCACCCCAAACGCGCGTCACTCCTTCGATCCCCTCCGAGCGCCACATATCGTTCACCGCGTTCACTTCACACTGCTCGAAATAAAGCTCGTATTCACGGGTGGGGCCAGGAAGTGGGACACAGAGAGGTTCGAGCTTGTCGAGAAGGCTATTGTACGCCGCGAACAACGCCTCTACGTCTGGAGCGGACAGATGAAGAGCCTCCTCATTTCTTGAACGTGCCACTGGATCCATCGCGCCACTCCTCTTACTTAAAAGACCGGAGGACGGTACCAAACTTACCCTGCCAAGTGAAGGAGAGTTAAAGGATATTGAAAACTCGATCGAAGTTTCGGCTCGCTCCTTCGCGATAGCCGCGGCGGCAAGCTGGCGTCATTCACGATAAATCGGGTTGAGCGCGTGAATATTTGACCACCAGAGACATCCAACCGGAAGTCATTGAAATGTATCCCAAAGCCATGATGCGAGGAGCGTAGGTGTTCCTCGTATCCGCGCGCCTGACGACTCCGCAACGCTTGCTCTGGTCAGGAAGCCTCCTTCCACTTTGCGCCCTATCTTACCACCTAAGCGGCTAAGTTCACGACCGCTTTAGCTTTGGCCCAAACCTTGCCCACTCGGCCCCTAGACTCTGTCCGTTGTGTGTAGGAGCAAGAGTAGGCGTATGAAGTTCACCATAGTTCGGGGCTCAATCAGTAAAGCGACGTTCACAGCCGTGGTAACCGCTCTCGCGGCTTCTTCCATTGCGGATAGCTTCGCTCAAAGCGCGCCTCCACCTCAAGTGTATCGTGGACAGGAGATCTTAGTATCGTTCCCAATCACCGATAATGAACTCGGCGCCGAATCATCGCTTAACGCTGAAGATCTCCTCCTTCCCGGCGACCTTCAACTGCAAAGCAGCGCTCAACAGGGACGCCTTGGCGTGGTTTCCACTTCCTTAAGCGCTCTGTCAATTGGCGAACCGCAGGCAGTAGCGGTGAATCACGCCGAGATCGAGAGTGCGTGCGACGAGCTCCGCAAGGCGAATGCTGGCCTGAAATTTAATTGCGAGCCGAATTATCTCGCGAACACGAACCTTGTCCCCAACGATACTCAGTACTCGAACTTGTGGGGCATGACGAAGATTCAGGCTCCCCTCGGATGGGACATCACTACTGGATCTACAAGCGTCACCGTAGCGGTGATTGATACTGGTATCGAGTACACCCACCCTGATCTCTCCGAGAATATCGCCATTAACTCTAGAGAGATTCCAGGAAACGCGGTCGACGATGACGGAAATGGATACGTGGACGATCACTACGGATACGATTTCGCGAATTACGACTCGAATCCAATCGATGACCATGCCCACGGTACTCACTGCGCGGGCACTGTTGGCGCGAAAGGAAATAACGCCCGGGGCGTAGCTGGAGTCGCGTGGAACGTTAAGCTCCTCCCGGTTAAGGTGTTAAGCTCGAGCGGATCGGGCACATACGCGGCGGTGGCATCGGGAATGTACTATGCCGTAAACCGAGGAGCCCGAGTTATCAGTATGTCTCTCGGCGGTTCAATGTACAGCCAGGCGATGGAGGACGCGATTATATACGCCAAGCAGAGAGGAGTTTTAATCGTAGCCGCCGCGGGAAACTCCGGTCAAAACGCCGATCTCTATCCCTCTTATCCAGCGG
>JAULVA010000254.1:0-11176 GCA_032111275.1 Bdellovibrionota bacterium
TTCGGCGCTAAAAAACCACAATCTCGCGTCTCCGCAACCAAAATAGCCTTCACACCTATGCAAAACAACGCGAACGCGTTGTTTTGCATCGCTTCCCTAGGGAGAGTTACCAAGGCAATAACGTCACAGGGGACATCCCCGATACCGCCTCGTCAGGCTGCCGATAGCAGATCTCCTCAAGTTCATCGCTCCAACCCGTGAGGGTGTGTCGGGAATGCCCCGCCCATTCAAGATCCCGAACGCTGACAACGTCCATCTGCCCGTATTCGTGGTCCTTAAACTCGGCGATGACTCGCTTCGTCTTCCCATCTCGAAGTCGCCCCTCGAACCCGGTCTCTCCCTGATCAAGAGCACCAGCCACGATATATCCGATCGCATTCAACCAGATCTTGGTAGGCACTACCTCGACTATCGCGAGCTCGATTATCAGTGTTTGATCGTCGGGAACATCGACGACTTGATACTTATTGGGGTCGTCATCGGTAAACTGAGCCTTCATCTTATCTCTGAAATAGTTCGCCAGTTCATCCGCCCACTTCTGCTGATCACCTGGCTCAAGGGATGTTTTCTGCCACCAATCAAGTTTTAACAGATGTGTCGTATCTACCGGCGCGATGTAGACCTTCTTGTAGGACAAAAGATCAGCATCGTCCTTGATCCACGCGGCGTTAAACGGAATCTTGCTATTCGATTGCAAAAGTTGTGGCTGCTCCACGAATCCCGCGTCTGGCAGAGCCTTGGCGCGACATCCTGTCATGAAAGAGCTGAACACAAGAGCCCCAAGGCAGAGATGGGGGGCGAGGAACTGAACAAGGTGCTTCATAGTGTTGGATGACCTCTTACAAAAGCGGCACTAGCAGGGTGGTGAAACCTACTAGGCTGAGTACCACACTGAGCATATGGGGGTGAAGATAAAATATAGCGAGCTCGAGCGGTGTACGGGGTGGTTTGAAATCCGAGAACCGCCAAACTGCGGATGGCGGTTAGCGAGGCGGAAGACACGACAGCGCCCACATTCCTTGCTGAGGCACCTCGCAATACCAGGGCGACCGCGACTACCACGAGACTGAGCTTTGCCTGATAGCTCTCATCCCTTTCTCAGATCTTATTCGGTAAAAGGTCCCTGCATTGTCGATGAGGCTTTACTCAAGAACCGCTAGGAGCGTCGCTAATCATGGGGACCTGTACCGTTTGCCATAACAAATACGACAAAACCTTCGACATTCTCCAGTCCGGCCGGACCTACACCTTTGACTCCTTTGAGTGCGCGATTCAAGCCCTTGCGCCCACCTGTCTCCACTGTGGATGTCGCATCATAGGGCATGGCGTTGAACACGACGAAAAGTTTTTCTGTGGCGCCCATTGCGCTCATACCGCGGGGATTCCTGAGGCACGAGACAGGGTCTAGTCCCGCTTTCAAACAATATTTACAAAACACCCCTTTGGTTTCGACACGCTCGTAAAAACGAATCTCGGCTCATTCTTATCGTTCGACTCAGGAACGATGCGCATCTAACGTGTGGGTCGGTGTTCGCGAAGCGCCGGGAACAACAGGGGCTATACCGTGTGGGCGCACGCCGGTATCAGCACAAGGTTCATAGGCCTCTGTGAGGCGCCTATCCACTCCGAGGCTCGTCTGAACTCTATCCCTGTGTTAGGGAGAGTAGACGGGGCTCGTTTGACACGCGCCGGTTACCTTCTTGCGGCGGCACGTTATGGACCTATCTTTAGTCATCCCAATATATAACGGAGCGAGCTACGCAGCGGAGAGCGCTACACTCGTCCATTCATATATTCAAACGCTCCCCTCCCTATCCTATGAGATTATCTTCGTGGATGATGGGAGTAGCGACAACACAAGCGCTACTATTGAGGCATTAAACCTCCCTCATGTGCGGGTTATTACCCTACCAGCTAACCAGGGAAAATTCGGAGCCATAAAAGCAGGCATGAGCGCCGCGCGGGGAAGATGTCGAATCTTCACCGATGGCGATATACCCTACGAGCTTGAGGCGATCCCCTATATATACAACGTCATAGCCACTCGACAGGTCCACGTCGTTGTGGGAGATCGTAACCTTCTGGGGTCGGAGTATGGCGAAAAGCTCTCCTTGACCCGATCAATCGTTACTCACATCTTCACCTTCTTTGTCCGGAGTCTCGTCACTGCGGGACTCTTTGACACGCAGTGTGGGTTAAAAGGATTTCGGGGCGATGTCGCGGAAGCTCTTTTTCCAATGCTCCGCGATAGCGGATTCTCGGGTGATGTTGAGCTCCTGTATGTATGCCTGAAATACAACCTAGAGATTAAACGCATCCCCGTTCGACTGCGCCGAAGCGCCCCATCAACGGTCCGAGTAGTCAATCACGGAGTACGAATGTTACGCCGCATCAGCAGACTACGGCGCTCATGGCGCAAGGGCTTTTATAAATCAGAGAGCATGTCTCGGATCGCGGATCAAAACTATTGGTCTTCGGGCGCCTAGCACAGATGCGCTTCCGCGAAGGTCCCTCCCTCGTGCGATCAACTAACGCGCACCGCGGGGCCACCTGACCTATCCGGACCTTCCGTTCATAAATGGGCCATGCGCAAAAAGGTTAGCCCTGGGAAGGGCTATTCCATACACCCCGCCCTCTACACCTGCTAACCGGCTGGGTTTATTCATCCGTCAGATTTGGCCTGGTGCTTGCCCATCCCGCTTTTGAGCTAGTACGGCTTGATTGCTGTTCGGAGAATCCGTATGAACCCCTTCCGCCGCCCCGTTTGTTTCCTCGCCCTCACCGTATCTGCGATGATCGCGCTCATATTCCCCTACTCGCACTTCGCTCTCGCCCAAACTCAATCCAACACGCGCGGAGGCACGGCGAGGGTTTTTAGAGGGGAAGAGGTGGTCGTATCCTTTCCAACCCTGGGCAAGGGTTTCTCCGCCCGCTCATCCGCTAAGGTTACCAATCTTAAACCAGGTGTAGGCACCCGCTTATCAAAGAGTCTCTCTCAGGGTCAATTGGGGGTCTTTTCCTCTTCCGCTAAGATCGGGACGCGCGCTACTGGACCGGTTGAGATAAAGCGTTCGGATATCGATAAGATCTGCGCCTCGATTCGTGCAGCGAATCGAGGCGTCGAGCTCACCTGCGAGGCGAACTCGATCGTCGATGCGAATATCGTTCCAAACGACACGCAGTACGCCGCTCTCTACGGAATGACCCGGATCAGCTCCCCATCAGCGTGGGATATCTCTACGGGATCAACGAACTTCACGGTCGCGGTTGTTGATACGGGAATTGATTACAACCACCCAGACCTCGTGGATAACATCGCGACTAATTCAAAGGAGGTTCCCAACAACGGCGTCGATGATGACGGTAACGGTTATATCGATGACTACTACGGCTACGATTTTAGCAACAATGACTCCAATCCGATCGACGATCACTACCACGGAACTCATTGCGCCGGCACCGTTGGCGCGAAAGGAAACAACGGAAGGGGTGTCGCGGGTGTCGCCTGGACCGTCAAGCTCCTGCCAGTCAAGGTGCTCAACTCATCAGGATCAGGAACCTCGGCTTCCGTTGCAGCTGGCATCACGTACGCGGTGAGACGTGGCGCGAAGGTAGTGAGCCTCTCTCTGGGCAGCCCGTCGTACAGCTCAACGATCGAGAACGCGATCATCACCGCTCGGAACGCAGGAGTTCTTGTTGTGGCCGCCGCCGGCAATGATTCCCAAAACACGGATGTCTATCCCAACTATCCCTCTGCGCTAACCCAGGACAATATCTTGGCTGTAGCCGCAAGCACCTCATCCGATTCGTTCGCGTATTTCTCGAACTATGGAGCAACCTCAGTTGACCTCGCCGCGCCTGGAGACAGTATTCTCAGTACCTACATCAGCGGCCAATACGCCTACGCAAGTGGCACCTCTATGGCGACCCCTCACGTTGCGGGAATGGCGGCATTGCTCCTTGCGGTAAACCCAAACCTCTCCTACTCCTCAATTAGGTCGATTCTCATCGGAACCGTCGACCCCATTCCCTCAATGGCCGGAAAACTTGTATCTGGAGGACGAGCTAACCTCTACAAAGCGGTTCTCCAGGCACAATCAGGGCAGACTCCCACCCCGGTAGCTACCGTTACCGCGACGCCAACCTTCACCCGAACGCCTACCGCAACACCGACACGAACTCCGACAAGCTCGGTCACAAACACACCAACGCCGATACCAACATGGACGCCTACCCGCATCGCGACCTCTACGCCGATGCCAACCGCAACCATCGCTCCGACACGAACCCCAACGATACAGCCAACAAGCACCGCGACTCCAACACCTCCAGCTATTGAGCCACCAGCCGAGGCGGAGCCAGATCCGAATTCGATCTCTATCGGCACCGAGCGCACGCGCACCCGGGTGTACGTCTTCGGTGATGTCATGGATTCGGCTGATGTGCCGCAGCCCTACCTGACGGTGAAGATGAACTGTGGAGGGCGTATCGCGGCCACCCGAAGCACAGACGACGAGGGTTACTATGAGTTCGTCTTCAAAAGACCATCACGCCCAGTACGTTGCTACGCGGAGGACTCAATGGGGGCACGGTCGCGACGGATCACTGTGCGCTAACGACCAACAAACCCGTGAAGAGGGCTGCGAATAGAGACACAGCCCTCCTTTTTTGTGAGTCCCGTCAGAGGAGCGAGATGCTCAGACATGGATGCCCAGAGGCGTTTAATCGGCTTGCCGCTCCGGTCGATTAGCGAATCGCTCTCGCTCATGACGCGCGGCCTTCGAGCTCCGACGATCTTCGTACGCTTTCAATTGTCGTCGGGCAGCTCTGCAGGCATCTCGCATCGCGACGTAGACATCCTCGTGGGCGTGATTCAGCTCAGGGTCGTGCGTGACCTCCACATCTAATCCGGGAAGATGGAGACGGATGGTAACGTGATAGAGGTTGCCTTGATGATGGTGTCGGTGCCGACCCTCTATCACCATTTTGCCCCTCATAATATCTGGGGAGAGTCGGGCGAGCCGTTGTAACAGCGCCTCACCCCGTTGACGCACCGCCTCTGAGGGCTCCATGGAATGAAAAATAACTGAGAGTTGTCCCGCTTCGGCCATATAACTATTTTCTACTAAGCAAATTGGGCTAGTGTGCCGCCACTATCGATGTGCCAGACATGCGCGGCTTCATGCCAGCCCGCCACTCCCGTCGGCTTGTATTAGCCAGCTCATAGCAGCACATACCCTTCATGACGCATCGTTTCCCCACTTTTTAGCAAACTCTATCCCCACCGGTGCATTATGAGACAAACCGTAAACCGATACTCCTCTCTGGGCGTAAGGCAGACCCCACGGGTCGGCATCATACTACTTACCGGCATCGTGGTCGGAGCCAGCCTCATGTATCTTCTTGAGCCCCGATCCCGTGCGCGCCGACAGGCGATTATTCGCGACAAAGCCCTCAGTCTCGCCCATCGCTCAATCATCGTTGGAGCAAAACTATCCCGCCACCTTCGCAATCGGATTCAAGGTATACTAGCTATCACCGCCGATCTGGTGAGATCCGACACGCTGGATACCGACGCAAAAATAGAGGCCCGAGTTCGCTCAGCGTTAGGTCGGGCGACGCGTCACGCCCATTCGATAACGGTCGCTGTGGAGGCGGGACGAGTCTCCCTGAAAGGCCCCCTCGCCCCCCATGAAGCGGGTGTTGTTATTCGCGTTACCGAGCGAGTGCGCGGTGTGAAACGGGTGGAAAATCTCCTTACGCCACCGATGGCTGAAGGAACCTCTCCCCTCCAATAGATACTCGGGGAGAAAACGTCCGTAAGCCCAAACACCGGGGTTCCCCAACAAAGATGATCTTTCCTTGGGAGGACGCAATCGTTACACTGGCGCCAGCCAGCCACATAGTAGCGATATGTCCGAATCATCTTCATCATCTTCGTCCCCCTCTCATTCCGTCAGCAACCTAGTTGGGGGCAAACGAATTGAGATTTATACCGACGGAGCGTGCTCCGGTAACCCCGGACCGGGTGGTTGGGGCGCTGTTCTTCGATTTCAAGGCAAGGACAAAGAGATCTCGGGCGGACATCCAACAACCACAAACAATCAGATGGAGCTTCAAGCGGCGATCGAAGCTTTGAAGGCGCTCAAAGAGCCGTGCGTCGTCGATCTCTACACCGATTCTCAGTATCTGAGACAAGGGATCACGCAGTGGATTCATAACTGGAAAAAAAACGGGTGGAAGACCGCCGACAAAAAACCTGTGAAAAATCAGGAACTCTGGGTCTCTCTCGACGAACTCGTCCGCCAGCACACGATCCAATGGCATTGGCTTAAAGGACACGCCGGACATCCAGAGAATGAACGGTGTGATGAGCTTGCCCGGAATGAGATCGATAGACTGCGATCACGATGACTCCTCTTTAACATGAGGCTGAACGCTTCATCTCACTTTCCGAAGTGTAACCCGCTTCATGAGTGACGTCACAGCATCCGTGTCGCCCCCCTGCTACATCCTCAGCGACGTGATTACATCAATCTAATCTTTTGCGGAGGCCTATGCGCTCACACTCTATCCTCTTCCCATCTCTCCTCCTGACGGCGGTGCTCGCTTCAGGATGCGCTACTAAATCATCCGTGGCGAAAGCTAAAGACGAGGCGCGAGACGCGCATCGTATCGCTGAACAGGCGCTCACGACGGCCCAAGAGGCCAACAACCGTTCGATCCGAACGGAGGAGATGGTTAACCGAAGCTTCCGTCACTCGATGCGAAAGTAAATGGGGCTTTCGCGGCTCAGGCGAGGATGGAGCTGTTTCGCCCTCCTCGTGTGGGTATGCGGCGTTGCGGCTTCTAGCCGAGGAGAGGAATTCAACATCTCCTCCTCGCGAAGAGATAGCGTCATCGGTGAGCTACGCTACACGATGGCGTGGAGGGGGGATTCGTTACTCGACATCGCGCGAGCGTTTGACATCGGACACGACCAGATAATCAACGCGAACCCGCGGCTCAATCGATGGCTACCAAGGGTTGGCGCTGAGGTTGTCCTTCCCTCGATGTATGTGCTTCCCCCTGGAGAGCGCCGTGGAATCGTTCTCAACTTGGCCGAACTCCGTCTCTACTATTTTCCACCGGGGAAAAAGACCGTACACACATTTCCCGTGAGCATCGGGGACTATGACTGGCGGACCCCCCAAGGTACCACAAAGATTATCGCCAAACAGGTAGATCCCTCGTGGCATCCCCCTAAAAGCATCCGAGAAGAACACGCGGAAGATGGCGAGGATCTCCCACCGATGATACGAGGAGGAGATCCCGACAACCCGCTCGGGCACTTCGCGCTTAGACTCGGAATCCCTGGCTACCTTATCCACGGCACCGATCAACGACGCTCGTTCGGCATCGGCATGCGCGTCAGTCATGGGTGCATCCGTCTCTATCCGGAAGACATCGAGGAACTCTACGCGATGGTTTCGATTGGAACCCCGGTTCGGATAATCGACCAACCGGTAAAGATAGGACTGCGCGACGAGGAACTTTTTGTGGAGGTCCATCACCCCCTCGTTGATGACGAGGAGCCTCTATTCGATCCACCAACGCTAGAGGATGTTCTGCGGGAACTGGAACCGTTCGTTCGCGAGGGGCATGAGGTGGATATGGATCGAGTTGAAGCCGCGGTTCGGCTGGGGGATGGTATTCCTATGTCCGTGTCGGCAAGCGCATCCGGAGAGCGATATTGGACCGATCCCACCTTTTAGATCCTCGTCCCAGACGAGGGGTTGAGCCTTGTCAACGCCGCCCGTCGGCGGTAGCTTTTGCTCACCATTTGCCCCGGAGGTACTATGAAGAGACCAATTATCGTCGCGACCCTCATTTCGTCCATGTTTCTCCCATCCGCGGTTTTCGCCGAGGACATCAACGAGGTCTTCAAGAAGGTCAACGAGTACGTCCAACTAAAAAACTACCCAAAGGCCATGGAAGAGCTCTCGTGGGCTCAAAAGGAGCTTGAGAAGTTGCATCAGGAACGACTCTCTGAACTACTTCCGGGCGAAATCAACGGTTTCAAAGGTGGAGAAACTCAGGTCCAGCAAATGATGGGATTTTCTAATATAGAGCGAGAGTACACGAACGGCGATAAATCCATCCGTGTCGCAATTACGGGCACCGGGGGCTCAGATGGAATGGGTGGTCTCGCCGGGCTCGCTAAGATGGGGATGATGATGGAGGGCACGCAACGAGGTCGCGATCAATTCCGTATCGATGGACGAACCGCGAAGCTTGATACCACCGGTGGCTCCCCAGAGCTCTCCATCTTCCTTGAAAGTGGCGCCCTCATGCAATTGACCACTGGAGAAGAGGTGAATGGCGACACCCTGAAAAAGTTCGCGGAGGCTCTCAAGATCGGGGATCTTGATACCTATCTGAAAGGCGCCAAAAACTAGGGGGCCGCTTTTCAGAGGAACGATCGCTGACGCCAAGCTCCTGTCCAAGGCACCTACCTTCCACCCTATTCTAGCTCGTTGTGCTTTCCTCATAAGTAGAGGAGCATCTGAAAGGTTAGTCGATATCTGTGAGGACATCCGATGAAAGTATCTCCAAATTCACTCCTATCTCTCCTCGCGGCGAGCCTAGCCTTTACCTCTCCCCTTCTTGCGCAGGAACGTCCCAACGGCATCTCGGTGACGGGTGAATGCCTTCAAAAGGTCAACCGGGACCGGGGCGCGGTTACAATATCCTCCTCGATTGTGGCGCCAAACGCGAAGGAGTCCTCCCGAAAAACTATTGAAACGCACGACGCTATCAAATCCGCCGTGCAAGCCCTCAAACTATCGGAGCTCTCGACGAGCACGTCGAACTACTCGGTGAACCAGGAGTGCGAGTACAACGCAAAGACCTCGCGACCCGCGTGCGCCGGGTATCGAACGACGATCTCAACTCGATTTGAGACACCAAACTTCACCGACCTTGAGGAGATCATCGGCGTCGCCTCTCAACATGGAGCTCAAGATGTCTCTCAACTTGAGGCATTTGTCTCCCCCACCATGCTGAAGAGTGAGCGAGAAAGCTGCCTCGAAATCGCGACGAAGAACGCGCACGCCAAGGCGCTCAAGATCGCGACCGGCGCCGGTGTCCAACTTGGGAAACTGATATCGGTACATGAGGAGGGGACCGAATCTCCGCATCCCTTTATGGGACGGAGCGCGGTCGCGATGAGCGCCAGTGACGCCGCGATGGAGAACCAAGGACCCTCGATCGACGTTGAGCCGTTCGATCTTCGGGTTGCTGTCACCTCGGTCTATGCTATTCAATAGACACTATGAGTAGCTCAACAACCTGGACAGTAGATCACATCGGCATCGCGGTAGCTGATATCGACGCCGCTATCGCCCTCTACGCTTCAACCGCGGGAACAGAGGTGACGCTCAGGGAAAAACTCGTTGACCGTGGAGTGGAGCTCGCGTTCCTCAATACAGGAGGAACCAAGCTTGAGCTGCTCATGCCGCTTAAGGACGACTCAGCGATAGCTCGATTCCTCGCCAAGCGAGGCCCCGGACTTCATCATGTGTGCTACAAGGTCGATGACATCCGCGCGGAGATGTCCCGACTTGAGCGACTCGGCGCGAAATTGATAGATACCACTCCCCGCCCCGGAGCATCGGGAACGATCATCGCCTTCCTTGAGCCCTCCTCATTTTCAGGAGTTCTGACTGAACTGTGTGAATATATAGGCAGTTAGGCAGCCCTCGACCGGACTTCCGTTGCGAGGAGCTTTGTGAATCACGCGCATTACATCGTTCTAACGATCGCATTGATACCCAGCACCGATGGACCTTTCGTCTCGTCTCCTCCCTCTGACACCTCGCACGCGCGCTCTGAGGGAAATAGTCGGATCTCACTTCGAAACATCAGCATCTTAAAAACCGAGTTGCCTATCCCTTGGTGATTGATCCTTGTTGTCGATGTAATCCTTCTCTAATACTTGGAGATCTCGAACAAGAAAAGGGTACGAATGCCGAGATTTTTTTCTTCACGAATATGCTTGTGCGCTGTCTTTTTTTTAGCAGCAGCAGTCCTGTACGGAGTGTGCGCGCAGTATTATGCGCCAATCTTCTTCACAAATAACAATGGGCCGTTCTTCGGCTCGGATACGATTGAGCTCGCCGATACCATGCGAAGGGTAGCGGGTTACGGTGACTTACGGCGGCACCCCCTGTTCTCTGTCGTTACGGCCCCGATAGTGGATATGTTTCAGGCCATTCTGGGCAGCACGGAGAACGTAGCGATTATCCTCACGATTGCTTTTTGTGGTGGTACCGTAGTCGCGAGCGCGTGGTGGGTACTCTCTCGGGCTCTCTCGTCATACACTCTCGCCGCCTGCTTGACGGGCCTCTATGCGCTGATGTTTAGCAACGTAGTCTTTTTCAGTATCCCCGAGACCTACGTCGTCTCCTGTTGTGCTATCGTTCTGTGCTTTGGCGCATTCCTCAACCTTCTTGATAAGAGCTCCCTGTGGGTTCCCGCCATATTCGGAGCACTCATCGGTATCGCGGCGCTCTGTAATCCCCCGTTGCTCTCTCTGGCGCTCGTGCCTGGGGTTTACTGGCTGAGCGTGGGGCCCCTCGTACACACGATTGCGCGGTCGGCCATACTTGCGGTGAGCGCGGCCGTGGTCTCTGGTACATACTATTGGATTTTTTACTCTGTGATTTTTCCCCATGATGCTGCCGGCTTTCAAGGAGACTGGATTGCGCTCAATTCGATGACATCAGTCCAGTACCTGTATGAGGGGAACCATCATCTATTCGTTTTGATCAACTTTTTTGTAGCATCTGTGATCACACCATGCGAGATGATGAGGCCTGTGCTTCGACCAGCTGATCTAGCAGGTTTCACAACCAACATAGTCACCGTGAGCGCGGTAGCTTTGTATGCCGCCATCCTCCTTGTATCCCTTGTCTCTTTGATTCGACATCGTGATCGGCTTCTCGTCCCGATATGTATTTGGTTTGCGTGCCTCGCTACGTTTCATGTGTATTTTAATCCCAACGAGGCGCTGTTGTACTCTCCTGTTGCGTCCCACATACCTGACCCCAGTTTTGGCTAGTCCGATCCCACATAACCGACTCCAATTCAGGGGGGTCGGATCCCACATAGATGAACCCAGTTAGAGGGGGGTAAA
>JAULVA010000255.1:0-4238 GCA_032111275.1 Bdellovibrionota bacterium
CTCGCCGCGATGACCGACCGACTTCACCGCCCCGCCCAATCGATCGCCGGGGCTAAAACAACATCTACCAGGCGCAGAGGAGGCACCTCGCCATTGACGATTAAACGAACGCCAACTGCGCACGTTATCTTCGTCTCGGACTCTCCACGGTGCGCCACATCGCATACCCTCGCGCTCAGAGACTCAGGAATCCCCTGCGCAACCGCCCCGTATGACGAACGCGAGCTCCTTGAACTCTTACGAACAGCCCATCGGATCGCGGTGATTATTATCGACGCCCCGCGAAATGAAGGGGAGTGCGCTCCCCTCGTTCGTCGATTAAAGCGCGCGGCTCCGCATATCCTTGTCGTGTGTCTCGCCTCGAACGATCCAACAACTCATGCCAACCTCCTCCGCGCCGGAGCGGTCGCCGTTCTCTCAAAGCCCGCTTCGATGCGCGAGGTAGAGAAGGTGACACGAAAGTTACTTGCGCTGCGGGACCACCACTCGGTCGCTAACGGGTAAAACGACAATCCTGTTCTCTAGCCTGCCAAGGGCGTCACCAAACTGAAGCTTACCGCGGCGTAGAGACCACGCCTAAGTCCCGAATCGTAGGGAAGAGTTCATTTAATCCGTGCATGCGAGATCCTCTCACGGTATACTAGGGAAGAGAGGCAAAACAACGCATTCGCGTTGTTTTGCATGATCGCAAAGCTTAATTTGGTCGCTAAGACGCGAGAGGAAGGCGGTGCGGTAGCACCGCTGCCTAGCAAAAGTACGCGATAGCGGGCTTTTGCCTCTTATCCCCAGGGATAGATATGGTAAGCAGAGGCTCACCGAATCTCACCAGCGGACCGGCACCTCCATCGGAGACGTCTCGGGACTTTGTGTCACCGGTCGCCCCTTCGCCGCACGATACCTCTCTCTCAACGCCTCCCCTCGCCCTTCCCGCTTCTTCCGACCATCCCCTCGTCGCCCCGCGAAGACAGAAAGCACCGGCGAAGCCGAATATCACCGAGGAGATCAGTAAGACCCTTCCCACCGGGTTTGAACTCCATCGCCAATCCCGTTTTAAACTCGGGAGCAACTACGAAATTGTGATGCTCAATATTAACGTGCCACCGCACCTTGAACCGAAACTGAAGGAGTGGCGACAGGGGCTTGAGGAACGATTTCCCCTCACCTCTATCTTTATTCGCCGAGTCACCGTCGATCAAAATCTCTCAAACCAACTCAACAGTCACTTTAGAGACCACGAGCTGATTACCAACGAGGCTCGGCCTCAACTCTCACTCATGATCGATCACCTGTGCGGCAAGCCACCTCCACCCGCCCTGACCGCCCGAAGCTTACTTCCCTTCCGCGAAAACTTTCTCGATATTCCCTTTATCGCGATCGATAGACCTGAGGTGCTTAACCGAGAGGACCTCATCTATGGGGAGCGCAAGCACGACGGCACCCTTGTGCTTAAGGTCGCCATCATCGACATCACCGACTTCATCTCGCCGGGGAGTGAGCAGGATAAGTACGCGTTGCGCGTGCGAAACGACTACTACGGACGAAACCGGGTCATCTCCACGATCGGCACCGCGCTCTCACAGGACAAAGGTAGCTTTATCTGCGGAGAGATTCGGCCAGCCTGGGTCGCCGAGATGCGGATATCGCCAAAAGATGGCGTGCTCACCCGATCCTTTAAGCTGCGAAGAGCGTGGGTCAAGAACCACGCCAACGTCAATCCGGAGGAGCCGTTCGACGTCAAGTCTCAGCCGCATATCGCGCCGATTATCGCCTCCCTCGCGGAGATAACCCGCCTCCTTGAGCAAGAGCGAATATCCAAATCAAAGATGATCGCGATCGAGGCTGAGGGCACCGCCAATAGGATCGTAGCCGAGACGATGATCGCCGCGAACGAGCAGATCTCAGAGTACATCGAGAACAAGTTAAAGATCCCCGCCGGCTATATCGTTCACCAGGAACCCAGCACCGAGGAACACCAGGCATGGCTTGAAACTCTGGACGAACTTGGGATTCCGGCCTCCCTTGAGGACTTCAACGATCCGTGGAATACGATAGGGATCCTGCGTAGCCTTGAGGATCACACTTCGCCCCTCGCCCGATCCCTTGAGAACAATATCCTCGACTATTCTATGGTGCGGTCCGTTGTTTCATCACGAAAAACAAAGCATGAGGGGCTGCGACTCAACGGCTACACCCGTATTAAACCACGCGAGGCGCTCGGTATCCTCAATCAATTCGCGCTCGATGCCGCCTTCGTCGGACTCCCTCTCCTCGGTGAAGAGGAGGTCGCGCGTCGACTTCGCCACATCAACGACAACCGGTGGAAACGGGATGAGAAGCACTACAAGCTCCGATTCTTGGAGATGCTGGAGGAGAAGCTCGCGTTCGTAGGACAACTTTTCGTCGGAGAGGTCGCGCACATCGACCCGCAGACATCCGAGGGCACGACCGCAATCCCACCACAGCTACCAGACGGTATCACCGCTCACCTCGCACCCCCGAAGGTTCATGTCCAAGTTGAGGGATTTTCAAAGTGGGGAATTATCAAAGACACCAAGGGACTTGATCTTAAACCGGGCGATCCAGTAGCCGTTATCCTCAAAGGCTTTAACCTCAAGGGGAAACGGTTTGAGTTTGAGATAACTATACTGTAGAAAATTGGCTCTTCGTGGCATCGAGCGGGTAACACTCGGTTCCATCAAGAGCCGAAACTTTAATGTCAAGTTACTCAGGGAGGGTATCAGGCGCCTCTTTCCTTCCCTCTCTCTGTCCTCGCTGTACTCTTTGTAAAATTAGGTGCTAACAGAACTTGGATTAGCAGTGAGTAATGATGCAAGTGATTGGAATGACTTGCGGATAGCCTGGGCAGCTAGGCTACTTGCATTTTGACAAGACGAGCACCCTCATTGCGAATCTGTGCGGTACGCTCCCTCATGATACTACCGTCTCCGCAAATCCGGTGGCGGAAGAAGGTGGATAAGTGATACATGCAACGGATGAAATTAGATCTAACTTCATTCAAAAACGCAGTACAGTCCCTCGATCTGGCGCTTGCCCAACAGTTGGATGAATTTATTCGTGACTCAGTCATTCAGAGATTTGAATTTACCTACGAATTAAGCTGGAAGTTCTTGGCGAGACATCTAGCTTCGGAGCTAGGAAGCGAGCGTATTGATACTTTTTCGCGTAAAGATCTGTACCGTGTTGGGGTAGAGAAGGGTTTGCTTACGGATGCCGCCCGCTGGTTTGAATATCACACAGCGCGAAATATGACATCGCACACGTACAACGTTGAGCTAGCGAATCAAGTATACGCGGTCGCTCGCCGCTTTAGTCCTGATGCCCATTTTTTGCTCGATAAGCTGGCTGAGATATACGGATGAGTGGCGCTACTGAAAAGTCGATTCACGTGTCTGAGGAAGAGCGTAGGATCGTTTGTCGAGTCCTTCGGGAGGCTCTCCATGGGGAGGCAGTGTTCGTCTTTGGCTCGCGCGCACGGGGGGATCACCGACGCGCATCCGACCTGGATATCGCCGTGTTGGCTTCACATCCTTTAAGCATAACTACCCAGTCTCAATTAGAGTTTGGATTCTCCGAATCAGATTTGCCGTTTAAGGTTGATGTCGTTGATCTGCGAACCGTTGATCCCTCATTTAGAGAGATAATTGAAAGCGAAGCTATCCCGTTGGAGTATACGAGCCCTTGAGGCCCGTTATTTCTTACGTGCTTCGCCCCGATAGCAAATCGATACCGAGTTACCATACTGTAGGACACAGTATTCCTACGCCATCAGTGCTCCGCCAGCGAATTAACAACAACCGGTGGAAAGAAGTCCTGCCCCTGTGGTGACATGACACCAAATACACTTTCAAAATTTCGAACTTCCCGCAAACCAGAGGGTATGTTGGACCTATCTTTTACGGAGAGAAGGAGTCGTAGTGCCTCGTATCCAAATATCCCCTCGAAATCTGCCTCATTTCCTTGTATCTTCTCAAGCGCCGCGGCGATGTCTACGAAACGGCTATGATCGACCGAAACATACCACGCATCTGGTTTAAGAGGCCTTACCTGCTGCTGAATGACGGAATTGCCGAGGGGTATCGTGCTGAAGATATCACCCTTATAGCCGTGCTTTAAAAGCTGGGAGACGAAGGCGCCGAAATGCTGTGGCAGGAGCATGACAAAGACCGCATCCGGCTTCGCGTGAGACACCTTGGTCACCGTGGGCCTTAGGTCCGCCT
>JAULVA010000255.1:4248-9538 GCA_032111275.1 Bdellovibrionota bacterium
CAACGCAAAAATCATTGTAAAAATAGGGGCTAAATATTGAACTGTGGAAGCAACTGCAATTGGCATGTGTTGTATTGATTGAAAAAAGATTGTTAATGCCAACATCCCGCTAATTCCTCGAATAGTCAACCACTTTTTGTTATTGCCAAAAAATGGCAGCCCGCGATAAACGATTATGGTAGAACTAATACTAAATGAGATAATGGAGCGTGCTAATACTAATTCATGAGCTGGAATCGCTTGACTGAACTTGCGCGTAATGGACAAAAAGCCATCGGTAGAGTTTGTGACAACCGCTATGCGAGAGTACCCCCTTCGCTTCGCCTCCCGCGCCGCAACCTCCGCTAACGCAGTCGAGCTCGGACAGAATCGAAAGATATACTGCTTATCTTTTGTTACCCCGTCGTGAATTGAGAGGCAGAACGTTGGGATTCGCGCTCGCTCTAGCTCTCCTACTACCGATAAACATGTCGGCGACCCAAAGATCATCATGGCTTGAACATGATCACTACTGACGAGCTTTCGGGCCGCCGCTACCGTAAACTTCGGCTGAAACTGGTCGTCCTCAAAGATCAGCGCCGGCGGCTCCGAGAGGTTTTGCGCGGCGTATCGAACGGCGCTCTGAATCGATAACCCTATCGAAGCCAGCGGCCCGGTAAGCGGCGCTATGATACCCACGCGAAGGCCGCCCGCACCCTGCTCAGCTGCGCAGTGGTGAATACGCAGGGCTCCAGATATACACACAAGGAGGAGTACGGTCCGATATAATGCCACAAGCATATAAGCCCCTGGTTGCACGTGAGTTGGACAGTCTGAATCCTCACCCAATATCGGGCAAGAGTAAAGCCCGCCGGAGCCGGGCTCTATCTCGCTTACGCGAAGCGCCACGTTGAACCCGCCTTAGAATCCAGCACCTCCACCCCCCGAGCGGTGAGCTCCTTTCGGATCTCATCGGAGCGAGCGAAGTTCTTCGCGGCGCGCGCTTCGACACGTTCGGTGAGAAGCCCTTGAATCTCCGCCGGTGTGCACGGTGAGGCGCTAAGGATATGTCCTATAATCTTCAACCCCTGCGTCTCAATCACATCGAGGTTTTCGAAGAAGATTCCGAGGATCGTACCCAATTCTCGAAGCACACCGACCCGGTGCTCGATCTCAGCGGTTGGCGCGCCAGCGGCATCGAGCGCCTGAACGATCTTGGCGCGGAACTGTTCGAGCACGACGAGCGCCTCCGGGGAGTTAAAGTCGTTATCCATCGCCGCCTCAAAGGCGGAGATAGCGTCGACCGTCTCTCCATCGTGCATCATCGTGTCGTTGACCCGAGCGTTCGGCACACGGGCGAAGAGTCGATGGAAGTCGAGGAGTGCGTTGAGGTTATCTCGGAACAGTTTATCAGAGAGGTTAATACTGGACCGATAGTGGTGGCGGGCGATCACAAACTTCAGGGGCTCCGTTCCGTATCGCTCCAGCGCGTCCGTAAGCCGCACGAAGTTGTTGAGCGACTTCGACATCTTTTGGCCGTTGATGTTGAGGAGGCCGGAGTGCATCCAGACATCGCTGAAGGAACCCCCGGTATACGCCTCAGACTGCGCGATCTCGTTCTCGTGGTGCGGGAACTTGAGATCCAAACCACCCCCGTGAATATCGATGTGATCGCCGAGGGTCTCGTGAATCATCACCGAGCACTCGATATGCCACCCAGGGCGACCGATCCCCCATGGGGAGGGGCGAGAGAGGGTCGTGCTCTGATCGGCTTTCCAGAGCGCGAAATCGAGGGGAGATCTCTTCTCTTTATCGAGCTCCTTTCGAACGCTCTCGTAGAGCATCGCGGTATTCTGATTAGAGAGCTTTCCGTAATCGTCCTTTTTCGCGACGTCGAAGTAGACGCTGCCATCATCGGTCGCGTAGGCGAACCCTTTCTTGATCAACTCCTGGATGAAGGTGATAACCTCAGGAACGCACTCGGTAACCTTGACCAGTTTATCCACGGGTAATACGTTGAGCTTTCGAATAGTGGCATAGAATTCATCGGTAAATTCACGGGTCATCACCATCGGATCCACCCCAAGCTCTTTCTCCTTCGCGATGATCTTGTCTTCGATGTCGGTGACGTTCTGAACGAAGTAGACATCGAGGCGACGGTACATGAGGTATCGACGGATCAGATCGAAGTGAAACGCCATCAATCCGTGTCCCATGTGCGAGTGGTCCTGAGGTGTGAGTCCGCAGACGTACATCTTCACCTTCGGAGCGACCGAACTTTGGTCTATCGGCTCAAAGACCCTCTTCTCACCACCGAGGGTGTTATAGATAGTAATCTTGCGGGCGCTGGCGCGGTATTCGTTCTGACTGCGTAACATTTCAACTAACTCTGTAAAGGCGCCGCTCTCTCAGGACCGACAACCGAATCATCGGATAATACGCTACCTAGAAGATGATTTAAACCCTGGAAACTCAGGGCACGAACCTAAAATCAGAACATATTTCGACTGGTTAAAGGCGCTCCGTTTGAGGGAATATGGCGAACATGTCTGTAACCGAGAAATTTGAGCAGTTATGCGATAGGCTGTGTCGCCTCCTGAAAGCCCCCCTTTTCATCCTCTGGGCCATCCCACTTATCATCACATGGAGGCTCCTCATCTCATCTCCGGTTGACCCTGACCTCTTCGCGCGCGTCGCGATGGGCCGCCTCATTCTCTCGCTGAATTACGTCCCCCTCAAGGATCCCTTCGCCTTCACGCCTACCCTACCGACATGGGTCGATCATGAATGGCTTTCGGGGGTGGTTTTCTATCTCATCGCCGCCGGGCTGGGAGACGCCGGGCTGATTATTCTCAGGGTGGCACTCGCCTCACTCTCGGTCCTCTGCGTTGTGGCGGCGTCCCAACGATACGCGCCGGACTTTGGGGGGCGTTTCGTTTGGATAACGCTCTGCGTCCTTCACGCCGCGGCCGCATGGACGAGCACGGTACGGTGCCAAGCCTTCACCTACCTCTTCATACCGATGCTCTACTGGGCGATCATCGAGTATCGAAAGGAGCGATCCATACTGCCCCTCGCGGTATCGCCGATACTAGCGATCGGGTGGGTGAATATGCACGGGGGATATGCCCTGGGGTGCGTGCTCATTGCGCTCCTTGTCGGGGTTGAGCTCATCGAGAGGAGGCTCTCCCGAGAGCTTCTTGCGATAGCGGCGGCGTGGGCTCTCGTCCCCGTTTTTACTCCGTATGGACTCATAGAGTTCATATCATTTCTTGTTGGATCGCTCGGCATGCAACGTCCGGGGATCCTCGAATGGATGCCCCTGCACTCTGACGGGGTCGCTTTCTCTCTGACCTTAATCCTCTCTATGCCGCTTGTGGTCGGAATGTTTACGACAAGGCAACCGAGGGACCTCTTCGGTCTCGCGGTTATCTTTTTCTCCGGCTACTGCGCCTTCCGTCACATCCGGTTCCTGCCCTTCTTTATGATCACAGCCGCTATTTTTGGCGGGCCGTACGTTCAAGCGGCCTTTGATACGCTCCTTTCGCTTCGCCCGCGCCTCGCTACGGCCGCGCTACGGAGTGGCGCGCTCGTGTGCATAACGCTCATCGGAATAGGAGCTCTTCATCTTCTAGTGCTGATTGCCTCCCCCCGCACGTACAAGCTGAACTACGCGAACTTTCCCGTTGGCGCGGTAGAGTGGCTCAGGAGCACACAAACAGCGGGACGATTGTTGGTTGACTTCAACGCCGGAAGCTACGCCCTGTGGCGACTCTATCCGAATATGAAGATCTCAGTAGATGGACGATACGAGGAGTGCTACCCAGAGGAGACCGTTCGGGACAACGCGCTCGCGTTCAGACCCGATCTCGCCGTCGGCCGCGCGGCGCTTGAACGATTTGAGCCGACACATATACTCGCGCGACGAAGCGATGAGGTAATGAATCCTGAAACCGCTTTCGGAAATGGGTGGCGGGTTGTGTACCGTGATCGTGACGCGGTGGTGTTGGGTCAGTCCGGGACAGCTGGGAAGGTGGAGAGGACGGAGGGAGCCTCAGTTCCGGGCGATATGTGGAGCCCTCGGTTTTAAGAGAGGATCGAGGTCGGTGGCAGGCCGATCAGCTCACCTCGACGTCTATCGTTTGACCACTGAGCGTTCTCCCCGTCCGCACTGTCACTGTTGTCTTATGTCGCTAACGGCTGAATTATGAGCGGTTCGTTCCAAGCAACGCGTTGTAATGCCATGGGATGCTCGGCAAGCTCCCAGTAAGACATCTGTGCTCCAACGACACCGCTAAAGTTATCAAACGTAGCGTCCTGCCAATCCTCCCCGGCGAAACCAGAGGAGCTTGAAACAAGAAGCCAGTCCTCGCCCGACACTCGAGCTTTGTGGAATTCGAGATCCGACAACGTTACGGGAATCCCCGCCTCGTGAAGGGCTAGTGCCATGCGAACCGTTTTTTCAGCAACACCCTCCCAGGCCCCGCACAGCCGTAATTCAATCTTCTCTTCCTCCTGATGTGGAGTTGCATACAACCGGATCGCCGTGTGGCTGTGAAAGCCCCGAACTATTTCAAAGGGGTGTTGCCCCTGCCAATCCCGACTGGTGAGCCAACGATAAAAATCATCCTTCGATTGAGGAGCTAGCCGTAACATTCCGCCATCTCGACCATCCGCATTGTCTCGGTAGCTCTTCGTGAGCGGGTCGCCTTCGCAAGCTTTTCCGATAGCGCCGAGCGCTACCTGAATAGCTTGTAGATAGTCATCGCGCGAGAGGTTGCGTGGATGCTTCTGGGCTAACGTTGGCGCAATCTTCAGAAACTGCGCCACCTGCTCCGCGCTCAACGAGGTAGGTTCAATCAGTCCCGCTTCAATTGCATCAGCTCTTCTAATTCGACCGATCCGATTCTCATATGGAAGGTTCCGCCGGACGCGTGCGCTATATCCATCAGGGTTAGTTAGCTCCTCCTCTAAGGTACTTTGCAGAGCGGACGTAATCTCACTCGTGATCGTGCGAAATTCCTCTGAGAGATCGTGCGCGATAACTCTGGTTGGGACAAGGAAGGTCTGCTTAGCAAGGTCGAAAAGTACCGCGAAATAGGGGGACTCGGACCGAATCGAAAAAATATCTCCATGCCTCACCAGCGTAAACTGCAGGAGATACGAGGGCGCTGAGTATTGGTCTGAGATCAACGCCTCCAGATCCTCTCGTTCATCATCGGGGTACATCGATGTCAGGGTGGTGATATCCTCACGTGGAATGTCGATATAGATCCCCTCCCACCGACTTACGCCAAAAGTCTCGATCGCT
>JAULVA010000256.1:0-1307 GCA_032111275.1 Bdellovibrionota bacterium
GTCCGCCGCGTGTATCGATATGTTGATTTCAATCCGAATGTTCCCCGGAGGGCCCGTCTCCCGACGGGCCGGAACTCGCGATGAAACTTTCGTGCATACCCGGCCCGTAAGGATACGGGCCCTCCGGAATCTACTGCCCCGCCTCCGTCAACTCCCGCGCCACCCGATCCAACATCGAATCAAATATCAGAGGATCTTTATCTCGGTACTTAGTGAGGATCTCGAGCGCCTTCTCCAGCTGCCCGTGCTCCTCATACCACGAGGCGACCGCGCGGTAGCGGTCTGCTACCAGTGGTAAATCGACCTTCTCACGCTCCGCCTCCTCGTACGCCGCAAGGGCTTTGTCGACATTCCCTCGACTCAGTTCGATATCTCCGACGTTGAGGAGGTAAAAGTAGGGGTTCTCCCACTCAGGACGATCCGCGACTTCAAGTCGGTTAGCGATGTGCTCGTGGTACGCAGCGATCGCCTCGTCATGCTTCCCCTCACTTGAGAGATCCTCCGCGTCGAGAAGCTCTTTCGGTCCGGTGGAAAAACACCCTGATATAAGGAGAAGAGCGAGGCAGGAAGTGACACGAGGCACGAAGTATCGATGGAGCTGGGAAACCATAGGCCCTCTCTTCTAACGTACCTTACCTTGCTCGACTACAACCAATCTTGCTCTCAAGCATTGCGAGGTAGTCTTTTGTTCCCAAGGTCGTTCCCGATGGATCGCTTCTCCATCGTTTGTGGATCCAGACCCATTGATCGGGACGTTCGCGAACGAGTCGCTCAAGGTTGTGGTGATACTGCGCGAGGATCTCCTCAGTGCTTTTCGAGCCGTCAAGCTCCTCGGCATGAATTTCGAAGTGTGTGCCCTTCGTGCGCACGATGAAGGCGCTGACGAACCGCGCGTTGAATCGCTTTCCAAGGTCGACCAAGGCGGAGGGGGTTTTCGCGAGAGATCCGAAGTACGGCACATAAACGCTATCAACGCGTGTGTCTTGATCGATAAGGGCCGCCATCACCCGTCGCTCCTTGAAGCAGCCGATGATGCGTTTAATCCCACTCCTGTCGGAGCGCCAGATCGTATCGATTCCATAGGCCTCTCTCATGGAGCGAAGGGCTATCTGTACGCTCGGATTGCGCGATTCCTTTCCAACGGTCGCGAGGGGGATCCCTCGCGCGATGGTGTACGCGGCTAAGAGGTCCCAATTCCCGGTATGAGCCGTGAGCGCTATGATAGGTCGATCCTCTTTGGTCCACTGCGTGATGGTGTCCCATTGAGGGCAGGAGATATTTCTGAATGGAGGCTTGAGGAGCGGTTG
>JAULVA010000256.1:1317-3340 GCA_032111275.1 Bdellovibrionota bacterium
GCTCTCCATCATCGAGCGACCAACGTTTTCGAAGACCTTGGGAACGACCTTTGATGGTGCTGACTCAGGAAGGAATGCCTGTACCTGTAACGAGGCGATGCGCGCCTCACGAAGGGGAAGTCGTCCGACAAGATTGCCGATCGCTCCGCCTATCGCGCTTCGCACCGAGATAGGAAGGAGCCCGACGGTTGCTAGAAGACCCACGAGCGCTCGCGAGGCAAGGGTTGGCGCTTCGGAGGAAGCTCCGCTCTCATCGGATGATGATGTTGTTGATGCTAGAGAGGCGTCGACCATTCGGCGTCATCATCCTTTGAGCGTTTGTCCCGCAACCCTTGGAGCAGGAGAAAGTCTGAGTGTCGGTCGTGCACGAGAAGTCCGATAAACTTCCCCTCCTGCGTGACGATCAGGACCGGCGTGCCGGTTTCCTCAAGGGTCGTGAAAGCGGCGGAGAGTGGGGCCGCAACGTCTATCGTCGGGACCTCTTGGAGAGTGATCGAACCGAGATACTCATCGGGCTGGGTCGCGGCGTGCTCCAAGATGTCGTCTCGATGGATGATCCCGATGACCTTGTCTCCGTGCATGATCGGATAGAGGGGTTGAAGGGATGTCAACGCGGTGCGCAGCGCCTTTGAGACCGTCGTGCCGTGCGTGAACGTCTCAAGTCGGGCGCGTGGGATCATGGCGTCGCGAACGGTGAACGCGACCGCGACGACTCGCGCTTCGGCTCGTACGTACTCCTGTACCGCGCCAAAGAAGATGATGAAGGCGATGATCAGCAGCATCGGTTGCTCCAACGCGAGCGCCGCGACCCCCATCATCAGACAGATACCCTGACTGAGCCGAGCTGCTACTCGGGTTGGGTGCTTCACATTCAGCAAGCTAAGAACGGCACGGGCTACTCGCCCTCCATCCATCGGCAGGGCAGGAAGGAGATTGAAGAGGGCGAGCCCAACGTTGGTGATGAAGAGACGATCCACCAAGGTGAGGGTGGTGAGATCCTTTGTCGCTACTGATCCGATATCGGTAAAGGGGTAGAGCCCCGCCGCGATGATGAGGTTCGTAATCGGACCGACTACCGAGATGAAGAGCTCTCCCTTTGCTGTCGGTTGCGCCATAATCGAGGCGATCCCGCCAAAGGGATAGAGAGTTATCTCTTTCGTTTGAATGCCGAAGCGCTTCGCCATGAGAGCATGGGAGAGCTCGTGGGCGAGTACGCAGGTGAACACGAGGATAACGAACCCTGCCTCCCTCAGCGGAGAGGGAGCGTCCGTTCCAAAAGCGAGCCACACCAGGAGGAGAAGGAAGGTCACGTGGACTCGAATCGGTATTGAGGCGACGGTTCCCATCTCAAGGGACCATGCCGAGCGTTTTGGGTTCATGGAGTACTCCTACGGCGTGGATGCTACACGGATTTCCAGGGATTGTGTACAGGGAGCCTTCCCCTCGCGGGGCAATCTTATCGTTATCTTTCCGAAAGTTAGGAAAGTAGAGGGTGCGCTTCCCCATACCGCATCCCAGTTCGGAGCGGTAGAACCTTGCGAGGCCCCACGATTACAGTAATAGAGGTGGTTGAGATACCTACCGTCCCCCCTTCAAACCTGTACCTTTTGCGCAGCAAGAGGTTTTTGACCTTATGGGGGTAAGTGGTAGGATTCTAACGGCCTGTTGAGATAGGTGGGATGCCTCGAAGGGGACATTCATTTGAGAGGAGACTATGGTGCAAGAGAGGGTCGCGGTTGTTGGCTTAGGGTATGTTGGGCTTCCCCTCGCGTTGGCGCTCGCTCGAGCTTTTAAGGATACCGTTGGGCTCGACGTGAGCGCCGCGAAGATCCGGATGCTCCAGGCGGGAGAGGACCCTACCTTTGAGGGGCTCGAATCTGAGATACGCTCCTCCACCATTACCTTTACGACCGATCCATCGGTTCTCAAGGAGTGTGACATCGTCATCGTAGCGGTGCCAACACCGATCGATGAAAATCGTCAACCTGATCTCACGGCGCTCACGAAGGCGAGCATGGCCGTC
>JAULVA010000257.1:0-5568 GCA_032111275.1 Bdellovibrionota bacterium
CAGGTACCCCTCAAGGAAGGACCCGTTCATAAGGAACTCTAGGATCTTGGGAGGGATTCCTCCCCCAAGGAACACACCTCCGGTTGCGAGGTAGGTGAGGACGATGTTGCTACAGTGCGCGCCAAGCATTGTGCAGAACATGTTGAGTGTCTTGACGCAGAGATCTGAGCTTCCCGTCATCGCGATACCGGTGATCGTGGAGGCTGGATGCAATTTAGCCTCTGGAGTCTTCATCTCCTCGGGCTCCTCGCCGTATTCTGAGTCGCGCAAGAAGCTATAGATGTTATTGATGCCAGGGCCGCACAGCACCGACTCAACGCTCACATGAGAGAACTTCTTTTGCAGATATTTGAGGAGTTCGATCTCAAGGTCGTTGGTCGGGGCGAAATTAGCGTGACCACCTTCGGAGGCGAGAAGAACGCTCCATCCTCCCTCTCGGTGAATCAAGGAGTGTCCCAGACCGGTTCCAGGAGCGACAACAACGCAGGAACCGGCGCGGTCGTAGCCCTCTCCACCGTAGAGGGTTTTCAAGCTGCTAGGACCGAAGTTAGGGATGGCCGCGGCCGTGCTGACGAGGTCGTTCACCAATTTGACCTTAGAGATATCGAGGGCGAGGCCGACTTGGACCATCGCGACCTCCCAAGGAAGGTTGGTGACCTTCACCTTTCCGTTGACGACGGGGCCTGGGAGACCGAAGCATCCCGCTTCGAGCGGGCCCTCAACCTTGGAGCTGTGTTTCTCCATGAACACGCCAAGGATCGCCTCAAGGCTCTTGTAGTCCTTACTTGCATAGTCCTCGGATACTACGAGCTCTACCTTTCCCGCTCGTCTCCCAAAGAGACCGATTCGAGCCTTCGTTCCTCCAACATCACCGGCGATAATCATGCCCATCTCCTGAACATTACTTCCGTCGGCTTTTCTAGCAAACCGAGCGACATCAGCCAACTATTTCCGCCGGAAGACGTCGTTTTGCCTGTTCCGCCCCCCGAGGACGAGGCTGCCTGACGGCGAACATTGAGGAGGCTGTTGAACCGGGTATGAAGGTGAGCGTGAAAGGACAGCGGCCTCGGCTTGATCGCATGTCCACTCCGAAGTGTCAGAAATCTCCCGTCATAACATGGACTTCCCCACACACGCCCCCTATAATCCTAACACCAGGGTCGCTGTGCCCTATATACGCTCGCCTATGAAGATCTTGATGCTCGGATGGGAATACCCTCCTCATATCGCGGGGGGACTTGGCACCGCCTGTCAGGGCCTCACGAGCGCGTTGTCGGCCCAAGGCGTTGACATCCATTTCGTGGTCCCTCAACTTTTTGGGCGAGAAGAGGCCCGACATATGGTCCTCTCAGACGCCTCGCGTCGAGTTTCGCCGGGTGGTCAACAGCCTCATGACGTTGGCCCGGCCCCACTTCCCATACCTACTACACGAATTCCCGCGTTTCTCTCTCCGTACTGGAACCCTCGTCAGTTTAAAGAGGCGGTTGCCGCCGTTACGCATCGAGAGGTGGCCTCCCTCTCACCGGCGCTTCGAAACGATCCGGTCGCGCGCGCGCTCATCGACGGTGAGGTCTATGGTATCGATATCGTGTCAGCGCTTGATGATACGGAAACGAGTTCCTCGGCTGAGAGCGATCCGCAAGAGCGTTACAGTAAAGACCTCTTTGAGGAGGTAGAGCGATTCACGCTCCAAGTTAGCTCTCAATTCGCTGGCGAAACGTTCGATGTAATTCACGCGCATGACTGGATGACCTTTCCGGCCGCGGTAGCGCTCTCCGAGCGAACAGGAAAGCCCCTCATCGTGCATGTGCATAGCCTTGAACAGGATCGAAGTGGTCTCTTCGCGCATCCGCCGATCTCTGAGATAGAGCGGTTCGGTACGCGGCACGCCGACAAAGTAATAGCGGTAAGCTATTTCACGAAGCGTTCTATCGAGCGCCATCATGGAGTTTCCCCAAGTCGGGTCCTCGTTGTTCACAACGGCGTGTATCCTCGGGAGATGGTGACGGATTATCGGGAGAAGAAGACGTGGCCTGAGCACGTCGTCGCCTTCGTCGGGCGGGTGACCTTTCAGAAAGGACCGGAGTACTTTGTGGAGATGGCCTCAAAGGTGATCCCACATCTTCCCGACGTGCTCTTCGTCATCGCTGGAACTGGCGATATGCTGCCATCGATCATCGGGCGGGTGAAGGAGCTCGGACTCACCAAGAACTTCATGTTCCCCGGCTTCGTTCAGGGGGAGGAGCTTGAGGAGATATTTTCGGTGGCTGATATCTACGTCATGCCCTCCGTATCTGAGCCTTTTGGCATCACCGCGCTGGAAGCGGTGAGCTTCGATACGCCGATAATCATCTCCAAGCAGTCCGGTGTGGCGGAGGTCATCGAACACGCTCTTAAAGTAGATTTTTGGGATGTCGATAGGATGGCGGATCTCATTATCAACGCGCTCGTGCATCCCGAACTGCGGCACGACTTAGTCCGAATGGCGCGTGAGGAGATCAAGCAGCTTCATTGGGACGCGGCGGCTTTAAAGACGATTGATATCTACCAAGACGTCAGTCCTCGCGCTGCTGTATAGGAGGCTGAAGAGGAATCATGCCGGCGGTTTGTTTTTACTTTCAGGTGCATCAGCCGTATCGCCTTCGGCGCTACTCGTATTTCGACGTCGAAAAAGCTACGACCTATTTCGACGAGAGTCTCAATCGCTCAATCATGGAGGGGATCGCGGCGCGGTGCTATCTCCCGACCAATGAGCGTCTCCTTCGCATGCTGCGAGAGCATCAGGGAGCATTCAAGGTCGCCTTCTCGATAAGTGGCACGGCGATCGAGCAGATGCGCCAGTACGCTCCCGAAGCGTTGGAGAGCTTTCGAGCGCTCGCGGCGACGGGACATGTCGAGTTCTTAGGCGAGACCTACTACCACTCCCTGGCGTCGCTCTACGATCGCGAGGAGTTCGAGTCACAGGTTCTTTTGCACGCCGAGTGCGTTGAGCGAGAGTTTGGCCAACGGCCACGGGTGTTTCGAAATACCGAGCTGATCTACAACGACGAGATCGGGCAACGTGCTGGCGAGCTCGGCTTTCGTGGAGTACTCGCAGAAGGGGTGTCAGATGTTTTGGGGTGGCGCTCTCCCCATTTCGTCTACCGCGCTCCGGGGGCGACGACAAAGATGCTCCTCAGGAGTTTTAAGCTCTCGGATGATATCGCGTTCCGGTTCACCCATCGCGATGATAGCAATTCTCAGTTTCTGACCCCGGATCGATTCGCGTCTTCCTTGCACGCGCTCTCTGGCAACGCTGATGTCGTTGGGCTTTTTCTCGATTACGAGACCTTTGGTGAGCATCATCGAAGGGAGAGCGGTATTCTTGATTTCCTTGAGGCGCTGCCGCGTCACACGCTCATTCAAAGAGAGTGGAAATTCCTTACACCCTCTGAGGCGATTCGCCTCTTCTCCCCCGTCTCTGAATTGTCGTTCCCGCGAACAACCTCGTGGGCCGATACCGAGCGGGATGTCTCTGCGTGGGGTGGAAATATGATGCAGCGGGCGGCGCTTAGTGAGGTATACGACACCCAGAAGCTGTACGCTGGATGTGACCTCAGGGCGCCTGATATGGCGGTAGCGTTAGAGACGTGGCGTCGGCTACAAACCTCAGATCATTTCTACTACATGAGCACAAAAGGGGATGGCGATGGTGTCGTCCATCGGCACTTTAGCCCCTTTGAGAGCCCCTACGACGCCTTCGTCGCGTACATGAACGTCCTTAAGGACATCAACGCGCGATGCCGTCGCATGGTTGCGGAACGAGAGAGGCGGTTGACCGCCAACGAGTAGGGCATATAGTCCGCTGCCCCGGGGGCTAAAACAAAAACAAACAAATCAGGATGACATTGCCAAGAAGCTAACGGAATAACCTTGATTAAGAAGAGACACATGGTCCACCCGAGAAGATTTGTTCTCGGGTGGACTGTTGTCTACCAGTTGGGATTATAGCCTGTGGTTTGACGATAATAGTCCCGCTCACGTTGAAGGCGCTCGTCAGCTTGGCGACGGGCATCCTCCTGACGACGACGTTCATCATCCTCCGCTTGGCGGCGGCGACGGTCATCTTCCTCCGCTTGGCGACGACGACGGTCATCTTCCTCCGCTTGGCGGCGACGACTATCTTCCTCCGCTTGGCGCCAACGTTCATCATCCTCCGCTTGGCGACGACGACGACGAGCGTCGTCCTCCTGGCGACGAATCTGTTCGGTATAATCGTTAGAGTTCACTTTTCTTGGACAAAACCTTGACCGATTCCCTTGGCTCCGCTCACTTCATATGAAATGAGCTACAAAAAGCTAGGGATATCACTCTCAGCAATGTCGAGGGGTATCTTAGTTTAATCCAGTGCAGAGAGCGGCCTGCTAAGAATTCAGAAGTCCCGGCCTACTCCACGAGGCATTGTCATCATCTCGAAGACTGCTTCCGAGTCGCTGGCTCGGCCCGCGCTTGAATCATTCGTTCGATACACAGCGATACGAGTGAGGTCCATCCGGTTTGGTGACTCGCCCCGATGCCGGTGCCGTTGTCGCCGTGAAAGTGCTCATAGAAAAGAATGAGGTCCTTCCAATGGGGATTTCTCGCGTACCGCACATCATCACCGTGACATGGACGTCTCCCCTGAGGATCGCGGAAAAAGAGCAAGCTTAGTCGACGAGAGAGCTCATCAGCTACCTCTTTGAGGGTCATAAAGGTGCCGCTGCCGGTAGGACATTCGATCTTGAATGAGTCACCATAAAACTTGTAGTAGCGGTCGAGCGCCTCGATCACGAGGAAGTTGATAGGAAACCATACAGGCCCGCGCCAGTTGGAATTACCGCCGAAAAAATCGGTATTAGAGTCGCCAGGGCAGTAGTCGATACTGTAGTCCCTGTTCTCAAGGGTAAGGCGATAGGGGAACTCGGCGTGGATCTTTGAGAGTGAGCGCATGCCGTGCGGAGAGAGGAACTCCCCCTCATCCAGTATGTAGCGGAGCATCCGGGTGAGGCGCTCCGCTGACGGGATGGCGAGGAGCTTGAGGCCATCGGATGATTGCTCGATGTCCCCCAAGGCGTCCTTCGATCCCGTAGAGGTGTACGCGATCTGTTTCGCAAGCGCGCTCTGGTTCGCCACGAACCAGTCGAATCGCTTCTTGAAGCCTGGGAGCTTATCTATGGTCTTGTTTTCCAGTAATTCGACCGCGAGGAGAGGGATCACCCCAACCAGGGAACGAACACGCAACGGAATGTGCGCCCCATCGATAGAGAGCTCATCGTAGTAAAATCCATCCAGCTGGTCCCAGAGCCCGGTTCCACCGAAGTGATTGATAGCTGAGGCTATCGAAATAAAGTGCTCGAAGAACTTTGACGCGAGGTCCTCATACTCGACGTCATGGTCGGCGAGTTCCAACGCCATCGTCAACATCGTGCCACAGTAGAAAGCCATCCAGGCGGTCGCGTCAGCCTGCTGGAGCGCTCCACCTTTTGGAAGTGGGGCGCTACGATCAAAAACCCCGATATTATCGAGACCTAGGAATCCTCCGGCGAACAG
>JAULVA010000258.1:0-4368 GCA_032111275.1 Bdellovibrionota bacterium
GATACCTGTGGCGTAGGACATGCCCCAGAATCCGCTGGTGGCGATTCCATAATCACCATCCCCAGAGAGCTGACACCCAAGTCTCCCAACCGCATAGCCGAGCGCAAGGCATGGACCGAGGGAATCACAAAACTTTCCGATATCAGTACCATCGCGACGCGCAAGATAGAGCACAACGATGGCCGCGATAATGAATCCACCGTAAAAGGTAAAGCCAGCGCTTGAGAATATCGCGCCAACAAGATCGTGCTTGACCTCGTTCCAGTTCTCACCGAGATACCACAGACGAGCGCCGAGCAGTCCCGAGACTCCAGCCGCCGTAACGTATCGTTCAGCGAGCCGAGCATCCAATCCGTATCGCTTAAAACTCAACGCGAGACGAACGGCGCCGGCAAAGAGCGCAAGCGCTACCATCAAGCCGAAGCTTCGAATCGGGAGTGGACCGAGCTCAATAAGGGTTGGGATCATACGCTACTTGAGCAGAGAGTTAATGAGGTGTCCGACGTTAGGAGAATCCCACTCACGAGGTCCCCATAAGCGGGTCTGCGGTGTTCCATCCGCTGGATCGGTAATTACCATCACCCGATGCTCTCCGTCCAAGATAAAACTTTCGGGGAACCCCTTCACCTGATACTGACGTTTACTCTGGGCCTTGTTGTCGATGATGATCGGATAGGTAATACCGAACTTCTGGATCGTCTCTCTCACGTTCTCTTCGGTGTCATCGACCGCGATGCCAACAACCTGAAATCCTCGGTCCTTGAACTTCGCGTGAAGAGATTGGAGCGCCGGCATCTCCTCGATGCAGGGGGCGCACCACGTTGCCCAAAAGTTGAGAAGAAAGAGTTTGCCGTTGATCTCATAGAGAGCCAACGGCGAGCCTGTTGGCGTGATACCCTGCACGTTCGGAGCACGATCCCCTGGGTTGATTCCACTGCGCCCATCAGTGCAAGCAATGCACCACACGAGCGCCGAAGTCATCAGCACCCTTTGGAGGAAGGCCATCTATGCAACTCTCTTAGCTTTGAGTTGAAGGAGTAGAAGCTGAAGGAAGCTTGCCGTACTTCTTCTTGAATCGGTCTACGCGACCTTCAGTGTCGAGAAGCTTCTGCTTGCCGGTGAAGAATGGGTGACACTGAGAGCATACACCCACACGAATCTCCGGAACGGTCGCGCCGCAAACAAAGGTGTTTCCACAGCCGCCGCAGTAAACGGTAGCATCGTAATACGTTGGATGAATGTTCTCTTTCATAGCGGGGCAAGGGTACTGTACCGGCATTTGAGTGTCAACCTTTGGCGGGTTGCTGAACGGTCAAAATGCTCGGAATGAGGTTTATTTTTCCCTCGCCGACGCCAGAAATGCCTCAATAAACCCCTCTGGAGGCATTATCCCCCGCCGAGTGTTCATATCCATAAAAACCGATTCGATCCTGGCTTCTACAGCTACTTTTCCCCGTTCATTCAATATCTTCTGCCCGATGATCAGGGTCTTTCCTTCAACCGTGACGTCCTCACAGGTGACGGTTACCCTGCCCCGCTTGACCTCCCTCTTGTACTCGGCAGCCACAGCGGTAATAACCGCCGCCTGTCCCCGAGCTAAAAGAACCTCATTAGGGAAGCCGATGTGCGCCATATAGGCGACCCGAGCCTGCTCTAGGAGGAAGAAGCACCGGCCGTGATGCACGTGATCGTAGACAGGGGCCACCCATTCATCGTCAAGTTCCACCTGAATTGAAAACATTGTAGCCCCCTCTCATCCCTTACGCGCATCTAACGGTATGTGTTTACCAGACTTTTTGCTTCGCCTCAAAGGCTACTCACCCCTACTTACGCTCCTGCGCTCCTCCGCAAAGCGTGGTGTATTAGACTCAAAGGTCAGCTTTAAGGACACCCATGAAGAATCCTCACGCACTCCGCATTTCAAAAGCCCTCTCCCTCCTGAAGGACGCTTCGCGCAAAGAGGCGCTCCTGATCTCAAGCAATCCGAGTGTGATCCGTTCTCGGGACACTCACTACCCGTATCGAGCGAACAGCGACCTCTTCTACTTTACGGGTAGCTACGCCGAGGCGTTAACCTTGGTACTCCGCCCCCATGCGGCAGACCCGATCGTACTCATCGCGCCTCCGGAGGATAAGGTCAAAAACATGTGGGATGGCGCGCCACCGGCGGTCAAGCCGATTGCGAAAGCGCTCAAAGCAACGCTGGTCACAACCCACGAGCCGGTGAAACAGATCATATCGCTCCTTCGTGGGCACGACGCCGTCTACCTCCAATCGATCGAGGGCACCCCGAGCGCTGGGGTGAAACACGACCTTTCCTCGCGAAGCACCTACCTGCTGCGAAATCTTCCGGCGACCTTGGTTGACGCTGAGCAGTTCACCTCTCGACTGAGACTGTTCAAAGATCCGAGCGAGGTGGCAAAGATGAAGGAGGCCGCTGAGATCACGGGAGGCGCGCTCCAAAACGTGCTCCCTCTCATAGAGGCCGGGGTCGCGGAGCGTGAGATCGGCGCGTTCATTGAGTACTTCTATAAGGTGCATGGGGCGGAGCCCGCCTTTGGAACGATCGTGGCGAGCGGCGCTTCGGCGGCCACCCTTCACTATCGGACGCTCTCACGTAAGCTCAAGAAGGGCGAACTCCTCCTGATCGATACCGGTGCGGAGCTCGATATGTACGCAAGCGATATCACCCGCATGATCCCCGTCGGCGGAACGATATCTCCCGAGCTTCGGGATCTCCACGATATCGTGCTCCGCGCCCAGCTGATCGCGATTAAGAAGGTACGTCCCGGTATTCGCATGATGGACGTGTACCATGCGGCCGCGAAGGAGCTCGTGTACGGACTGAAATACCTCGGCATTTTAAAGGGGAATGTGCCCCAACTCCTCACGAAGGGGGCCTTCAAACCGTACTTTCCTCATGGAATCGGACACTCCCTCGGTATCGACGTCCACGATGCGACCCCAACGGGCCAAGAGTCGATACTGGAGAAAGGGATGGTAATCACGATTGAGCCGGGACTCTACTTTCCTAAGCCAACCGGACCGCTTCCGGCGTGCGGCGTCCGGATTGAGGATGACGTGCTCGTAACCAGCCGAGGACACGAAATACTGACGGCTACTGCCTTTACGAAGGACCTCGATGAGCTTGGGATGCTTATGGGCCGCTAAGCCTGATTACCCAACAATCCGAACGTTGTCGAACCCGTATCGGGATGGATCAGAGAAGATAAGGGAGAGCGCTATCACGCGGGGCACGAACTTACGTGTCTCTCGCGGGAAGCGACCATTTCGTGAAAGCTCCCAGAAATCGGTTTCCCCTTCCGAGGTCATAACGCGGTTCACGGCACCACTGCCCGCGTTATACGCGGCGAGCGCAAGGTGCCAATCCTGGAAATTAACGAAGAGATCTCTCAAGTGCTGAGCCGCAGCAACGGTCGAGAGCTTAGGGTCGAGACGATCGTCCTGCTTTTTACCGACCTTAAGACCATAGATACGGGCGGTCGACTTCATAAACTGCCACATACCACGAGCGCCCGCAGGGCTCGCCGCACGGGGATTGAATCCGCTCTCGACGGCAGCGACCGAGAGGAGCTCAGTCGGAACCCCCTGCCCCTCGAACACCTTCTTGGTAGCCTCATAGTGATGTGCGTTTTGATCGAGGATTCGTGTAACGGTCGAGCGCTCCTGAGTCATGAGCCGATCGAGCTCAGCCTGAACCTCCGGAGTAACTCCGAACTCAGGCTTAGGCAGAACGCGGGTCGATTGAAGTGTCAACTGAGTCGGCGGGCGCTTGGATGACTTGATGAGGGACTCGTTAGCCGCGGAAAGCTCTCCTGCCCCTCTGCCGAAAAGTCCTCGCCCCATGAGACCACAACCAGAGGCGGTGATGGAGATGAGGATGAGGGCAAGGGGCAATACCGCCGATCGAACGATGCGGACAAGGGAACTAGTACTGGTAGAAAACAGAGAAGTTGTGTTCATACGTCAACCTCGACCGTAGGAGTACACCCCAATCTACGCGAGAATGGCAAGCGCCCCAGACCTGCCCCACCACACGAAAACGCCTAAAAACCACCTAACCAACTGAAACTAAAAGAAGCGCAGAAAACAAACCGCCGTTCTCCCAGCTCGAACCGCCAGGAGGATCCGATGGTTTTGTTCAATCGTGGCAGGGGTTCGGCGCATCTTAACTTCGGACTGCACGTGCCCTGCCCCGTAGGCGGGCACCAGCCAGGAGAGGCGATTCTCTCAGGGAATGAGGATGACTATGCGCGCTACGCTCACAAAGATATGGAGCACCCTTTCGTCGGGTCGAGGTATTCACCGCCTCTTTTCAGGCACCGTGGTGTTGGTGATGACGGGGTG
>JAULVA010000258.1:4382-25565 GCA_032111275.1 Bdellovibrionota bacterium
TCCCAGACTCTCCCTTGTGTCAGAAGCGATGGCTTCACCAAAACAGGAGATCTTTACGGATCCTAAAGCGAGAATGCGAGCCCCGATTGAGCCCCCCTCAAACGATCTCGTGCCCAAGCTGACCATCGACACAACAAAACACACGATAACCCTCACAACACCGGGAGAATCTCCCGTTACGATGAAGGCACAAGGGGCATACGCGCTCAAAAAAGGCTCCTACTCAGTCGCACTCAAACAGACCGATCCTTTGTGGTACGCCCCTCCAACCTACTTCTTACGCCGAGGACTTAAGGTTCCCGGGGACGGAAGCAAGGCTCGGTTCATGGGCGGAGCGCTCGGACATCAAGCTCTCTTCTTCGATAAACAGCTCGCCATCCACTCCGGACCGGTGTGGAACGACGAGATCGGTGGAGTTAAGCTCTCTCGCGATGACATGAATAAGGTCTTTGAAACGGTCTCGGTCGGAACCACGATAGAGGTTCGGTAGATCGTAGGCCCTCGGTAGCGTCCCAGAAAAACGATGCCCTCGTGAATGCAACCGGAGTCGGTGGACCATACCAGGACGGCTACATTAGCTAAGTTACAGGAACCGACCGCCCTGTGCAGGTTATTCACCCCGCCACTCGACAAGGATCTCAAAACCAGGCACCATGAGTCCACATTAATTCTTTTGAGTAGACGGGTTACAGGTGCACTCCCAGTGCACGGCAAAGGTACATATATATGAAGTATGAGAAGCTTGGCGGTGGATTCATCAAGAAACGTGAGAAGCGAGTCGTTGGACTCTTCATCGATGGAACCGGTCTGGACCGCGCCACCCGTCGTATCAACCGTAAAGTAGACATGGCCGCCCTCGTACGGGGGGTTACCTCAGGGATCGCGCCCGTCGTTGCCCGTTACTATACCCTGGTTCCCTACGAGGACGATTCGCGTCAACGCGCTTTCCTGGATGCCGTGGCGCGTGCCGGCCTCTCGGTTATCGTTAAACGACTTCCCCCCAAGGGTATCACCCGTCAGGTAAGCATCGACCTTGAGATGGCCGCCGATATGGTGGCGTTTGCTCATGGACTTACCTCGTTCAGCAAAGAGAACGAGTACATGCCAGCGGACGCGGCCGTTCACACCCCTGCTCAGTACCTCCGGCGTCAACAAGCTGAGATCGTTGAAGCAGCGGATGACAAAGAGGAGACTCAGGCCGAGACGATTCCGGACATAAAGACCGCTCCACGTTCTATCGTCGTCGTGTGCCCAAGCCGAGAGATAGCCTATCCACTCTCGCTGGTTAAGACTATCGCGGCCGACACGACAACAGCCGACTTCGGGCAGTTCAACACAGGGGACGTCCTGAAGTCCGCGCAGAAGTGGATCGATCTGTCGGATTCGGAAACCATTTGGAGGGACTAACCCTACATCGCCCTGTTCTATAGGGAAAAACAGCGCTCCTCATGAAAAGATAACGGTTCAAAAGGCTTGTATCTGGACAAGGTCAAGTCAACAATAGGACACGTTTCAAGAGGAGCGCGGTGTCCCCAACGCATGACGTCATAGCCCCCCACCAGCCCTCGGAGAATAGCTCCGACTGGAGCTCCGTTTTCGCTGAACTGCACACGAAACTTCCCGGCGAGATAGTCGCGATCGAAACCCCCCGCATCCGCGTGGAAGCGGTGATCGCCGAACTTGATTTCGGCAACGTGCTCCGGCACCTCACGATATCCGCTCGAACTCCCGCCCAAAAAGAGATCGTCCGCTACGAGCTCGATACCATTACCCCTGGAAGCCTCGCCTCCAATCTCGCGGCGATATTGTTCCGGGCTAAAGATAGGGCCACCCCGGCCGAACAGGTTATTGAGGCGATCGCCGACTGCCTTCATCGCTCTGAACACGTTACGATGAAGAAAATAGAGGCCGAACCAAATCCCTGGCTTCAGCTCTCTATGCACCGATCAGTGCCAGACTTTGAGGAGTTCGCTCGTAATCCACTCTCGATAGATCTGACGTTCTCCCTCGATCGAAGGAGTGAGGATACCGAGGTGAGAGCTGTAGCGCGACTTTTCCCTGAGCGCGGATACACCGTCGTACATGCGTCCTCGTATCCGGTTCATGATACCTCGCTGTCGCCAAATCACATCTTTAAGGTTCGATGCGCTTCCGAGTTCTGGAACACGAGCAAACCTCAAGAGGAGGTTATCTATGCTCTCCATGTCGCCACATGCAAAGCGATGGATACGATTCTTCTCGCGGGACCAACGGAAGCGGCAAAGACCTGTAGTGATAGCGGCATTGACGCTCGACTGGAGAAGGGAATCGTCGAGCCGTCGAAATGCCATACCCTGCACGTTCTACCCAGTGGCGCGCGTGTCATGCTCGAAGAGGGAGACTCCGTAGCTTGTGTCCGGATTGAGGCATCATCAACCGAAGAGAGCGCCTCGGCGTTCTGGCGAATAGCGGCCCCTGATGGCCTTCTCCTTCCTGACGATCCTCGCTTGATAACCGCCAACAGCGCGGTGGGGAGTTTGATAGAGGGAGACCCCCGTAGAAGGCTTGAGGCGATAAGAACTCTCGACCGAATGGTAAACGCTGACAGCGACAAGCTCTCTGTGGAGGGTAGACGAGTCGCGCCTTTCAGCACTATTTCTGCTGAGGAGCTGCTCGGGGAAGATCTCGCGGAATCGCTCTCGAGATATCGCCGCGTCACCGTAAAAACACTCGCGCCATCCTCAGATCTCGCTATCCTCGATCTTCTCGATGGCTTTCAATCGGTGAGCATATGCCATCGAGATCTTGCCCATACGCAGATGAACCCTCACGACCCTGACTACCTGGTGTTTGGATGTAGAGGGGATGGAGCTTTGAAGATAACGCTCAAAACCCCTCTCCGGAACTACCTCGATATCGTTGTATCGTCAGACTACTTCGATAAGGTAGAGAGTCGAGAGGATTGCATCATGCGCCTCGCGCACATGTTCGACGAGCAAACGCGAGAGTCACTACTCGCGCTTCGAGCAGAGATAGAGGATCTCGCAAAGCGAGGATCTCACGAGGTAGCGGCCTCGCGCGCGTTGAGACCTCCCCGAGCGCGACTCCCATCCGCTCAAGACCGCGCGCTTAACAAAGCGCTCGACACCGCGGCGGAGATAGCGCTTTTCTATGAGGTAGATGCCCCGGGATCAGTTTCAGACTTGCAGGTACTTTTCCCTCACAAGACCATGTGTGAGATGGTGATAGCGAACAATCAGGTCACTCCCAACCTCAAAATGCACCTGCTCATATCCTCAAGCGGGATTAGCGGTATTGACCTCTACGCTAACGAATCCTTCATGCCCAAACGGTATCCCTTCTCGTTTTTGACACCTATATCCAAGCTTGAAGGGCGACAAGTTATCACCTCCATCTTTAAATTGTTCCTGAGTGCCGGTGACAATGCTCGTCGCCCCTCGCGGATCCTCGCTACCCCTCTCGCAGAGGAGCCTCTTTTCAAGTACCTGCGAGAATGCGTGGACCGCTTTGCGGTGGTTCCGTAGCCCAAACGTGTAGTCAGACAGGCGTTTCCCGTTGACCTCTCTGATGGGGTGTCCGATACTCTCACCTCCGGGAAGTTCTACGCGGCCGCTCATGGAAAAAGTTAGAAAATATCTTGATAAACAAAGACGAGAAGCGCCCCGATCGGCCCCACCCGGTGGACGGGTTCTCCCCCAAGCGCTTGAGGCTGAGGAGTCGGTTCTCGGCGGTATCCTGCTTGATAATCAAGCCATTAATATCTGCCTTGAGCGTATCCGCGCCGAAGATTTCTACAAAGCGAGCCATCAAACTATCTTTGAGGCGATGACGACGCTGGCAGACAAGCGTGAGCCTATCGACATCATCACCCTTGGCCAACAACTTCGAAATATGGGCCAGTTCGACGCGATCGGTGGCTCCACTTTATTGTCATATCTCGCCTCTTCCGTACCAAACGCAGCGAATGTTGGGTACTACGCCAAGGTACTTAAGGACATGGCGATTCGCCGTCGTATTATTCACGAGTCAACAGATATCATTAACTCAGCCTTCGAGCTTGAAGGTGATATCGAGGAGTTCATCGACGGAACTGAGCAACGGATCCTGGGCGTTTCGGATTTCAAGACGCAGGGCGCGTTCGCTAGAGTCAGCGATGTAGTTCAGGATTCAATTCGACTGGTCGAGAAGCTCTACGATCAAAAAGAGCCGGTCACCGGTGTTCCGAGTGGGCTGATCAAGCTAGACAAGATGACCGCGGGCTTTCAACCGTCGGATCTCGTGATTGTTGCGGCCCGTCCGGCCATGGGTAAGACCGCGCTCGTCCTTGGATGGGCTCAATACTGCGGCATCCACTATCGAAAACCGGTAGCTCTCTTCTCACTCGAAATGTCGAAAGAGCAACTCGTGCTCCGAATGTTGTGCAGCGAGTCGCGGATCAGCAACTCCGCGGTTCGAACTGGAGAGCTTACTGAGCGAGATTTCGCGCGTATCGTGGATGGCGCGAGTCGAATCTCCGAAGCCGATATCTTTATTGACGATACACCAGCCCTCACGATTACCGAGGTGCGCGCGAAGGCTCGAAGACTTCACCGAGATCACCCCCTTGGTCTGGTTATCGTCGACTACCTGCAACTCCTGCGAAGCCCGGCGTACAGTCACTCCCGAGAGCAAGAGATCTCGGACATCTCACGATCACTCAAGGCACTGGCTAAGGAGCTCAGCGTCCCCGTAGTGGCGCTTTCACAGCTCAACCGTTCAGTAGAGTCACGTAACGACAAACGCCCGATGACCTCTGACCTTCGAGAATCGGGAGCTATCGAGCAGGACGCGGATATCATCATGTTCATCTACCGTGATGAGGTCTACAACAAAGACACTCCAGACAAGGGCGTCGCGGAGATCATCATCGGCAAGCAACGTAGCGGACCTACCGGTTCAATCCGGGTCGCCTTCTCCGGGGAATTCACTCGATTTGATAATCTCGATGAGTCAGATATCTCGATGATGGCCGCGAACGACTCTGACCCGGACCCGTTTTAAGGATCATGACCGCCACGCAAACGTACCCGTAATCGGTAGGGCCCGCATCCCCGCGGGCCTTATCGTAACGCCTATCGATGAAGTGTTGATACCTCCAGTTGTCATACGGCCCGCCAGGAGTCGGGCCCTACCTTACCGCAACATGCAGCACAGGTTTTTTGTCTACGGAAGCGAGGTCTCCGTAACGAGATCTCGGCGCAACGCCGCGGGCCACATAACCAGTTCATAGGGCTGCCTGTCAGCGAATTGAATGGCGTCCTCTTTGAGCTCCGCCATCTTCTCTTCACTCTCCTGATTCTCTTCGCTACCCCCGCCCTCTCGCGACACCCGCGTCCGCATCAACCACCACGCGGTATTTACCTCTTGAGATAGTTGAGGAGCCTGTCCGAGACGACCCGCGGCGTAATCCTCGGCTTCAAGCGCACCCTTGAAATCTCCCTCAGCGAACGACGCCATGGCGAGAGCATGGAACGCCCCTGGCTCACTAGCCAGAGCCTTGCGCGATCGGATGAATTCAATAGCCTCGCCGAAGAGGTTAAGCCCGACTAACAACCTGGCGTGAGCCGAAACCTGAGCGGGTGTCGGGGAGAGCGAGAGCGCCTCATATGAGTAACAGAGCGCCTCTTGCTCATTCCCCATACCGAAGGCGATGTTAGATATCGAGCGAGCTACTAGAGACGCTCTGGCGGTGTTCCCCGCTGAGGTGAAGATGGAGAACGATTCTTTGAGCTTCGTTTTCGCCCTCTCATGGTCCCCCTGAGACTCAATAATGTCAGCCAATGCCTGAAGATAGGTGGGGTTGCGTGGCTCCTTCATGAGGAGGGATTCCACGATACCACGCGCCTCCTCGCTCTGCCCCGTTTGATTGATAATCACGGCCAAATTAAACGCGATACGGTCGTTCCCCGGTTCAAGATAGAGAGCCTGCCGAAGACGCGCTTCAGCATTAATCAGTCTACCGTTATTGGCGAAACCCAGCGCCTCACTTACGATTCCCGCCACGCGAAGGTCCTTACTCGACGCGAATACCTCCTCCTCAGCGGCACCGGTGCGCTGAGAAAGCGAGAATGTAGTGTTGTCACGTGGCATGGCGCATGAGGTCGCCAGAAGACACACAACGAGAAGTCTCGACATCAGGCTCCGCCCACGTCGCGAGAATCGACGATCTCTGTCCATGGAGCTGTCAGAGTGACTTTCAGACTCAGCTACTCGGCGTGAGTTCGTATGAGCACGTACTTCGAGGGGACTTCGCATGGTGAAGACATTACCATTTCGCGCCGAAAAAGATAAGCGCGCCTATCGCCGCCACAGCATAGGTAACTTTGTCCTGAAGCGCAAAGACCAAAGGATCATCGTGCACTAACCCCCTTCGCGCCAGCAACCAGATGCGGCTGATCCAATATAAAAGGAGGGGGCAAGCCATCCAGATAACCGTAGGATTAGCGTAGAGAGCAGCGACCTCTTTTCCACTCACGTACAGGGCTAAGACCAAGACAGCGATATAGCCACTCGCCGTTCCAAATGAGGCTACCTGCTCCATGTCGCTTACGGCGTACCCTCGTCCCCATGTACGGTGCTCCTTGCGTTGTTGAAGCACCAGCAGTTCCGAGAATCGCTTCACACACGCGAGGCTGAAGAAAATAAACATCGAGAGTCCGAGGAGCCACTGCGAGAGATGGATGCCAGTCGCGATCCCTCCACCGACAATTCGTATCGTATACAGAATCGCGAGCAAAATTATATCAACTAACGCCAACGCTTTCAGACGGTACGAATACGCTGACGTAAGAATTAGATAAATTCCCAAGACAACCGAGAATTCCGGCTGCACCACGAGCGCTATCGCGAACGCGGAAACGAAGAGAATCGGCGCGAGCGCGAGCGCTCGGGAAATTGGAAATACACCGGAAGCACATGGACGTTTTTTCTTTCGTGGGTGTCGGCGGTCCGCCTCAAGATCGAGGAGATCGTTAAGCAGATAGACGCCCGAGGCGCATAACGAGAAGGCAAGCGCGGCGGCACCCGCCATCATCCAGCCTCGCGCGTTAAAGATCTGGTGGGCCAACACGAGTGGAGCGAACACGAGGATATTCTTCATCCATTGGTGTACTCGGAGCGCCCGCAACACTACCTTGATCGAGCACGGCTCCTTCTCAAGAACATCGGCCGTAGGATATTGACTCTTAACCCGCGCTGCGAATTTGGGGTTGGAAGAAACGCACACCACATGGGCCGCCTCTCGCCATACATCAAAATCCGCGGAGGAATCGCCGATATACTCCCATGAGCTATCGCCTACCACCTCTCGAATCGCTTGAGCTTTAGCGCTTCCCTTTCGATTTGAGGAGCCATCGGAGGCGATCACCGCGCTGACGAAATCAAACTGATCCGCTAAACGCTCGACAAGCCGAGAGTCAGAGGCGGACGCGAAGATGACTCGCTGGCCGGACTCGGCCGCGGCACGAAGGTACGACACGACCTCAGCGTTCATCGGCATGAGTTCAAGAGACATACCCGCGGCACGCGCGGCGAGCTGCTGCTTGAGATACGCCCTACCCCGAAGTAACCAGAAGGGAACAAAGAAGAGGATCCAGATATCCTGCTTCAACGCGAAGAGGAGGGATTCATAGAGCAGATCGGTAGCGATGACTGATCCATCAACATCCGCGCATACGACACTTGGTTTCTCGGAACGTTTCAAACTCTCACCATGCATACAGGACTTCTATCGCAAGGAGCTACACTTGTCGTCACTACCCCTCATCGCTGAGAGTCGCAACGCCTTCCGGCGTTCGATTTCGACGCCACCGCATCTTGGTATCACCGTTATCAGCCAACCCCTTTTCGAACGGCGTTCGCAATCGAACGCCTCTCGAAAAGCTTCTATGAGTTTAGACTCTTGGGACACTAGAAAGGTCTCAGGTAGTTCACCGATCGGTTTGGATTTTTTATGAAGGCCCGACGGGAACAACCTGAACGTCCATCAGATGGTGAGCCAACAGCATTTTCAACATCGCATCCACGCACCTAAACCACGTTCTAAAAATCGCTCGTCACAGCTGATTGCAACATCCCCCCCCGCTGTCTATCTTGGCGGAAACTTCCCACATTGTTCATTATGCAGGGATCCTTCGAACGATGCTTTGGAATCTAAGGTTACGAGACATTTGTCTCCCCGTTGAAAAGGTAGTCACGTGAAGCGTTACGAATCGTGGGGACGATACCCAAAAATACGAGACCAAAAGGTGCTTAGGGCATCCTCCCTTAAGGCCTCACTTCCCCTTCCCGAGGATGACCGCTCCGTACTTCCCTTCGGACTTGGACGGAGCTACGGGGATAGCTGCGTCAACGACAACAACGCGATCATTGAAACCTCCGGGCTCTCGAACTTCATTGCCTTTGATCCGCAATCGGGGATCTTGCGAGCCGAGAGCGGTGTGAGCCTTGCCACTATTCTAAAGGTATTCGTTCCCAAGGGATGGTTCTTACCAGTGACTCCTGGCACCAAATTCGTCACGCTTGGTGGGGCGGTCGCCAATGACATTCACGGCAAGAATCACCACCGTGCGGGAACTTTTGGAAGACACGTAACCCAGTTCGGATTGATTCGCTCAAGCGGGGAGCATCTTACCTGTTCACCGACGCTCAATTCGGAGCTTTTTCAAGCAACCATCGGTGGACTCGGTCTTACCGGACTCATCTCCTGGGTCGAGATAAAGTTAGTTTCCATCAAGTCACCCTATCTCGATACCCGCACCATCAAGTTCCGTAACCTCGATGAGTTCGTTGATATCTCGCGCGAAAACGATCCCATCTACGACTATAGCGTTTCTTGGGTTGACTGCACGACGGAGGGTGACGAGCTCGGCCGGGGGCTTTTCATGGCGGGCAATTTCTCCGAGCGACGAAAAGCGCGGCAACCGAAATCGCTCTCACTACCATTTCCCTGTCAGGCGCCGTCATGGCTGCTCAAATCGTACTTTATGCGGAGCTTCAACACCCTCTACTATAACAAGCAACTAAGCCGAACGGTCGACGCGCTGACCCACTACGAGCCGTTTTTTTACCCCCTCGACGCCATCCTCGATTGGAATCGCATGTACGGAAAGCGAGGATTCTTTCAGTACCAGTTTGTTGTTCCGTTCGACGAGCGGGGGGAGACGATTAAAGAGATATTTCGTCGCATCACCCGCTCCAAGCGCGCCTCCTTCTTGGCCGTGCTCAAGACGTTCGGCGATAGTGAATCACCGGGCATGATGTCGTTCCCTCGAAAGGGGATTACGTTGGCGCTCGACTTCCCGAATGATGGAGCCCCTACCCTCGCGCTCATGAACGAGTTGGACACCATCGTGCTGGGAGCAGGTGGTTCCCTCTATCCGGCTAAGGACGCGCGGATGAGCCATGAGGCGTTTCTCGCCTCTCACCCTCGCCTCGCGGAGTTCGAGCCACACATCGATCCACGATTCTCATCAAGTTTCTGGCGTCGCGTAAGGAATTAATCATGAAAAAGATAGTCATTATTGGAGCAACCTCAGCGGTAGCAACCGAGACCGCTCGGTGTTTCGCGCTTGAGGGCGCCGAGCTATTTATCGCGGGGCGTTCTGAGGAGAAACTTGAGCGACTCGCCAACGACCTTCGGTGTCGTGGCGCGGCGGTTGTGCACACCGGGCTGTTCAACGCCCGGGATCTCGCCTCTCACGACCAACTTCTAGAAAACGCCTTCCACAAGTTGGGCGAGATTGACGCCGCGCTCATCGCGCACGGAGATCTGCCCAACCAGGCCGAATGCCAACACGGCTGGCTGGAAACGGAGCAAGCGCTCGCCACCAACTTTTTAAGCCCTGTGGCGTTTCTTACCTGGCTCGCGAATTATTTCGAGAAACGAGGCAAAGGAAACATAACGGTAATATCATCTGTGGCCGGAGATCGCGGTCGGCAAAGCAACTATATTTACGGCTCAGCCAAAGGCGCTCTCTCAGTCTTTCTTCAGGGCCTCAGAAACCGTCTCGCTCCCCGGGGCGTCTCCGTTACGACCATTAAGCCCGGATTCATCGATACACCAATGACCGCAGATATCAAAAAGGGACCTCTCTTCGCCTCAGCGGAGATGGTTGGCGGGCGAATACACAAGGCGATGAAGAGAGGCGAGTCGGTGGTCTATACCCCTTTCTTTTGGCGCTTCATCATGCTGATTATCATTCACATCCCTGAGTGTATCTTCAAGAGATTGAAATTATAACGGTAGTTTTTGCCCCGCCTCCCTAGGGAAGCGAGGCAAAACCCCACGTAAACGTGAACGTACCCGGAATAAAAATACCAACGTTTTCGGGTACGTTGACGTTTACGAGCACGAGCACGTTCACGTGTCGGCGCCCACAATTAAACCACTAGAAGGTTTTGCCCCGCCTCCCTACAGCTCCGTATACTTTTTATTACTCCCCTTGGCTTTTTCAAGGGGATACTTGAGCTCATTACGAGACATCTTTCGCTCAAACGCCGCGGCGAGATCAACGCCGCTATCGTGAGCCATCAAGAGGGTCCAATAGAGCACATCTGAGAGCTCATCACCGATCCGCTCCTGAAGGTTCTCTAGCTTCTCCGCGACCTCGCTCTCACTCTTAAATTGAAAGATCTCGCCGACCTCTCCCGCCTCAAGCATGAGCGAGAGGGCAATATCTTTGAGCCCATGAAACTGCTTCCAGTCTCGCGCGTCGCGAAAAGCGACGATACGGTCGGTGATCTCGTGCAGATTTTTCATACGTATCCTCGAAAAGTCATCGCGACGGTACTACGGCGCCCCCTACTTTTCCATGGATTGTTCGAAGGCTTGGGCGAAAGATCAGGTGAATAAGGCCCCACGGTATCACTTCCGGTATCGGCGGTTCCGCGTCCTATCACGCCGTCTTTACCCGCCGCGCTCAGATACAAGGCAGGAACACGATGAAGCCGGATGACGGGATGTCACCAACGAACACGCCGGGAATCGTAAATCCAACCACATAGGCCACACCATGGCCCCTTCAGTTGCGGATTACATGTGCGGCACGTATTCTCTGTCCGGTCACTCTTTTCCACCCGGATGGACCCTTTCTTCATGTTACAAACCGCTCATCAATTACCAAGTAGTGAAGCATGGAGAGCCCTCGAACAAAGCGCTCTGATGTCGGTCATCGCAAGCGAGGCGCGGGCCGCCCTCCACGGCGAGGTAGCTATCTCCTATGACGAGCGACTCGATCTTGAGGAGTTTTCGCTGCCGCACATCCGAGAGTCGCTGGGTATCACGGCGTGGTCATCGATCGTAGCGCAAGCCCTCTCCGAGTATACCAGTAGCGAACAGCCTGAGTCCTTCGACAGAACACTAACCAGTCTCAAACATCCCACCGCGATATCGCTGTCGATCCTGCGGGAACGTCTCAGGGATTATCACGACGTAGGCTTCGCGTCACCGCATGCGCTTGCCAGCGCCGCCGCGAGTTGCGCCGAGATCTTCTACTGCGTCGATCGATGCGACGAGTATTGGCTTTCGCAAGACAACCACCTTACCTTCGTATCCCGAAATATTCACGGGGACATGCACATAGCGCAGGTAGCCTTGGCCTCTGAACGGCCCACGCGCGATGCCGAAGACCTCGTTCAATCAGACCTCTTTATCCCGTTGCATGAGTTGGGCGAGCGGTCAAAGTAGCTTCAGAGAGGGTCCCAAAGACTCTCTTCCATCGCGACCTTGAATCAGTGGCAGGATTGGTCACCGATGCTCGGCGCGCTCCTTGTTTTCGCTCGCAAGGTTGGAATGACCGAGATCCGCGAGATCGCGGAGTATCCTTCGGTCTTAGCTGAGCTTGATCGTTCAGCCGCGGCAACGGCCGAAGCGATGTTCGGCACTGATATGATGTTCCTTCCATCATTCGTTCGCGAACATTCGATCCTCGACCTTGGGTCAACGCCTGCCGAGTTTCCAAATACCTTCTGCGCTGGTCCCGGTGAAGATACCGCGACCTACATCCCCGTGTATTTTGACAACAAACTCTGGTTCCCACGAATCAATCACCTAAGTAAACGCGCTCGGGCGCAGGAAACTACCGGCACTCCATTCGCTGAACGCCTCCGCCAGAACATCGTGGCTGAGCTTAAGAGCGAAACATCAGCCGCGGAGATAGTGCGCTTTTCTCCAGACTAACTCCCGCAAGCCCTTCGAGCAACTTACCGTCTCTTCTGTCGAGACCCACGACGAGTTGAGGCGTTGCTGAGAATCTTTACGAATCCGGCGGCGTACGAGCGAGAGTAATGAAACCTCGCTGAATTATGGCTTGTTTTTCACCGCGTAGCGTGCGGGTTTGTTACGCTATTAAGACACTATGAGCTTAAACACCGGGCAGGTATTACAGGTGAGACGATTGAGTATCCCGAGCACCCGCGGAGCATGTGAAGGCGTCAGTTTGTAGCGCCCACTCATACGAGAGTCTAAGTCCAACCTCGAGAGAGATCTGAGGTTCCCACCCCAGCGATTTTACCTTGGAGACATCGAGTACTTTGCGCGGTGTTCCATCAGGCTTTGAGGAGTCGAATACGATCTCTCCCTTGAACCCCACTACGTGAGCCATGGTAGAGGCGAGCTCGCGGATCGTAACATCATCCCCTGTACCGACGTTGAGGAACTCCGGCTCGTTGTAGCTCTCCATAACGGTGAGAGCCGCCTCGGCGAAATCATCAGCGTAGAGAAACTCACGACGAGGAGCGCCGGTGCCCCACACCGTTACCGATGACGCACCGCTCCGAGCGGCCTCGTGGAATCGGCGCATCATCCCCGGAATGACGTGCGAGTGATCGGGGTGAAAATTGTCGTTGGGGCCGTACATGTTCGTCGGCATGACTGAGACGAAGCACTTACCGTACTGCTTGTAAAACTTCTCGCACAACTTAAGTCCTGCGATCTTCGCGATGGCGTATCCCTCATTCGTAGGCTCAAGCGGTCCTGAAAGGAGCGCCTCTTCCGGAATCGGCTGTGGCGAAAACTTGGGATAAATGCACGAGCTACCGAGATAGAGCAGCTTCTTCACATCATAGAGCGCGGCGGCTTGTATGATGTTCGCTGAGATCATCAGGTTTTCGTAGATGAAATCAGCTTGGTGGAGTGAGTTATGCAGTATCCCCCCCACCTTAGCGGCGCAGACAAAAACAAAGTCGATCCGCTCCTCGCGAAAGAACTCCCGGACAGCGGCTTGATCAAGGAGATCGAGCTCCGAGCGGGTACGCAGGACGAGGTTAGTAAAACCATAGGACTTCAGGCGGCGAACGATAGCCGACCCTACCAGGCCCCTGTGACCAGCCACAAAGATGCGAGCATCGTGCGTTAATGTGGAGAAAACCTTGAGAGACCCCATCAGGAGTATAAGATGGACCGCACCTCGGTTCAGATTCATGAGCGGAGGAAATAGTGGCGGAACGACCGATCTCTCTCACTTTTCAACCCCTTACAGGGGGCGTTCACCAGGCTTAGCGAGGCGGTAAAAGGGGGGGGGGGCGACGGCGCAGCCCCTGGGGGAAGCTCTGGGTGTCACCGTCCCCAAAGCCGATCTCCTACTACCCGGATGGATGAGAACGCGGCCTACAGCTCCAACAGGAACCGGATCTGTTTCACCAACAAACTATCCGCGCGAAACTTCTCGCAGAACATATCCGCACCCTTCTCCAGCGCTGAGAATTCGAGATCCTCTCCGCACGCGGTGAGAACGATAACCGGCACCTCTTGAGCGTTCCATTCCACATCCATGCGGCGCAACGCCTTCACGAAATCGAACCCATTCATGTTTGGCATCTTGTAATCCGCGACGATCACATTGAAGGGGCGTTCCTCCACGAGATGCAACGCCTCCTCAGCGGACTCCGCCGTGATTACCTTATATCCAGCCCGCTCCACCATCAGTTGAAGCATGTTGAGCTGATCTGAGTCGTCATCGATGATCAGCACGGAGTTCTGGCGATTTTTTTTCGGTTTAACATCGTAGGAGTAATCCCAGTCGCCACCGAGCTCCTCACCGTTCATCTCACCAAAACCTTCCCGAAGAGCGCCGTTTCTCTTGTTTCCGCGTGCCTGACCCATATCGCTACTCCCGTAATAACCGTATCGTGTCCCAGCACCCCCAGAATCGTGGATTCCCCGCTGAATGCCTTAACGAAGGGAATCGACACCTCGGGCACTATTCTTTCGGGAGTAGCGCCATTTTGTGCGGCCCCAGGCACCTTTTTACCCCTCACGCCAAGGGACTCTGTTCGACTTAGACCCTCATGAAGCCTCTCCCCCCTTCAGCTCAATGAAGCAGAGGAATTGACTTTACCTATCTTGTTGTTTTAACTGAGGGGTTCGGGTCGGAGGTCGGTACCTTACTGGTGCTCGGGGGTTCTCCTGCGCTGTTGAGCCCTCTCGCTCCTCCAACCGAAACTGGCACCTAACCGTGCGAGAATCTCGTATCCACTGGCGGGGGATACGGGCTCCCTGATGAGAGATGTATCCCCGCATAAGGACTCGCGAGATGATTCGAAAGGCTACCCTCAACGACATTCCCAAGATTTTGGAGCTCGTCAACGCCAACCTCGGCACACTCTTGCCACGCACTACCCAGGATTACGAGGAGCTTATCGACACCACCTACGTATTTGATAAAGACGGTCGTATCGTGGGCAGCTGCGTGTTAGAGATCTATAGCCCCAAAATAGCGGAGATTCGCTCCTTCGTTGTGCACCAAGACTTCCGCGGCGAAGGGGTTGGAAAGGCGCTTATCGGGGAGGCGGTCTCCGAAGCCCGAAGTCGCAACATCCGAGAGATCATGGTGGTTACCTCGGCGCGTGAATACTTCGAGAAACAAAACTTCGGAGCGTGCCTCAACGAGAAGTTCGCTCTCTTTTGGAATGGTCGGTAACGAGATGAAGAAGAGATTCGGTGTCGCGATAATCGGTGGAAGTGGATACGGCGCGGGTGAAACGATCCGACTCCTTTCCCTTCACCCAGATATTGAGGTGTGCGGTGTCTCATCACGTTCCCACGTCGGCAAGCCGATCACAACGATTCACTCGCACCTCACCGGTATCAGCGACCTCTCCTTTGAGGAGTCGCCTACCATGGAGACCCTCCGGCGTTATGAGAAAAGTGCTGTCATCCTCGCCATGCCGAGCGGACTGGCCGTACCAACCATTGAAAAACTCTTAGCGGGAGATCTGCCGGAGGCCACCTCGATTATCGACCTCTCTGGAGACCTACGCCTCACCGACCAAGCGCAGCATGAAAAGTTCTACGCTGAGGTGCCGTTCGCTCCTGAGGTCCGTAGCCGCTTCGTCTACGGACTTCCCGAGGTTACAAAAACACCTCAGACAGCGCGGTTCATAACAAACCCGGGATGTCTCGCCACAGGCGCCATCATGGCGCTGGCTCCACTTCGGAGCTTCAAGCTCGAACGAACTGTGATCGTTGACGCGAAAACCGGCACCTCTGGAGCTGGAAGAGAGCCCCAAGCTTCGATGCACCATCCGAGTCGGTGCCTCGACTTCACCGCGTACAAGGTTCTCGCTCATCGACATGAGCCGGAGGTCCTTCAAGCCCTAGGGGATGCTTTTTCGAAGGAACATTCAATGATGTTTGTTCCTCACCTTATCCCCACCTCACGCGGTGAATTCATAACCGCCTACGCGACCCTTACCAATCGCGAGAGCGAAACGACCGTTCGAGAGGCGTTTTCCTCGATGTATAAGGACTCTCCATTCGTGCGTCTCCGCGCGACTCCGCCTCGATTAGTTGATGTCGTGGGCACAAACTTCTGCGATATCTGTGTGACCGTTCGCGATGGACAGGTATGCGTCATGACCGCACTCGACAACCTCGGCAAGGGAATGGCGGGACAAGCGATTCAAAATCTTAACATCATCTTTGAACTACCTCAGGGGCGGGGGCTCCTGCACGCGTCCCTCGGACCTGTGTAAAGAGGCAGTATGACGACTCAAACCGCGACAACGATCTCCGCTTCGTATCCAAAAATTCGCGATCTGTCGGGCAAAACGGTACTCGTTAAGTACGGTGGAGCGGCTATGGAGGATGAACACACCCGACACCTCGTATGCCAAGAGGTCGCGGCGCTCCATGAATTGTCGATACCGGTGGTCGTGGTTCACGGTGGTGGAAAAGAGATCTCTCGCATGATGGAGCGGGTTGGACTTGTGCCGCAGTTCATCGATGGACTCCGTGTTACCGATCCCGAAGCGATGAAAATAACGGAGATGGTTCTCTCTGGCAGCATCAACAGTGACCTCGTTTCCCGTATTACTCGCTCAGGAACTCCCGCTCTCGGCTTGAGCGGAAGGGACTCGCGATTGATCGAGGCGAAAAAGCTCAAAGGGAAGAACGGCGAAGACCTCGGACAAACTGGAGAGGTCGCGTTCACCAACACAGGCCCCATTCTGACTGCGCTACGAGGAGGTTTCGTTCCCGTAGTATCCCCCGTGGGAGAAACCATCGAGGGAGAGCCTCTCAATCTGAACGCGGACTACGCGGCGGCCGCCATAGCCGGAGCCCTGAACGCTGAAAGTTGCGTCTTTCTGACCGACGTGGCTGGGGTCAAGAAGAACGGCGAAGTTCAGCCATCACTCTCTCACTCCGAGATAGAACAGCTCATTAACGAGGGGGTCATCACAGGTGGGATGATCCCCAAGGTGCAGTGCGCCCTTCGTGCGCTTGAGGCAGGATGCGCTCGGGCGGTCATTTGCGACGCCTCCCGTCCCCTCATCATCTCCTCAGCCCTAACGGGGAGTGAGGCGAGCGGGACGACCATATCACGATAACGGGCCGCCCCATTTAGGGCTCTCTGAACGAGGGATCCTCCCCTGGAAAGATGCGCCGTAGAAAGGTAAGTCCGGCCTTATATAAAGGACTTATCCCCCTTCCCTATTTGCCTGAACCCATAATTTAGCGATACTCTGCCGGGCAAGCACTTCGTCAGTTGGTATCTGGAGATCTCTATGGGCCGTATTTTTGAAAAACGAAAAGACCGTATGTTCGCTCGCTGGGCAAAGAACGCCAAGGCGTTTACCAAGCTCGGAAAAGAGATCGCGATCTCGGTAAAGCTCTCGGGTCCACATCCAGAGAGCAACCCTCGTCTGCGCATGGCGATTCAAACCGCGCGCTCCCTCAACATGCCGAAGGACCGCATCGACGCTGCCATTAAAAGAGCGATCTCGAAGGATCAAGCTGACCTCAACGAGATCACCTACGAGGGATTCGCCCCTCACGGTGTTGGACTCTTCATTGAGGCCGCGACCGATAACCCTACCCGTACCGTCGCGAACGTACGAAACATTCTCACGAAACACGAAGGAAACTTGGCTACCACCGGAGCGCTGGAATACATCTTCGACCGTAAGGGAGTATTCAAGATAGTTGCTCCGGCGGGCGATCTCGATGAGCTTGAGTTGGATCTCATCGACCACGGGCTTGAGGAGATATTCGAAGCAGATGATGGTCTCCTCATCTACTGCAACTTCAAACAGTTCGGCGATCTTCAGAGGGCGCTTGAGGCCCGTGGAGTTGAGGTGAAGAGCGCATCCTCTCAACGCGTTCCCTCAAACTTCATCAAGGTGAACGCCGAGCAGGAGCAAGAGATCCAAAAGATCATCGACAGGCTCGAAGAGGACGACGATGTTCAAACCGTCTTCCACAATATGCAATCGGAAGCTGAGTAACGATTTATCTTAGGGACGTGAGCCCCCCCACGTTCACGTGTCGAGCTCCACAATCCGACTATTAGTGAGTTTTGCCTAGCTCCCTTAGGGTCGTTCTGTCCTTCGGGACAGCGACATCCCTATGATAATTCGAGCGAGCAATCCGCCCAGCGTGCCGACCGTGAGCGGGATGACTACGGGAAGCGCTAGGCCGAGCAGGAAGATGAGGTAGTGGCTTGCGACAACTCCGCACAGCCCTCCCAAGATGTATACTGGCAACATCGCGCTAGAGGATACAAGGATCACCAGCATAGCAGCAGCGGCCAAGACGAACTGCGCGGCCAACTCCCATCCAATGGGCAATCGACTGATCCAATCCCTTGAAAGAAGATTGGATGTCGCGGTCGCGTGAAGCTCAGCGCTCGATGTGATGGAATCGAAGGGAGTAGCAAACGCGGTGCGTGAAGATCTCTCCGTTGTCCCTCTCTGAGGGAATCCAACGAACACGATCTTATCCTTAAAGACTTGGCGCGGTAGTGGACGCTCCTCCGAGACGACCACATCATACGGAACTGTGGGAATCGTGCCCCTTGGACCGTAGTGATTGAGTAGTGAACGAGATCCAGGGCTCCCCTCTTTCGAAGGGAGGCCACTAGCAGCCTCAGCGAGGGACGGGACATCTGGCAACACTTCTGACGTGGAGAGCGGGAGCTCCCACACCCGTCCGAACGATACGGGCAACGTGACATCAGCGATAGCCAACGCCTTTTCAGCGAGGATGTTGAAGGGTCGCGAGAGTCCTTGCTCAACAGGTCCCTGTGTCGACCGAGATGATGAAGATAATGACGTCACCCCGAGGACGGTAGGGACGCTCTCCATCGCTCTGGCGAGCGCATCATGGCTATCTCGTGCGTACGAGGTTCCATCAAAGATATCATAAAACACCACCCGTTTCGGCCCGTACTGAGCGATAGTGCGTAGAAGCTTTGCCTGTAGCTCCCCTGCCGAAACGGGGCTCGACAGAGCAGCGGCCTCGCGCTCATCAACAGCGACTATGGTTACGTCAACACGGGCTTGTTTAGGGCCCCGCAGGCGGAAGAGCGTATCAAGGTACTCAAGCTCGATGCGAGCGGAGATATCGGTGAGCACAAGAGGAACGGTGAGGAGACCTATCATCACGGCCAGCAGCACGTACCTCACGACCGGCCTCGGCCTCACCAATTCCGGGCTCCGTTGCGGGTTGAGTACCTTCTCCTCCACAGTAACGGAATCGGGCATGGGGTTAGAGCCAAAACCTTGTGACATCTTCGGCGCGTGAGTATCGAGGTTAGCGGCGAACTCCTCAACTGCTCGCATTCGGGTGTCGGGATCAATCTCAAGGAGCCCCATCAATCCCGTAGCGAGCCAATCCGGGATATCGTCTCGCAATTCTCGCGGATCGCGAGGAACCTCCTCAACTTTTCGCAAAAGCAGGCGAGCCGGGAGGTCATCGTCAATCGGCACGCGCTGCGTCAGAAGTTGATAGAGGATGACGCCAAGCGCATAGTAATCTACGGCTAAGGTGACCTCCCCTCCGAGGACGGCTTCGGGAGCCACGTACGCCAATGTTCCTAGGATGTCACCGGAATGAAGTGTGAAAGAAGATGTCGCACCCCGAGCGACACCGAAGTCCGCTATCTTAAGTTTCCCACATCCATCCATGATGATGTTGGCTGGTTTCAGGTCGCGGTGAATCACTCCTACTGAGTGAATAGCGGCTAATCCCCGCAAAATCTGAGCGGCGATCCCCAAAGCCCAGCCTATGGGAAATTCCGGTTCGGACATGAAGGCTTCAAGGGTAGGCCCAGGAAGGTACTCCATCGTGTAGAAGAGAGTGTCATTATCGTGTCCGATAGCGAAGGTGCGAACGACGTGAGGATCGTTAATCTCTTGCGTGAGCCGCACCTCGCTCAGAAAGCGCTGAATAGTATCCTTTCCGAAATTGCGATGTGTCCGCAGCACCTTTACGGCAACGGAGGATTCGCACAACATCTCGTCGGCGGCGAGGTACACAGATGCCATGCCCCCCGATCCGAGAGGTTTTATAATTCGGTAGCGACTACCGATAATGTACCCATCAGGAAGGTGTGAGAGTCCCCCCTCTCCCGCAAAGCCCATGGAGCTCCTTTGTAACCCTCAGCTCACAACCGCTGGTGAGTATGGTATCGGCAGATCTCGCACGCGACCTCAGCCCTACTAGCCCAATTCATCGACCCTAAGGCACATTTTCTGGTGTCATGAGGAAGATGCTCAACCTCCAGAACGGCTAAGATACTGAAGTGTCTAGGGAAGCGAGGAAGTCCCAGGGAGCCTTCACACGGCGCCAGCCTACGATTGAAGGTCCTCGAAAGCCTCCGGATCGAGCTCAATAGTGCCCACCCGAGTGACAGGCCCCTCCATTCGAATGGAGTAGTCCGGCGCGATATCAATCCGTATTGTGCCGCCAGGCATCCTCACCAAGACCCGTTCATCAACAAGACCGAGCTTACGTGCGACAGCGGCAGCGGCGGAGCTACTACTACCGGACGCGAGCGTATACCCCGCACCTCGCTCCCAGATCTCAATTGAGATTGTTGAGCGATCGATGACCTTAAGAAACTGAACGTTTGTTCGATTAGGGAAGAGCTGATTGGTCTCAATAAGGGGCCCAAAGGCACGCGCCGTCTCCTCGGTGACAGGGAGATTCGTAACGACGCAGTGCGGGTTGCCAACCGTCGCGGCGCAAAACGTGATCGTTGATCCGTTAATGGGAAGCTCCTCATTAAGGACCTCTCGTGTATCTCCACGAACCGGTATCGCATCGCTGTTGAAGCTCACCCTTCCCATGTCAACCGTGACGAGACGTCCCCGCTGAGACACCACACAGGTCACACGCCCTCCGGCCGTATCGACATCGAAGGGAGCCTCAGAGACGAGCTTGGAATCCCAGAGGTAGCGCGCGAAGATACGAAGTCCGTTTCCACTCTTTTCAGCCTCTGAACCATCAGGGTTAATAATACGAAGGCGAATCGTAGGACGCTCATCAAGATCCTCATGCACGAGGATGCCATCCGAACCGATACCGAAATGTCTATGACAGATTCGTTGAGAAAGCTGTGGGGTGAGGGGGAAAGAGCACTCTGACGCGCGCACGACGAGGTAGTCATTTCCGAGGGCGTGATAACGGTGGAATTTCATAGGCGCGTACGGTAGCACCAGCACCACAAGGATGCCAGGATAGATTACGAATATCCCCCGGAGGGCCCGTCTCCCGACGGGCCGGAGCTCGCGATGAACCGGTCGTGCATACCCGGCCCGTCAGGAGACGGGCCCTCCGGATTGTCGTAAAGCCCTGGCATTGGTCTGGAGACGCCTGTACAATCCCTCAATGACCTCCGCCTACGAACATGCGGCCTGCTCCTA
>JAULVA010000259.1:0-2949 GCA_032111275.1 Bdellovibrionota bacterium
CTCCAAGGCCAAACATTCCCTTGTAGCGTTCGCGCGGAAGAGGCGTGAATTATTGATACGGGAACTTGATCAGCGAACAACGGTCATCGGGGATGTATCAACGATAGAGAGAGGCCAGTTGCTTGGATGCGGAGATGTTAATGGAGATGATATCGATGAGGTACTCTTTAAGGTGCCAGGCAAGGACAGAGACTCGGCAAATGTAGTCGCGTTGAACATCAAAGGCAAACGTGTCCTCACCAAGGAATTATCCCGATTCATCCGAGGATATGTCGTCATACGCACGGGCACCGAAGCGCCACTACTTGCCATACTTCATGGCACAACGCGACGGGGAATACCTATAGGCGTCGAAACGATAGCTGGAACGTTTGCCTTCCCGCTCTTCTACGTGGATTCCGGGGCAACGGTAGGGACCGGTCTCTTTGGTGATACGCCGTCGGAGCAGCATCCGGGCGTTGTGTGGTCCGACAGATATTCGCGAAATGTGTATCATCGAATCTTCAGACGGGGTGCGACGACCAAGCGGTTGTTTAAGTTGCCTGAGGGATACCAACTCCTACGAGGTGCGAACGTCATGGAGACCGGCGAAGCAACGAGGTGAGGCTCGGTCGAGGGTATAGGGGCTCGCCCGTCATCTCATACGAGGTCTCTTTGGTTGTCACGAAGGGAAGCGAGGCGAAACAACGCATTTGCGTTGTTTCGCATAGGTGGAAAGCCTATTTAGGTCGCAAAGACGCGAGAAGACAGCGGTGCGGCAGCACCGCTACCTAGCAAAAGCACGCGTCAGCGTGGTTTTGCCTCCCTTCCCTAAGGGATACTATGGCGCTGAGGGGCTTCGAGGACAGTTGTCAGTCCGGGATCCGCGGCGCTTCCCAAATCCGAGAGTGAGGCGAACTCCTTCTTTCGGTCCTGATATCCACGAATGTTGTAAAGCTGCCCGCTCGTGACTCCATACCGATCGCTCATACCGAGTTTCGCCATGGCGGTTTCCACCGCTACCCCGTGAAAGAGTACCTCCGCGTACGCCTCTATCTTCTCGCGAAGTTTTGCCGCGCTCTCAAAGAGTCCATCAACTCTAAAGGTCGAAATTCCGCGCGCTTGAAGCGCTGGAATAAGGGTGCCAGCCGACTGCGGAACGCCGTTAAACATGGTGTTCCGACACTCAGCGTCGGCTTTAAGAGGATGAAGAGCCCCCTTGGAGTCGCGAAGCTCGACGCGATGTTTTTCACACGGCCGTCCGCAATCGCGGTAACTTGAACCCGTTGAGAGGAACGCCGCGAAGACGCAGTGCTCCATGTGGAAAGCGGGAATGTAGTGGTGCGCGGTTACCTCAAGCTTCGAACCATCGCACGACGCGGCGAGCTCCAAAAGCTGCTCTCCGTTCAGGTCAAAGCTAGGACAGATTTGGGAGAGTCCCTTCGAAAGAAGGTAGGAGGCTGAGATCGAGTTCGTGACATTTAAGCTGAAATCACCGATGAGGGTTAGCCCACTCTTCCGGAGGTATTCAAGAGCGCCCAGGTTGCGCACAAGTACTTCGTCAGGCTTCAGTCGTTCGATAACCTTAAGGTGGGCCAGCTCTCCTGGCTTTAGAATGCGAGTCGTCGCGATCCCCACCTTGTAGCCCATCGCGCGTACCCGCTCAGAGGCTGGCCCGTACTCCTTTCCGAACTCAAAGTCGAGGAATACGGTCGAGATGGGGAGGTTTCCAAGCCTCTCCAGTTGCTCGATCTCTCGAACGAGCACGTTGAGTCGTGGTGCTTGCGCGTTTGAGGGCTGGGATGCGCGGGACCTGATCCACGATTGCATCTCCTCCGCTGAGCGAATCGCGATAGATGACCTCATGAGTCGTTGGTTCTCAAGATCGTGACAAAGGGAACGGCGAATCTCCTTAAGCTCTTTGGAGTTAAGGAAACATCCCCCCACGGTGTTGTTCGTAAGGTTTGAGAGGGTGAACACCGTTCCCCCAAGCGAGCCTAGTTCAGCGGTTAGACTCTCGGTGGAGAGGGGAGCCTTGGTCGCCTGTTGAAGAGTTGATAACGAGCGCGCGGTCGCTCGATGTCCACCTATATCGGTCGCCGTTATGAAAAGCGGTTCGCCGATAGCTCCGGTGGCGATCATAGTGATTGGGATCTTTTTAAGAAGCGTTTTATCGGTAAAGGACCTTCGGACCTCCGTCTCAAGGTGAGGGGAGCTGTTCACGTAGGCGTGCATCCCTGGGCGTACCTTAGCGAGGGAGAATGATCGGCTAAAGGAGACACGAGAGCCGTTCCGATCTGAGCGAACGTGAAAAACGGTGGAGCCGACCTCCTCTTTGGAGTCATGATCCACAAACACGAGACCGTCTCCGGCCTCGATCGGCAGCTCCGTGTCGATGGTGATCGCATCACGCGAGATGGCGGCAACGACGCCGAGGTAGAGTCCGTGATGACTACTCACACGCGCAGGGACGAGTCGTTGGTGGTTTACCCCATCAAACCAGCCGTTGAAGAACCCTCGCGAGTAGACGCGTGCCATCTCGTTCTTTTTCTCTTTTGTTTGAGCGGGTGAGAGATGCCCTAAGCTTCGCTCTTTGTAGGCTCGCGCCGTTGTCGCGACATACTCGGGGGATTTGAGGCGTCCCTCGATCTTGAAGGACTCAATCCCAAGCTCAACAAGGCGTGGTACGAGATAGCTTCTCTCTCCAAGTTCTCTTTTTTCTCCATCAACGATCAGATCGTACGGAAGACGGCACGATTGAGCGCATTGCCCTCGATTCGCCGAGCGACCTCCAAGGCTCTCAGAGGTGAGGCACTGCCCGGAGTAGGAAACACACAGTGCGCCGTGGACAAAAACCTCCAACTCCTTATTAGTGGCCGCTTTGATCTTCGCCATCTCAGGGATCGAAACCTCACGCCCAAGAACGTACCGATCCATGCCGAGATCCTCGGTGAGCGTAATCGACTCGGC
>JAULVA010000260.1:0-11048 GCA_032111275.1 Bdellovibrionota bacterium
GACATATAATCCCCATATGGCGATCTCCCCTAAAGACAAGCCACCAGTCAAGCCATCGCTCAAGCGATCGCCTGACGGTCGGTCTTACCGTCCGCACCCAGATAATGTGTCGCTATCGAGCACCATTGGCGGGCCGCTGATTAAGGCCTTGTTGGTCTTTGCGTTGGCGGGTGGGGTGATGGTCCCTCTCAACGACCGTGCCACGAACCTCGACCTGATGAAGCGTCTCGAGCTTCCGGTCGTAGTTGTTTCTCGACACTATCTTGGGAGTATCAATCATACATTGCTGACCCTTTTTGTCCTCCGTGCGCACGAGATCCCCGTCACGGGGATCGTGTTTAACGGAGAGGAGCTCCCCGACTCGGAGCGGATTATCACGACGATGTCGGGAGTGCCCGTCATCGGTCGAGTGCCCTCGTTCAGTGAGGTCTCTCAAGCGAACATCTCCGCCTTCGCCGCTCAGTGCGGCTGGACGCTATGACCTCGCTCGTCGCTCGCGACGGCCACGTCGTCTGGCATCCCTACACGCAGGCGGGTTTCGGGATCGAGCCCCTTCCGGTTGTATCGGCTCGCGGTAGTACGTTAACACTTGAGGATGGTCGAAAGATCCTTGATGGGATCTCTTCGTGGTGGTGTTGCCTTCACGGGCATGCCCATCCCGCGCTCGTGCGTGCCGCAACAGAGCACTTTAAGACGCTCGACCACGTGATCTTCGCGGGCGTGACCCACGAACCAGCGGTGCTCCTCGCCGAGCGTTTGTGCGGCGTTGTGCCGCACGGATTCGAGCGGGTCTTTTACTCCGATAACGGGTCAACGGCGGTCGAGGTGGCTATCAAGATGGCGGTGCAACGGGCCCGCCACCGTGGGGAGCGTCGAATCAGGTTTCTGGCGCTTGAGGGTGGGTATCACGGAGACACCTTCGGCGCGATGGCGCTGGGGGCGCGGTCGATCTTCTCCGAGCCCTTCGATGAGATGCTCTTTTCGGTCCAGTTCCTCTCCCTTGAGGGCTCCGACCGAGATATGGAGCGAGTCGGAGATGTTTTGTATCTCATGCCGCCGTACTGTTTATCAGAGGCTGAGCTCAGGCAAAGTTACGACGCGATGATTGAGTTTGTATCGGCTGCCAGTTAAGCGGCTTCCGGTTGTGGAGTGACCTGAACCTCGTCCGAGTTAGCGGGAAGGAAGTTCGCGGTCGCTCCGTCATGTCCTTCGCCCTTACGATCGTTCCACCAGAGGCAGAGGGTTACCCAGCCCATCGGGCAGAGGATGAGAGCCTTAATGAAGATGTAGATCATGAAGATTTTTAAGATGGATTCTTGAGTCGACATGCATTTTCCTCAAAAGCGGGACCGGAACTATCGATCACTCGCAATAGGTATGGCAAGACCGGTATGAAATGGCGCCTAACGGTCGTTATCTGTCGGGACGATATCCAAAAAGGAGCGTTAAATCAAGTAGATGGGGATGGTAGTGAGGGGATGACCGTTGTGTCCGCACCGGGGAAGCGCTCCTCGACGGAGTGCTTGAGGAGCATCACTCGTCGATGCACCTCGCCGAAGGGAACATCAGCGGGAAATGAGAGAAAGATCTCAAGATATACCCGTCGAGCAGTTCGCCGAGAGCGAATACGTTCGACGTGGGAATAGTCATCTCGATGATCGGAGAGGATGTTGTCGAGGGTCTTTTGCAGCGACTCCTCAATCGCGTAATCGATTAGGTCGGGAACCGACGCCGAGACGAGTTTGTAGGATTGCCACAGCATAAAGAGCGAGAGCGCGATGGACCCTAGTGGGTCGACGTACACGCTCGTCTCGCTGTCGGAGAATGCGAGCGCGACGCCAAGTGAGGTGACCACCACCACGGTCGCGCACGTTTTCGCGCGAAAGAGTCTCCACTGCGACTCCGCTATCGGTGAGGAAGCTCGAGCGTCGGCGATGTAGTTCGATATCCAGAGAAACGCGTTTCCAAAAACCGACAGTACCGCGAAGATGAAGCCGAACTGAGCGTTCTCAAGCTTCGTCGGTATGATGAGACCGCGAATGCCGGAGGTAAGTGAGACGAGAAAGGTAAGAAAGAGCGCGGCGGCTACGGCGATCCCTCCGAGCTGCTCAAGCTTTCCATACCCGTAGTTGAACCGAGAGGTGTCGTTTCGCGACATCTTCCTCAGTACGACCCATGAGGCAACAATAGCGAAAAATTCCCCGAGACATCGAAGAAGGTCAGCGAAGAGGGTGGTCGAGTTCGAGATAAGCGCGGCGTAAGCGGTGGGCAACAGAGAGAGAAGGGTGGTCAGAAGGGCTACGAGGACGAGGTTCTCTTTTTTCAAGTGGTGCTCCAGCGCGCAGAGGTTGAGAAACATGGTACTAGAACTGAGCCTTTGGGCGTGTCGGTATTGGTACGGATCGCTCCTAAATTATATCAAACGGGAAACCGAACGGTCGAGATCGATAACGCGCACCGCCTTCATTTTTTCTGTGGATGATTTTGGGGAGTGTCACTACCCTCTTTGGATGTTACTCCAATAGGTTGCGGCTACCTGACGACGTTCATGAGGGACATGCTTCACTTTGATCCAGACCCAACTCCTCAGAAAGATCCACCTGACCAATCGCTCGCGGAGAGCTCCCTTGGTGGAATGGTGCGGGTATCGTTCGCTGGTCTCGATCGAACAACCCACGAGTACGCGAGGGCGCTCGCCTCCCTCTGTCTGCTCATGCACGCGCGTCGGGTCGTGGTAATGGATGAGAGCGCGCAGGTGGCGGTTCGGGATTTAGATGTGTTCGAATGGAACCTCCCGTATCCGGATGATGTGCGGCTACGCTCGTTTCCGTATTTCCCCGGAGATCGATCGAAGCACGATGAGATGGCGCGGCTTGAGCGGGAGTATGTTCGGCTGAAGCGGGCGCAGAGCGCGGGTGAGCCCTTTCAGGGGACCTTTCATACGGAACAGATTCATCCGAATACTCCGAACACCTATCCGAGGGCGCTCGCCGCCGTGGAGCAACAGCTTGATGAGCTCTTTGACGGGTTGCGGCGTCGATGTGGTCGCGGCATCGCCGTGCGGATAGAACAAAAAAGATCCTCGCTGAGGGGCACGTTGATACCTACCTCGCTGGAACCCTCACGAGAGCGCAGCAGCATCGGCACCAGCAAGCCTACCAATGGTTGCGTGGTTGGTATGAGGGGCAGCACGGCTCTGTTCCGTACCCAAGTTGGCAGCCTGAGGCTAAGGAGGAGTGCTTCGAGGAGGCGTTCAAGATCGTGATGCGCGCTCGCCATCAGTCCTATCACTCCTTCGGACGGCTACGGATGGAAACGAGATCTCTTGGTGGGAATCTCCCGCTCTTCCGCGAATTCGCGATGGATTGCTTCCAGGAGACGCGATTTATCCGGTGCGATAACGGCGACCTCCCTCCTGGTCGGGGCACCTTTATGGTAGGTGCTCACCTCGACAAACTCTTTCACGGTCTTAATCCTGACCGAGATGTTCTGCACGACTACCGAAGTGATGATGGACTGTGGTTCGCTGATCAGCTCGAGAATCTTGAGTCCGCCTCGATCGTCGCCTTGCGTCAATGGATCGGGGTGAGCGCACCTTCGGAGGATTTTGCGCTCTTCGGTGAGCGGTACTACTACGTGATCGATAATGACCACTTTAGCGGCTCCTACGGTTTCGCGTCGGCTTTCCAACCGCGATCATGGAGACAAAGCTGCGGTACGCCTCGTATGGGCTCGATGAGGGGCCCCATCTCGCCGCGGACGCGCACGAAGCGAGATTGGCTATTCCTGATCTGATAGAAGCGGCCCGAGAGTCGGGAAAGCCCTATCTGATGCTCGGGCATATGTCGCCCCTCTTCGGCGGTATGTGTAATGCCCTTCCTGTCGCGTCGAAGCCGGTGTTCGAATGGGAGGCAAAGCATCAGTCCGCGGTGTGGCGAGATGTGTATGGTCACGTGCATTGGCCATGGCTTGTGAATTCCTACCGAGATCACCGCTTTCGAATCGAGTTCTCGACGAAGGATGGAGAGGCTTTCGAGGGGGCGTATGAATTGGTACTCATTGGCGAGAATGATATCAGGAGGAGCTAGGTATGATGCACAGATTTGACGCGCAGCGCGCCCCATCGATGGCGGATCTCAGCGAGCTCGCCGCTCCAGCGGCGCCGCCCAGGCCAACGCCGGCGAAACCAGCGCCGGTAAAGCCGAAGCCCGATAGAAAACCCGCCCCACAGATCCCCGTTCCCGAACCGCGTCCGCCGGTGCGGCCGAACCGCTCTCCCGATCCCGCGACCCATCCGTGTACGCAACCTGGCCCCTCAACGTGTCCGGCTCCGTGATGCTTGTTTACATGTAGGCCACCCGTTTTTCCGGGAACGGTTTCAGGTGTCCTGATTGTCAGGGGCGTGGTACGGTCCCCGCATGAAAGTTGAGATCCTCTGTCTCGTAGTCCTTCTGTTCGTGGCATACCTCGGGGCCGCGGATCTTTCCGCAATCGAGGCGTATCTACCGGCGTCTGACAGCCCTTTATCTGTGGTGCTAACCCGCTCGACGCTACCCATAGTTGTCGCGGCGCTTTCGTTTCTTACGTGGGCTACCTGCCTAACGGTTCGCCGCAGTAATAGGAATGTAGCGAGAGGGCTCGGAATCCTAGCCGCTTTACTAGCTGGACACGCCGCTCGCCTCTCGTGGTTGGTGAATTCAGGGGCGCACGTCGTGGTGCTGTGGGGGATGGCGATAGCCGTAGCGCTGACGAGCGCTCTTATAACTCGCGACAGGTTCTCGGACGCGTTCGGCGATGGCGCAACGCTTGCCCCGAGAATCCCCCCGACAGATTACTTTTTGAATCGAGTTGGATCGGTTTTCTTTATATTCATAGCCGCGGGTAGTGCCGCGCTTATGTCGTACAGGCTGTTTGAAGTCCCTGGGGAACTAAACAGTTTTGGTAGCCAAGCCATATCATCTGCCAACAGACTCCTGCACGGTGAGGTCGCGATACGCGATCTGGTACTTTACCGGGAGATGACACAGGAGGAGGCGGGAAATTCGATTCTGTTTGTTCTGCCTCACGCGTTGTCACAGCTTTTCTCAGGTGGGCCGTCGCTTGCTGCCGCGCGAGTAGTGTGCGTGGTGGCGTCATGGCTCAGCGTGTTGATGATGTTCCGGGTCGGTCGGCACGTCGGAGGGGTCGCTTTCGGTCTCGTGGCGATGGCGATCTTCGCGGCGATACCGGTTACCCTTTACAATACCCGCACCGAGGCTATCTTCGGCTTTTCCGCGCTCCTTATCCTCACGGTCTGCGATATCTTTTTGGTGTTTCTGCGGAAGCCCTCGGTTGGTCGGGCGGTTCTTGCTGGTATCGCCGCGCCCCTCGTTGGGTACGGAGTAGCGAACATAAAGTTTCTCTTCTTTGCGCTCATCATCACGCTCGTAGTCGTTATTGTTCGAAGGGGGCAGGTAAGGGGATATCTACGGTATGGGGTGGTCGCAGCGGGATGCGCTTTTCTAATCATGATCCCCCAACTTCTCAATTTTACCGAGGTCAAGGCACGAGTGGGGGGGCGAGGCGAGCACGTGTTTGGCGGGGTCTTGGGCCATCTTGCTATCTTAGATCCCGCTAAACCAACCCCGTTACAGAAAGCTCTTGAGATCCTAGGGGAGAATTCGCAATTTCTTCTGAAGGAGATCTTCGGACCCTGGGTCGACGCCATAGGATTTCTTCCGAGCACACTCGCTGTGCCGATGGTAATTGGGCTGTGCCTTATTCTCAGTGCGCCCCTGGCTCCGAGTCGATTATTTGCTGGCCTCATATGGCTAGGGGCCTATTTTGCGCCATTTATATCTATTCCGATCGGTCCGACACGCATCCTCATGCTCAATATAGGTCAGACGTTAGTGATCAGCTTCGTGTGGGTAGAGCTCCTGCACGTGATAAGGTCTATGCGGTTTCGAAAGGTCGGATTGATTCTCTGGTTATTAGCCTTAGCGGTGTCGCTCAACTCAGCTTCCGGGCCGGCACGTGCCTTACTCTCTAGCAATAACGATATTATCCAGGCGCGTAACATCATCACACGTCAGCCCGTCGGCACCGTAGTTTTTTTCACTGATAGACATGAGTCCAGTGGAAATTTCTTGCGCTGGAACCCTCCTTACATTGGCAGGGATTCGACCTCTGAGCGACCGTTGATTGGAATACGCGAGAAGGGGGTACCCGCGATGGTATCGTTAGTTGAGCGCCTTGGCATTTCAGCGATACTAGTGAGCAACGAACCCCCGCCGTCAGAGATCGCCTCACTGCCCGCGTGGCGCTACGAGCGGATAGGTCAGTCGCTCTGGTCCATGACATACGCGGCTCCTGCTGGAGTTTCTCGCCCCGTGGTGCATGTCCTTGAACCAACAAAGCTTGGGCCTACCAGTCCCGTGATCATGGAGAACGTCATCTACTCATCGCCACGGCTGTTTTTGACTCGAATCGATCCGCAAGGCTCACTCAATCTAGAGCTTACAAACGATGTAGACCTAGAGCGAGTAGCCATCCTCGCGCGAGGCAGGAATAGTTACTCAGCGCCGGTCACTGTTGCGGTTGATGAGGGGGCAATCCCGGTCGAGACCGTGGGGTATGCCTCTCCTGAGGGGAGTTCGACCTGGTTTTATCTTCCGCAGCTCTCCTCAGGAACGCATAGAGTTATGCTGCAGCCCAATCCCGAAAGGGCGTCAGGTGCGACCTTTGTCGATGATGTGGTCGTGATCGGGGTTCCTCGCGCGAAGTGAGTACAGCTCTGCCCGTGCTAGGCAAGCCTGGCCTCGGGCTACATTTCCGGTTCTCCCAGGGAAATTGATGGGCTATTGTGCTGAGGTCTTAAGCTGTACCCCTTGGAGTTACCGTTATGACCGCCAACGCCCGCTTTCCTGTTCCACCCACTGTCGCGTCCCGCGCGCATGTAACATCCGAGCGGTATGAGGAACTCTACCGACTCTCGATTGAGCACCCGGAGAAGTTTTGGGACCAGCAGGCTCGTTCCCTCATTCAGTGGCACTCGCTGTGGAGCAAGGTGGTGTCGTGGGATTTCGTTGATGCTAACGTGCAATGGTTCGTAGGTGGCAAGCTAAACGTCAGTGAGAACTGCCTTGACCGCCATCTCCTTCATCGTGGAGATAAGGTAGCGATTATCTGGGAGGGGAATGAGCGTGAGGATATTCGCCGAATAACCTATCGCGAGCTGCACCGGGAGGTCTGCCGCACAGCGACCTTGCTCAAAAAGCTGGGTGTGAAGCGAGGAGATCGGATCGCAATCTATCTGCCGATGATCCCGGAGGCCGCGATCTGCATGTTGGCATGTACCCGTATCGGCGCTGTTCATACGGTGGTGTTCGCTGGGTTCTCGTCGGAGTCGGTGCGCGATCGTATTAATGATTGTGGTTGTAAGCTCCTCATTACCGCAAACGAGGGATTGCGTGGTTCGAAAACCATCCCCCTTAAAGAGACGAGTGATGAGGCGGTTGCGGGATGCCCAACGATTAAAAATATCCTGGTCGTCCAGCGAACCTCGACCCCGGTTCCAATGTGTGAGGGGCGTGACCTTTCATACGAGGAGGAGCTCGCGACGATCGGAGAGGCCTTCGATATGACACCGGAGAGCATGGATTCTGAGGACCCGCTTTTTATTCTCTACACGAGTGGGTCTACGGGGAAGCCGAAGGGGGTTCTTCACACCACAGCGGGGTATCTCCTGCACGTAACCGCGACGCACAAGTACATCTTTGATATCAAAGATGATGATATCTTCTTCTGTGGAGCGGATGTTGGGTGGGTAACGGGCCACTCGTACGTTGTGTACGGACCGCTTTCAAACGGCGCCACCACGGTTATGTTTGAATCGATTCCCACTCACCCCGACGCGGGGCGGTACTGGGACGCTATCGAGCGGCACAAGGTTTCGATCTTCTACACAGCGCCGACAGCGATTCGCGCCCTGGCAAAGGAGGGAGACCACCATGTGAAGCGGTACGATAGATCCTCGCTCCGGATCTTGGGCACGGTGGGAGAGCCGATCAATCCCGACGCGTGGCTGTGGTATCACGATATCGTCGGTGAGGGGCGGTGTCCTATCGTTGATACCTGGTGGCAGACCGAAACGGGAGGCGTTCTTATCTCACCTCTTCCGGGCGCCACGGAAACCAAGCCTGGCTCAGCGACGAGGCCGTTCTTTGGCGTTCAGCCTGTGGTGGTTGATGAGAGCGGAAAGGTGTTGGAGGGAAATGGCGTTACCGGTCGGTTGTGTATCAAGTATCCGTGGCCTGGAATGATGCGCACGGTCTACGGAGATCATCAACGATTCGTTCAAACCTACTTCTCGATGTACCCGGGATTTTACTTCACGGGTGATGGGTGTCGGCGTGACGAGGATGGATACTACTGGATTACGGGACGGGTTGATGATGTGCTGAACGTGGCTGGTCATCGGCTCGGAACCGCTGAGGTAGAGAGCGCGATCGTGCGCTCCGGAGTTGTCGCGGAGGCCGCGGTGGTTGGAATCCCGCATGACGTTAAGGGGCAGGCGATCGGTGCCTTCTGCGTACTCCGAGGGGATGTGGGGGAAGGGATCGATGTCACAAAGGCGATCGTGGAGGCTGTGCGTGAGATTATCTCCCCCATCGCGACGCCGGACGCTATCTGGTTCATCCCAGGCTTGCCTAAGACTCGGTCAGGCAAAATTATGCGACGTATCCTACGAAAGATCGGCGAGGGAGAGTATGCTGCCGTTGGTGATACGACGACCCTCGCTGAGCCAGCGGTCGTTGAGCAGATCATTCAACGGGTTCGGGGGTCTAGAGCCGGGATGTAGGATGCCTCCGTTTTCCGGTTTCTATTTCCTGTCGGTGAGAAAGAGCGGTAGACTGAAGCGTTATTGAGTGGAGGGCTTCTATGAGGATGTTCGTGGCGTTGGTTATCGTGTGTCTGTTTCGGGTAGTCGGTGTCGATGCGGTCGTCGCGCAAGGCCGGGAGACTCGGGCGAGCGCGGATCCAGCCTCCATTCAAAAGGTCGTAGACGAGATCTGCTCTGATGGCGGAGCGTGGCTGCGGTGCTACTCCCTTGACCCAGCGAAATGTCGCGCCATTACAACTGGATTCGTCGACCCATGTGTACGGCGCGTAATCGCCAAGCCCTCCCAGGACCCGAATCTGCACCCGCTCGCCCAGATGCTTGGATGTTTTAACGAGGAGTTTATGGCCAAGTATGAAGCCGGGGAGGTTAAAACCCCCGAGTGCGCGAATCCGATGAAGCACCTCATGGTGCCGGCTAAGTAGAGGAGCTAGGAGGTCTGGGATCTCCATTCTTGGTCGGTGCGGGGCGAAAAAACCCACATCTTCAGGTCGTTACGTTCCGGGTGTCTCAAATCCCCGAGATGTGGCATACTAATGAGTATGTAAGGGTTGTGGCATCGCACTGGCGCCGCAACAGAGAAGAAAAAGATCGTAGCGGTGCAAGGGCTCAGTCTCCTTATCTTCCTCGTGTGAGACGTGTAACTGAGAAGGCCTTCGTAGTGCGTAAAAGCTAGTGCAATGTAAAACCAGGGTCGCCTTCCGGTATCGTTTTGCGGCCCATCACGTGATGAATCAGACATATGACAACTGAAAATAGTAGTGTAGAGGCTCCTCAGGCTGAGGTGCCACAGGTTGAGGCCTCGTTCTTCGACCTCGTTAAACATCCAAGCATCCGCGGTCAGCTCAAGGCACTCAAGATCACCGCGCCAACGCCGGTACAACGCGCCGCGATTCCCGCTGTGTTGACCGGTCAAGATTGTATCGTCGAGGCTCAAACCGGGAGCGGAAAAACGCTTGCCTACGTTCTTCCGATGCTTTCTTGTCTTATCGATGCCTCTCCTGTTGATGGGACCTTCGGATTGATCATCTGTCCGACTCGAGAACTTGCTCTTCAGGTTCGTAACGTGATCGTGTCGGTCGTCGAGGACCTTCGTCCGGCGTGCATCATCGGTGGCGCGAAGCAGGAGGGGCAGGTACGAGACCTTCGAAACGATCCGAGGATCGTTGTGGGGACGCCGGGTCGAATCCAAGACCTTATCGATCAACGCAAGCTTAATCTTCGGAACTGTAAGATGTTTGTGCTTGATGAAGCGGATGAGATGCTCTCGATGGGCTTTGTGGAGGAGGTTCGAGCGATTCTCTCGAAACTTCCTCGTAACCGGCAGGGATTGTTCTTCAGCGCGACGATGACCCCACGTGTCGGTCAACTCGCCGAATCGTTCCTTAATAAGCCGTTACGAGTTGAACTTGAGCCAGTTGAGGAGACCTCACAGCTTATCGAGCACCTTTTCTGTCGAGTTGGCGCGGGGCTTACAACTAAGGCGACCGCGCTCGCGGCATTCCTCCAGGAATACCAACCAAAGGCCGCGATAGTGTTCTGTAACCTTAAGTCTGACACGGAGCTTGTGCAGATCCTTCTCCGTAAGCGTGGTATCGAGTGTGAGCGGCTTAACTCTGACCTCTCGCAAAAAGAGCGTGAGCGGACGATGCAAAAGTTTCGCGCCGGTGAGGTAAAAGTTCTGGTGGCTACCGATGTCGCTGCCCGTGGAATCGACGTGAAAGACCTCGATCTCGTGGTAAACTACGCGATGCACGATACCCCTGAGACCTACGTTCACCGCACAGGTCGAACGGGTCGCGCTGGTAATTCTGGTCGCGCGCTCTCGCTCGTGGCGCCACAGGATTTCCCACTTTTCTACGGACTTCAGAAGAAGTTGCCAGCTACCCCGGTTGAGGTTCAGGTGCCACAGCCGAAGACGGCTGAGGTAGCGTAGGGGCAGCGCGATACCCGGAGGGCCCGTCTCCCGACGGGCCGGGGTCGCGGCCGTTGTTTTGTTGGGCGGCATCCATCGCGGGCCAATTCGATATATCTAAACATACCCGGCCCGTCGGGAGACGGCCCCTCCGGTTCCTGTGCGATCTCATGTGGTTAGGCTGTCATTGGTAGCTTGACGTGACTTGGCCCGTCCACATTTCCTTAATCCCCCCAAACATGATAATCTCCC
>JAULVA010000260.1:11066-28747 GCA_032111275.1 Bdellovibrionota bacterium
AAAAACAAAACGTTCGAAGTTGCGTGGCACCGGCATCACCTCTTCTCTGTAAAATAGGCTAGTAAATGCACAGCGATACTTCAGCTGCGGAAGAGATCCGCACGCTTACCTTTGACGATCTCCCTTTAGCGTCCTTTCTTAAGGAGACGATAAAGGCGATCGGATACACCACCCCAACTCCAATTCAGGCAGAGGCTATCCCTCTCGTCATCGAGGGCCGAGACCTTATCGGACTCGCGCAGACAGGAACTGGAAAAACGGCAGCGTTCGTTCTGCCAATTCTTCAGAAGCTCAGTGGCACGAAAGAGAAGGGCGCTAAAGCTCTCATTCTCGCTCCAACGCGTGAGCTCGCTGAGCAGATCAATGATGTGATCAAGCAGCTCGCTCCCCGAACTGGATTGAAGAGCGTCACGATCTACGGTGGCGTCTCACACGGTCGTCAGGTATCTGAGCTTCGTGGAAAGCCACAGATCATCGTCGCCTGCCCAGGTCGTTTGCTCGACCACCTCAGCGCTCGCACCTTTGACCTTAAGGGGATTGAGTACCTCGTCCTCGACGAGGCCGATCGGATGTGCGACATGGGATTCCTCCCAGACATCAAGAAGATCATCTCGAAGCTCCCGACGGAGCGGCAGACCCTGCTCTTCTCCGCTACGATGCCGGACGAGATTCGCGATCTCACTGGCGGCATTCAAAACGATCCAGCGGTGGTACGAGTCAAGATCGAGGACGCTAACGCCTCCGTCTCGCACTCGATGTACCAGATAGCGCAGGCATCGAAGACGCACGTTTTGTCGCACTGGCTTCAAGAGAACCGAGGGGCTCTCGTCGTGGTATTCACGAAGATGAAGCACACCGCGAAGCGTCTCGCTGAGCAGCTCGCGAAGCGCGGACAGCACGTAACATCACTGCACGGAAACCTCTCGCAAGGAAAGCGACAACAGGCTTTGAACGGGTTTAAGGATGGGCGTTACCGAATCCTCATCGCGACCGATATCGCCGCACGTGGTATCGACGTGAAGGGTATTACCCACGTTGTTAACTACGATATGCCTGAGAATCTTGACGCCTACATTCACCGTACCGGACGCGCTGGACGCGCCTCCGCGACCGGTGAGGCTGTTTCCTTCGTAACGAAGGCTGATGGTTCACTGCTTCGAACGATTGAGCGATGGCTTAAGGCTCCTGTCGCTCGGTTAGAGACCCCAGCGCTTGATGGTGTTGAGGAGGAGATGGTTGATACGGAACGTAATGGTCGTCGTCAACGTCCTGGAAGGAACGCTCGACGTGAGCGCCCGGGGCTTAGAGAGCGTAGCGCAAGGACCGCTCGAGCTCCTCGTGAAGACTCCGCAATCGAGAAAGGTGAGGTTTCCGGTAGCGATACCTCTACGGAACCACGTCGTGAGCGCCGAGAGCGTTCAGAGCGCCCAGAGCGGCGGTTCAGTGACCGTGGTGCCCGTCCTGAACGACGTGACGGCCGCAACGGTGAGCGGCCGGAGGGACGCAGCGCCCGTGGTGGTGATCGACCGCAGCGTGGACGTGACGAGCGCCCTGATCGTGGATTTGGACGTCGTGAGCAAGGAGAAAGCCCGGGTCGTCAACGGTTCAACGATAGACGAGAGCGCCAGCCTGGTGAACGAGGACCACGCTATGCCTACGGGCCCGAGAGCGAGGGGCGAAACGCCCGACCTCAATCGAGCCGTGGCGAGAGGGGGGATCGTCCGTACGGCCGATCAAACGATCGTTTCAACGGTCGTTCGGATCGAGGAAACGAACGCTCCGGCGGGCGATCGTCCTTAGATAGCGCCCGCGAAGGTAGCGCCCATCGAGGGCAGCCGCGTGATCGTTTCGAGAGGCTTGAGGGGCCAGACATGAGTCAGGTTGATGCTCTCAAGGTGCTTGAGAAGCGTGACAGTCGCCCTCGAGGTGACGCTCAAGGAAATCGTGGTCCACGCGGACCGCGGGGTCCACGGGGCCAGGGTGGTTTCGGTGGGCGCTCGCAGCGCTCCGGAGACCGAGAGCGCGGACCGCGCAGAGCCTGGGACCGATAGAGCGTAGGGCAGGGTACTGCCCCGCCGCATATCCCAAACGCGTGTTCATAGGATACCACTCCGAGAGAGAAGGAGTGGTATCGCTATGCACCCGACCGCCCAAGGGCATGAATCACAAAAAATTTTGGTCGTAGATGACAACGCCGCGTCCGCGCAGACGATGGCGATGCTCCTTCAGATGGCTGGCCATAACGTTGTTGTCGCCGAGACCGGGGGAGAGGCCATTCAGGAGTGTGCGCGATTTGATCCGGATGTCGTCCTTCTCGATATCGGCCTTCCGGACATCAATGGTCATGAGGTGGCGAAGCGAATTAGGGAGCATTTTGGTTCGACCGCACCGCTGTTGGTCGCGGTAACCGGATGGGAGCGTGAGGATATGCACCCCGGTTGTGGTGATTGTATAGAATTCGATCTCTTCCTCACGAAACCCGTCAACTACGATGACCTGGAGCGATTGCTGCAACGGAATGTGTCTCGGGGTGGTGATGTCCCGATGGCCGGCTAATCGGCGCTGTACATTTAACCCGTTCCGCCTATTCCCTTTACTGACTGACTAATACGGTTCACAATACCTATTATTGCAATTGGTGGTGCTATGAACAGAAAGCTTGGATTTTTCCTTACAATCTGTATCGGCGTTGTGTGTGCATCTGGCGCCAACGCCCAGGACGCGATTCTTCAGGACCGCAACGGCGATGGTTCCGTTGAGGTTGTCGCGTTCGGCGATAGTATCACCTATGGGGTCGGTGATGGGAATTCTCCCGACGAGTATGTCGAGGAGATTCCCGATTTTGGAAAGCCTCGCGGATATCCTTTGCGGCTCTCCTCCCTCTTGGGTGTTTCGGTACTCAATGCCGGAGTTCCGGGAGAGGGGCTCGCGGAGGATGGATCTGAAACCGGCGTCGAGCGCTTTCCGAGTGTCGCGCTCGGGAGCGACGCTGATGTTGTTATTATCGCCGAGGGGACGAACGACGCGCAGCGTCTAGTCCCAAACGATATCTTCATACCAGCGCTGCAAAAGATGGTTAATGTCGCGCGCGCCGATGGCAAGCAGGTCGTACTCTCAACCTTGGCGAACCCGATAGCGTTACGGTCGCAGTACGCTCCCTTCACGGCCAATATCTCCAATTTGATTCGAGACGTGGCGGCGATTAACTCCCTGCCACTCGTTGATATCGAAACGCTCTTTCAGACCGGGTGTCCGGTGTACGACGATTGTCAGTACTACAACCTTCCTGAGGGGCTCCATCCGAACACGGTAGGGTACGACGCTATCGCGGCCGAGATGTCGAGCGTGTTGCAGGGTGGATGATCGTCCTGGACACCCTACCGGCGTCCTTTCCCTCGGGGCGTGTCGTACGACAACTCCTTCGCAGGGCTCTCCTCAACGCTAAAGCGCCGCTTGTCGTACCACTCCACCATCTGAATGCTTGAGTGTCGTGAAAACTCCTGCACCTCTCGGTGCGGAATGCCATCCGCGAGAAGCTTCGTTATGGCGGTGGCGCGAGCGGAGTGGGGGGTGGCGTACATACCGGCGCCCGCCGCCATGCAGTACTGTTTAAAGAGAAGATAGAGCCCGGTATCGGACATCGGTTTCGTGGTGATCGTTTGCCCTCCCTTGCCGGTAAAGCCGACAAAGAGGTAGTCGCCGTCCATGGAGCCATGGGCTTTGCGCTCTCGAACGAGCTCCCAGAGATGTTCAGCTGCCCAGCGGGGGAGCGCCTGTTCCGCGTCCTTTTTGGCTTTTGTGTGTCGCAGGTAGAGAAAGGTCGTTCCTGACGGGGTCTTTTTAATGTCGCCGATACGCAAGGACACAACCTCGCTTCGACGCAACCCACCACCAAAGAGGGTCGCGAGGATCGCTCGATCTCGACGGCCTTTCGGCGTGTTTACGTCGGGTATCGAAACGATCTCCATGACGAGCTCAAAGTCGATCATCTGAGTAGGGCGCTTTCGACCGGCGTCCTTGGGAGGAGGGGGCACCCTATCGGCCTCGAACGGATTCTCCGCGACCCCGAGATTGCTTGAAACGAGCATTCGGTAGATTCGTCTGAGTGCGGCGAATTTCTTGTGGATTGTCGCGTTTGATTGCGTCGCGTCCATGCCGTCTTTTTTGGTGCCCCGACCAGAAGCTCGTTCGACGGTGACTCCACGCTCCGACGATACGCGTCCGCTCATTCGCGCCATGCGCGGTTTTTCTCCAGGCTTCTGCTCAAGAAATTTTCGATACGCGATGGCGTGCAGATCGGTCGCTGAGACAATCGCCTCAGCTGCTTCAGGTGTTCCCGGTTCTGTTCGGAGAAACCGACACCATTCAGCGATTATTCCTGAGTATGTGACGCGGGTCGCGGGTGATTTGAGCGAAAGGAACGCGGAGATCCGTAGCCACACCTTGTCGGCGTTAGAGGTTTTCCCACGTATCACAAGCGATGACATATCTTACTGTAAGGCCTTTAGTTCGGCGTGAATAGTGCCGTTTTTAGTGAGTGAGAGAAGGGGACGTAGGGCGCGAGAGGGGAAGGGGAGTGTGCTCGGGGCGGTGAAGTCCCCTTTTGTGTTCTTTGTGGTTTTGATGCGGCTGATGATTGTTTTGGTGCTCAGTGTTCGCTTGCCTTGCGTTTGTATCCTTTGCGGTGCCTTCGTGCGTGAAGGTTCATGTCTCTGATTGCCGTCGTTTGGGACGTGCGCCCGCTACAGTTGTTCGTGGCCCCGGAGGGCCCGTCTCCCGACGGGCCGGGTATGTGCAAATACCTCCGTGCGGATTCCGGCCCGTCAGGAGACGGGCCCTCCGGATGGGAACGATCGTATCGAAGTTGCCGTGAGCTGTTGCGATCTTCTGACGCTGAGCGCCCTACCGCCATGGTGGTTACGCGCATACCGGTCGTTGCCCTCGTGTGCGCCTGCGCAGCTTTAGGTGGTGCTCCTTCTGCCCTGTGACGATAGTGCTTCGTCCCTCCAAAAGTGGAAATTAAAGCTTACTAGTTTTCTAGTTCTCGTAAAGTAAGGAATAGGGGATCGAACCGCGGGTGGCAAGGGGGAATCGCGCCCGGTTCCTGATGGCAACCGGTAGGGCCCGACTCCTGGCGGGCCGTATCCTCCGCCCGCCGAGTTGCAGTCCGAGGCGCCTCCCGAGGCCGGGCGCCTCGGGAGGTGAAACCTGTGTAAGGCATAATTGAGAATCTCGACCGGCTTGGGAGAGTTTTAGAAGCTCCGAAATCGATCTATAACAACATCCATGCGCGGCGTATTCATCCAAAAACCCCTTGAGTTCAGACTAGAAGTTCCCCTTGAGGCCGCTATCCAAGGCGAGACGGTGCCGTGCACCCTCACGGTTAAGAACCACGGCGCGGAGCCCGCCCCCCTTCCCCAATTATCCCTTGTTTTAGGGCTGGGAGTGCTGAAGAAGGTTAAGGCGAAGGCAGATGATGCTTTTGAGATAGTTGGCCGGGCTGAGCTTGATCGAGCGCAGGTCGTGTTGCCGGGTGGTCAGATTGTGAGCTCGTGGGAGTTTACGCTGGATCGCAATGCGCCGATCTCCGATAAAAATCAGACGCCGTTTCTGCTCTACGGAAATGGAGAATCGCCGGCCGATCTCGGTCAAATTCCCCTCAACGTTACGATGCATCCTCACGCCAGAGCGATCTTCGATACGTGCGAGACGGTCTTCAGCCTCGTCAACAAGGGCGAGATCTGGAAAAATGGGTATACCGTCGTTAAGTACAAAGCTCCTGACCTGCGAAAGTTCTCGCTCGTTGAGGAGATCCTGATAGCGGTTCGATTTGTCGATGATTCACTTGAGTTGGTGTACACCTTCAAGGTCAAAAAGATCGACGCCACGGCGACAACATTGAATTTCAAGAAGGGCAAAGCTGAGGTCACGCAAACGTGGGCTCCTCAGGACTATCTCTTTGGCGGCGGATTTTTTCGCCAGGAGTTTATCGAGAAGATGCTCGATGAGGCGTTCTCGGTGGTGGCCACGGGGTTCTAGGGTAAGAGAGATATCCGGAGGGCCCGTCTCCTGACGGGCCGGAACCTGCTTGGATATTTCGCACCATACCCGGCACGTGGGACACGGGCCCTCCGGAATTACAAAGGGTGTGGTCCTCTCCTACGTCAACCGATTAACCCCTGCCACAAGCGCCTCAAGCGCCGCGTGCTCGGTGTTACCGTCGATGCCGACGCCGAACGTGGAGCGGTCGCCTGATGCGACCTGAACGTACGCCACAGCTTCGGCGCTCGATCCCTCTCCTCGGGAATGTTCATGGAAAGATACAACGTCGAATGAGTAGCCGAGGTGCTTGAGAGCGTCCGTTGCCGCGTCGATCGGCCCGTTGCCAACGCCGGTTAGGGTTTTCATCTCCTCACCGCGGATAGAGAGCTCAAGATGTACTTTAACCTTCATCCCGTCACGCGTGAGTGTGTAGTTTTGAAGATTAACCTCCCCTCGTGGCTCAACATACCGTGTATGGAAGAGCTCCCATACTGTCTCGGCTTGAAGCTCCTCTTTGTTGTGAGCGTGGCACCACTCCTTGACCATCTCGACAAGGTCCCCCAACATCGCACGCGGAACCTCGCAGCCAAACTTCTCCTTGAGGCAGAACGCCGCGCCGTGTTTTCCCGACTGCGCGTTCAATCGGATCGGCTCGTACTCCATGCCGAAATCCGAGGGGTCCACACCGAGGTACGGGACCCGCCACAGTGGATCGTTCGTTTGCTTTTGGAATTCAAGTCCTGGAGCGATCGCCGCTTGGTGCCCCCCTGAGAACGCGGTGAAAGCTAATTCCCCGACAACATGGCGAGGGGGAACCTTCATCCCGGTGAACTTCTCGTATTGCTCGGTCATCCACGGAATGTTGGAGAGGTCTATCCCTGGATCAATCCCCTCTTTGAAGAGATTAACCGCGATGTTGACAAGGTCTAAGTTGCCGGTCCTCTCTCCATTCCCGAAGAGCGTTCCCTCAACCCGATCCGCGCCCGCTTGAATTCCAAGTTCGGTCGCGGCAACGGCGGTGCCTCGGTCGTTGTGATTGTGGAGACTTAAGATAACCTGATCACGTCGCGTCAGGTGCCTACTCATCCATTCGATTTGGTCCGCGTAGACGTTGGGCCGCGAGAGCTCAACCGTCGCGGGCAGATTGATGATGACCTGTTCGTGCGACCCTGGATCCCACGCGTTTACCACCGCGTTGCATACATCAAGGGCGAACTCCATCTCGGTACCGGTGAAGCTCTCAGGTGAGAATTGAAGTTGCACTGGGAAGTCGACCTTCCCCGCCAGGCGACGCACCAGCTTGGTTGATTCGACCGCGGCTTTCATCACCTCATCTTTGGTCATCTTAAAGAATATCTCTCGTTGGTCGACGGAGGTTGGGCGGTAGATGTGTACGATCGCCTGATGGACACCCTTGAGAGCCTCGAAGGTCTTCTTAATCAGGTCAGCGCGGTCCATGGTGAGAACCTGCGGAATGACGTTCGATGGAATGCGCTTTCCTTCGATTAATAATCGGATAAATTCAAACTCTTCTCGATTTGCCGCGGGGTATCCGACCTCGACCTGCCGAAAGCCGACCTTCTTGAGAACCTCAAAGAATCCCGCCTTCTCCTCGACCGTCATCGGCCGGGGAAGCGCCTGATTGCCGTCGCGAAGGTCGACCGCGCACCATGCGGGGGCCTTGTCGATTACCTTATCGGGCCAGGTGCGAGATGGGAGTTTGAGCGGAAATCGCTCGGTGTAGGGAATGTATTTTCCATCGGGCGGTGCCGTCGGTGAACGGCGTTCAGCGTCATCAAGTCGCGTGGAAGCGGAGCGATCCATGTCTATCCTTTAACCAAAAAGTTTCTTCAAAAGCTCAAATTTCTCCAAAGGAACAGGGTCGCCAGAACTCGATAAATGTCATGGGTAGATGTGAGGAGGAGAGGTATGGAGACGAACAACGGCATCTCTACAAAGCCAATCCGCCCTCGTCAGGGCTACCGGCTTCTTCGAGATTCTAACAGCTCTGCTGAGCGATTAGAGGCTGAAAGGCCAAGCAACCCCACGGGGCTCTCTAAGGAGCCCTAGTAGCGATAGGCTAAGTAGGGTTGTTGACTTCGTCATACGCTATACTGTTTGCCAGAAATTAGGGTCCGAATCAAGTGGAGTTCTGATTCGGGCAGATGGGGACAGGTCGGTCTTGCAACGAGCCGGAGGGCCCGTGTCCTCACGGGCCGGTGATGCACGAATGTGTCGTGCGGGTTCCGGCCCGTCGGGAGACGGGCCCTCCGGGGAAATCCACCCACCCTACCTCGGCCCCTGACACACAAAAAACAGCTCCTCTGTCTCCTCCGAGGGGTTCTTACGGTCTGGATCGACGAGCGTTACGCGCTTGAAGTAGTGTGAAAGCTCTTTAAGGATCTGTGGTGTTGGCACGACAAGCTCGGGGATAAGCACCTCGTGATTTCGATAGAGCTCCCCCTTTTCCCGTGTAAGCAAGCGAAGGTTGACGAGGTAGCGGTAGCGGCGAGTGCGCTGAACATCAACGATCGAGATCTCGTTCTTCATAATCTCGGCGAATACCGGCTCCGTCGCGTAGCGCTCCATCTTCGTCTCAGTGTTGACGTCAAAGATAAAGACCCCGCCTTGGTTGAGGTGCTTGTGGGCATTGGCGAACACCCGTTTCCATGCCGCGAAGCTTGTGACGTGGTTGATAGTATCAAAGGGGCAGATGATCGCATCGTAGCGCTCATCGAATGAAAAACGGGTTATATCCCCTACCGAAACTTTAGCTTTAGGGGCCTTAGTCTTGGCGATCTCGATCATTTTCGCCGAGAGGTCGATTCCTCGCGCGGCGTATCGCCGAGAAAGGATCTTCAGCATGCTCCCCGACCCACATCCGAGCTCAAGCAGCGTCTTCGCCTTGGGGGCGTATGAGCGAAGCAGTTTTTGCAGAAAGAGCGCAGCGTCCTCACGTTGCCCAACAACCGCGTCGTAGTGAGATGCGAATATATCGTATGCGTTCATGGGCGGGATTGTAGGGGATGCGCCTTGGGGCAACAAGGTACCCTTCCCGATCTTTGAGTGAAAGGGCCGCTCTTTAATTGACTACGGTGAGAAGAACCGACGCTTTATCGACTGAGTACCGCGACCGCGACCTGAAGCTCTGCGCCAAACGCGCAGAGGAGGATCTTCTCCGCGTTGTCATCGAGTCCACGCTTCATGCAGTCCTCGAGGCCGAGGAAGCACGCAGCTCCGGAGATGTTTCCGATCTTTGTGATGCCATCGGTATAGAGTTGCTCATCACGGATGCCAAAGGGGCTTACCAGCTCGCTGAGCATTCGAATATTGGCCTGGTGCGGGATGATGTAAAACTTTGAGAAGTCCTCAACTCCAGAGAGCTCTTTCACGCGGGGAACGATTCGGGTTCCGAACTCGAACACCCCCCTCCCCCGCATTTGGAGCTTGCACACGCGCGGATTCTCGGGGTCAAGGTTCGCGAGGGAGTTAGGCAAATTGATTACATCCACACTATCGCCCGCGTAACACTCGGAAGCGCAGTGCTCGACGACGAATCCGTTCGTAGCCTCGGGATCGTTCGTCACGACAACCGCCGAGATTCCGTCGCTGAAGAGGATCGCTGTTTTCCAGCTCTCCTTGTCGAGCATGCGACTGATATGGTCACCGGTCACAAGCACGTAGGTGCTCACCTTGCCACGTTGGGTGTCGGCGAGAAGTTGATTGAAGGTGGCCTGAAGCGCTTGCACCCCGCCGGCGCATCCCATACCCACGTTGCACGCAAGGACGTGAGTCAGTCCGAGCTTCGAGGCAACCATCGGCGCGAGTGACGGGATGAGGTAGTCGGTAGTTGGATTACACGAGGAAAAGATGCCGGTAACCTTGGAGAGGGGAACGTTGGCGGCGGCGAGGGCGTCGATTGCGGCATCCTTGCCGAGGGTTACGAGGTCTTCGCCCGCAACCATCCGGTGCAGACGGGTTACCCCTGAAAGCTGCTCGACCGTTCCCGGGTCACGCTTAAAGTAGTTCTCTAGAGTCTCTGGATGAAGGATCTCTGATCCAAGTCTGTGCGCTACGCCTGTGATACGAATCTTCATAATGCCCGACCTCGATAAGGTCCCGCCAATATATACGATCTGGCGGAGCTAGAAACCGTTCTGAGGGTAAATTTTTGGTTATTTTCGCCCTTTTAGCTGGTTGACCTGGGGTTTTTAGTCAGCACGAAGGGGGAATTGGTTGTGTTTATGCTCCGGCTGTAGCCCCCTCTCCCGCCCGCCCTGGGCCCGCGTTCAGGGCAAGGAGCTCCAAGACGCACGCCTCGAGGTCGGTCTTATCGAGGTATGCCCTAAGTCGTGAGTACATCTGCGTTCGCTCGTCTAGATCCATTCCACGACGGTCGTACCGCTCAAGTCCGCCAACGATCGTGCCCACCGTTCGCTGAAGTTTCCGGTAGGTTGGCTGGAACGCGGGTACCGTGGTCTGTGGGAAGACCGCGCGGAGATCGAGGAGGTTGCGCAGCGAAGCGGCGTGTCGCCGAAGCTCCTTGAGAGGAACGGCCTGCGAGCGACCGGTGAGGGCTCTCAACACCTCGAAGATGGCGTTTGCACGTTGAAGCTTCGAAAAGACCACCAGCTTCACCATCGCCTCACTAGCCTGCTGGGCGTTCTGGGTGCGTACGGCGTTTCGCAACTCACCGTAACCGGCCCGATGGGCTATTTCGAAGGCGCGCAGCGGTCGAACCGCGGGAACCTGATTGAGTGCGTCGACGGGAATTCCCATCTGCGAGAGGAGGATGTTGGCGTGAGCCGTTCGTTCAGCCGCAGAGAGTCCTGGTTGATTAAAGAACCCATCGTGTCGGGTCATCTGATCGCGGAGCCGGCATGATGCCTGATAGAGCGAGTTTCTGATCATGTCGAAGGCGTGTTCGCCCCCTTCGATCATCCGCGAGAGGTGCGCGCTGTCTACCGTGTTGTATCCACTCTTGTAGGGGACATCGCTCAGACGATTCTCAAGCCGGGTCACTGCGGCGTCCGCGGCGGTGATGTGCGTCGTGATGTTATTTGAGCCCGACTTTAGTCGCTCCTCCAGCGCCTTGAATCGTTGAGCTGCCTCTCGCTTGAGGTGGTGAGTGACTGATTCGAGCTTTACTCTGGTGCGCCCTACCAGGTCAACGAGCGCTTCCCGTATGGACTGCTTCACCTCAGCGGGGGTATCTCGGCGCCACTGCTCACGCGCGCGGGTGGTAAGTTCGTTCCATTCCACGGCGAGGTTTCCGATAGAGAGGCTCTCGCGCTGGTGACTCGATGTCTGGTGGTCGGTCTTGCGACGAGCGGCGTAGATTGACGAATAGAACGATGGAATGAGTTGGGGCGCGACCCACGGACCACGCTTCGACTCCGCTTTTGAGCGGTCTACCGCAACGTTCTCTCTGGTGTGAATAAGGGTACCGATAACGCTCTCGGGCAGGGCTTGCGCTTCGGGATAGTCTCTGTGTGCCGCGTCCTGTAGGGGGCGGACAATGATAAATCGATGGTTATGCCCGGCGAGAGGATGAGCGGATTCCCACAGCGCCTTGAGGGTCTGAATGACCATCGGGTGTGACTTGATAGAAAGGATCTCGATATCGGTCAGCTTTCGCGTGGGTTCCGGCACGATGCCGAGATCTACCAAAAGTTTAAAGGGGATTCGGGGTGGGCTGACGAGACACGGAGCGAGAGAGCAGGTGTTCAGGTTGTGGCGTGAGGAATACTCAACGCATGGGGCTACGAGATTTGGTTTCGGGATCGCGTAATTTGATGGCTCGCAGAAGAGTTCCTGAAACCGCTTGAACCGAGTGCTCGGAAGACACTTCCAAAGGTGGTTGACGAGGGCGGCCCCCTCCAGTCCGAAGAAAGCCTGCTTGGCGAAGGTCTGCAAGGGAGTGAATGAATCGCTCCACGCAGCCCCAAAGCGCGCCCGATACTCCTCAATCTGAGATGAGGTTGATACAAGCCCCTCAAGAGCTTCGCGATGCTTGAGAGCGAGATCGAGGTATGGCGCCTCAGCCTCGTGCTTGATTTTCTCCGCCTTCGCGATCGCGCGATCGAACTTTGTGCGGAGGGCTGCGAGGGATTGATCGGATGGAATCGGCATAACGCCCCATGATCTACGGGAGTTAGCCGCTAGTCAAACGGTGATGCGCTGGCTCTATTTTGTGGGTGTTCGTTTAGGCTCAGATCGGATAAAATCCTAAGGATTTCTGAAGTTTTAGATCCATCCCCTAAGGATCGTGCTAGAGTGCCGCCGCGATGACCGAACCGATCACAAAAGAACTTCTACAGACCCTTATAGACGCCGTTGAGGAGGAGGCTCGTGAGACGAGAGTTGTGTCCTCATCATTTAGTTTGGGCAAGGGCGAGCGCAAAGCGACCGCATCTCAGCGTCCCCTCGATAGCTTTTCCATCGCAAATCCACCTCGCCTGCACGAGGAGGCTCGAGGACGGCTCGCCGTAAAGGGGGCGGTTGTTGAGTGTGTCGTGATCTCGAGGCGTAGCGATGGGCTCGATGTCGAGACCTTTATCGATCTTGGAGATGAAATAGAATCCGCGACCCTTACGGTAGATAAATCCGGACTCCTTTCCGTGCTTGCGGCGCGACTTGAGACGGTCATGAGTGACGAGCCCCCCTTCTTCTTCAATCGAAAGCTCGCCGCTCAGGTCGTCGACAGTTCTCAGATCCCACCTGTCGCGGATGATGAATTTATCGCCGCGCCAGACGATCTCACGAGCGATCAACAAGAGGCGTTCCGTCGAGCGCTGCGCAACGAGACGACCTTCCTCTGGGGGCCTCCAGGAACCGGAAAGACTGTAACCCTCTCCGCGATCGCCTTTAATCTTTTCTGTCACCATAAGCGAGTGCTCCTCGTGTCGCACACAAATCGGGCGGTCGACGGAATAGTGCTCGGTCTCTGTAAACGGATCGTTGGAAAATCTCGCGTTCACCTTCCCGAGGGGAGTATCGTTCGGGTTGGGCAGGTCTCGCGCAAGGCTCTGCAGGGAGGCTTTGGTCAACAGATATCGCTCGAACACGTAGCGGAAAGCCAGCAGCGAAAGGTACGCGAGCGGATCGGGCTCATCCGCAAAGAGCGCGAGCTGTGTGCCCGCGAGCTTGAGGGGCTTCGTTATCAGCAAGGTCTCATCGCGAAGCAGGGCGTTCTTCAGGAGGAGCTTGTTCACCTCCAAAAGATGTATACGGAGGCTCGAAGCTCTGAGAGTTCGTTAGCCACCGTCCTGCGCGTCCTTCGAATCCGATATGGGACGGGTGATGGATCGGGCACATCGATCGACGATATCAAGCGCTCGATGAAAGCGGTCACTGGTGAGATATTAGGGGTCGCATCTGAACTTGAAGGGATCTCAGCCGAGGAGCTGGGTGAACGCGTGGCGGATCTTGAGTCTCGGGACGAAGAGCTTACTGAAGCTATTCGAGACCTCGAAACGCTCGCTGAGGATACAACGGGTTCCGCGATTCAGCGTGCTCGCGTTGTGGCGTGTACGGCATCGCAAGCGGTCCTTCGGTGTCAGAGTCTCGGGGAGTTTGACGCCGTGGTTATCGATGAGGGTTCAATGCTCCCCCTCCCCTATGTGGCGTTCCTGGCGGGATTGGCTCAGGAGAGGGTTATTGTGGGTGGGGATTTCCGCCAATTGCCTCCTATCTCTCTTTCGAACTCATCGCTCGCGCGTCAATGGTTTGCGCGCGATGTGTTTGAGATCTCGGGGATAGTTGACCATGTAGATAAAGGTGACGAGAGGCCGTTTTTGGCCACCCTCACAACTCAATTTCGTGGACATGAGGCCCTCACCTCCCTCGTTAATGAACGTTTCTACGGTGGACGGCTGGTAGCTCAGCGGAAGGAAGCGCCCTCGATCGATCCATCAACGTCGCCTGAGTGGTTAACCCGAGGCTCTCTTCTTCTTATCGACTCGAGCACGCTTGGACCGCGGGGGCAGGTTGAAAACAATTCAAAAGCTAACCTTGCCCATGCGCTCGTCGTTCGTTCGATATGCGCCGCGCTGCGGTCCGCTGGGCTCGCGAATAGCACGAATGATATCGGCGTCATCGCACCCTTCCGCGCGCAGGTCTCCCTGTTGGAGGACCTCCTTGAGGAGGTCGGACTCTCTGAGATAGCGGTGGGCACGGTTCACCGCTTCCAGGGAGCGGAGCGGGAGACGATTATCCTTGACCTTACCGAGAGCCCGCCTCACACCCTCTCCTCCTTTTTAGGCGGGGTCTCCCTTCGGGATGCTGGGTCCCGACTCCTTAATGTGGCGCTGAGTCGCGCGCAGGCTCGATTGATAATCGTCGCGAACCTCTCCTATCTCCGGGAGCGACTTACGGAGCGGCACCTCTTGAGTGGCGTGATCTCTGAGATCGAGCAACGGGGCAGTGTTGTTGACGTGAAAGAGGTTCTCCCCGATGCGGTCACCGCTAACGGGCCAGCGGCGAGCGATCTGTGCTCTCCTCAACGGTTCGATAGCGAGACCTTTCTCGCTGGGATAACAACGGATCTGAGGGAGGCGAAGTCGTCGATCTTGATAAGCTCTTCAGAGGTCGGGGAACGCACCGCTCACATCTTCGCGACAGTTCTGAAGCCTGTTATCGAGCGAGGCGTTGAGGTCCGTGTTGTGACCCAGGGTGATGGTGACGGAGCGCGGGCGGTCCTTCAATCTCGCGGCCTCGCCGTAGAGACCTCCCTCTCCCCACGTGCAGAGGGAGTTGTTATCGACAACGAGATCGTGTGGATAGGAAATTCATCTCCGGCGGACTGCGTGGACACGCCCGACCTTATCATGACTCGGCTTGTGAGCGGTGTCGCCGCGCAATCCCTCTCTAGGGAAATTCTGCCCTCGCGCATGGACCGTGTCGCCGAGCAGGCGCTTGCCGCTAACTCCTAATCAACGCAACGACGAGGCGCTATCCCGGTATCTTACTCGCGAAAACGATATCGAGCATTCTAAAAAGCTCGCTTTTGCCGCAGTCCCGTTCGACTCGAATGACCTCGAAATTATATTCCGACAGTTTTTTTCGGAGATGGTCGTCGCGCTGGACATCAGCGATCTTCTTTCCCGGGTCCGTGTGGTAGGCTCCGTCAACCTCGATATTTACGAGCGTGTCTCCTCTTCGGGCCAGGATGTCGATCTCGAAACCATCGATGTATGGGGTGTCCAGTGGTATCACCCCTGGATACTGTCGGACGAATCCGAGAATCCTTTGCTCGCTTAAGTTGTAGCGTCGCATCGATTCAACTCGACGCCTGGCCCCCTCCACGAACGCGGTGAGCGATGGTGCCATCTGGATGTCAAAGAGGCTGTAGGCATGCTGAATGGTCTGCCACGCGATGAGGAATCGTGGGTCCTCAAGGCCGAATGTTGTCGCCTCCTGGGGGGCGTTCTCGATCAACGCGAAGAGATCGTTGCACAGGTTTTTATACTGATGCCGGTAGGGGTGCAAGGTGACGAGAGCCCCCGTCATAGCGCCGATCTGGTCGATATCGAGGAGCTCTAACGGGAGTCGTCGATGTATGACGTTCAAAAGGTTTTGCGCTGGTCGCTCGAACTGCCCATCCCCTGTAGAGAGCGTTACGGTCAGCCCGTGAACTATCGAGGAGACCGCTTGGTACGAGAGGAGGTCCTCTGGGGGCATCGTGGCGATCTTCTCGGCGAGGAGGTGCATCGTTCGCGCCGCCTGTGAGCGAGCCTCCGGGGAGAGATTCGGCAGATCGAGTCCCTTACAACCGTAGATAATTGACCCGGCGGCTATGGACTGCATCGGGAATTGGGTTCTGCTTAGCCGGTCGTTGAGATTGGTAAGGAGTAACGTAACCTTTGCGTCGGAGTCGGGCGAGAGTGCCCATGAGATGATCCCATTAATGGCGTGAAACGTACCCGCTATCGTTGAGAGATGATCTCGGTAGGACATCTGCGAGAAGAGATGATTCACCTGCGCGACATAGGCGCAGAGCGCCCCGGCCCCCTCATTGGTGAGGTTTCGACTTGAGAGCGCGCGGAGCGGAAAGAGAAACGACCTATCGGCGTACCGCTCGTTGGGCTTTTCTTCAAGGAATTCGACCGCCTTGCTGAGCGAGTTAAAGAGCATCTTCTCAAGCTGCGGGTTTCGAGGCCTCAGGCGGGCAACGGCATCAGCGAGCGCCGGCGCCCCTTGTGTTAGGTGGCAGATGGCCTGTCCATCAAAGACCTCCTTGTTGGCGATAGTATGAAGCTTGGCGATCAACTGCTCGCACAGCTGCGGGGCGAAGCCCCTCCTGTTCCACTCCGGATCGAGATCGTTGAGGAGGCGGAGCGCGGTTACGAAGGTCACGGGGTTCCAGGACGCCCCCTCGGAAGGGAGTGCGATGGCGAAAAAACGGCCAAATGTGCGCGACGCCTGGGGCCCATCGTGTTGCGCTTCAGACGCTTTCTCGTGAATGCGTTGATAGAGGACAATGTTCGCTGGTGATTTCGGCTTCCACGCAGGAACGGCGAAGGCCTTACTACCGGCCTCAGCGAACGCTAGCGCCTACCTCCGATACTCCTGTTTGTGATCTACCGCGAGGGTCTCCAGCTCCGATAGTCCGGCGGCGCTTGTCACCTTGCATCCATTGAGAAATCCCCGGAGCTTGTTGAAGGCTTGATAAGCCTCCTCGCTACTCAACCTCTCGTAGGAGACGAGCTCGACGAGCGATCCAACGGCTTCGTCGCTCTGGTCTCGGAAATCGGTAGTTGCCTTTTTAATTCGAGGATCGGTATCTGGAAGTCCATCAGCGAATAGAACTATCATCTCCTTGAGGCGCTCCCCGTTCTCCAAAGTAATAGAGAGACGGTGGTCGGATGTGACCCGCTGGGTTGAGGCAGATGCTCTGTGGTGCTGAGAATGCGACATACGGCGAATTTCAAAGGGCTCCGCCACGTTCGAGTGAGCCCCCTCCGGTTTAATCCTCTACGATATGGTGGATTTGGGGCACGGCGAGGCGTTTCTACGTGACTTAGGCCCGTGTCGTAAGAGACGTGCGCCGAAAAGCGAGCGAAAACCGGTGGAATATCGGGATGATAGCATCTACGTCGGTTGATGCGGAGGATCCGGCGTGGTAGGCTCCCGCACATGCGAACTTCTAGTACTTTTGCGGAGATAGCCGAGCTTTTGCGACAACGTCACCTGATCCTCGATGGTGGGATGGGTACGATGATTCAGACCTATAAGCTTGAGGAGGAGGATTTTCGAAACGAGGCGTTGCGCGGCCACGACAAGCTCCTCAAAGGAAATAACGACCTCCTCAGCATCACCCGCCCTGAGATAGTTCGCGAGATTCACAAAAAGTACCTTCTCGCCGGCTCTGATGTCATTGAGACCAACACCTTCTCCGCTACTACGATCGCGCAGGCCGACTACGCCCTTGAGGGGATTGTCGATGAGATAAACCGCGCCAGTGTGCGAGTAGCGAAGGAAGCCGCGGCTCAGGTCATGGCGGAGCAGCCCAAGCGTCGGTGCTTTGTAGCTGGCGCGATCGGCCCAACGAATCGCACCGCTTCGCTCTCTCCGGATGTTAACAACCCCGCCTACCGCTCCGTGACCTTTCACCAGCTCGAGCAGGCCTACTATGAGCA
>JAULVA010000261.1:0-2360 GCA_032111275.1 Bdellovibrionota bacterium
TGGCGATAATTACACGGAGGCCTCGTGGCGTCAGGAGTTGGCTGAGAGCGGTTTCGGGATTGAGAATGTCTGCCGAAACGCGGACAAGGGAATGCGAGACATCATAGTCGCGGTAGATACCCTGACATCGCACTGAAATGGATTTACATGGCCCAAGATAAGGAAGACGTTATGACACATTCAATGGATTGCATTCCGGGCGACGGGGCCTTCTCCTATGTCTCGTACAACGACAACACTCTTTTTGTTGACCAGGTGTCGGTCAAGAAGATAGCTCAAGAGGTTGGAACTCCATTTTATGTGTACTCACAGCGAGCCTTGGAGTTCTCCTACGAGGAATGTGCGCAGGCGTTCGAGCCTCTGGGTGCCGGTATATTTTACGCGATGAAAGCGAACCACAATCAGTCGGTGCTAAAAATATTCGCGAGACTTGGCGCGGGAGTTGACATCGTTTCCATCGGAGAAGCTTACAGAGCTATCGCCGCCGGTATCTCAGCTAGTCGAATCATTTATTCGGGCGTCGGAAAGACAGCTGACGAACTTACGAAGGCGCTTGAGCTAGGAATATATCAAATAAATGTTGAATCGGCTAATGAGCTTGAACTACTCAATGAAGTGGCGCTTCGTGTGGGACGACGCGCGCCGGTAGCTCTTCGTGTAAATCCAGACGTTGACGCGAAGACGCTGCGAGGTACTACCACTGGCAAAAAAGGCAATAAGTTCGGAATCGATATCACTGACGCACTCCCCATTTTTGAGAGAGCCGCTACCTTGCCGGGAATAGCTCTTGTGGGGATAGCTGTTCACATAGGCTCTCAAATAACCGAACTTCAGCCATTCCGTTTGGCGTACATGAGAACGGTTGAGTACTGGAAGATGCTTCGTGATCGGGGAATCGTCTTGCCACGACTCGATTTGGGGGGCGGACTCGGTGTTTGGTACCAAAACGAATCGCCCGCTCGTTTTCAGAGCTGGGCGGATGTCATATCCGAGGTTACTCAGGATGTGGATGCTGAGTTAAGTGTAGCGCCTGGTCGGGCGCTCGTAGCGCATGCTGGTCTTATGGTGGCGACGGCGGTCTACAACAAGCGTGGAAATGATCGTGGTTTTCTGATTCTTGACGCTGGTATGAATGATTTGGCAAGGCCCAGCTTGTATGGAGCCTACCATCACATCGTTCCTGTCGAGCGACAAGCGAACGAAGCCCCCGTAGAGCCGTTTGATATCGTGGGGCCTGTATGTGAAAGCACGGACGCTTTCGCCGCCGCTCGGTTGATGCCACCGACCCGCGATGGTGATCTTGTGGCGTTTCTCTCAGCGGGCGCGTACGGTTCGTCCATGTCCTCGACCTATAACACTCGACCACTGATACCCGAGGTTCTCGTGCGGGAGACTGTATACGCGGTTGTTCGTCCCCGCCAGCCTGTTGCGGCGATGATTGAGTCGGAACCCTTGGCCTCCTGGCTTGAGGATGGAGGGATGCCCGTTGGAATGCGAAATAACGCCCAGTGAGATTACACGGACCGGATACCTTTACTCAAATCATGCGCTGAACGCCCCTGCCTGACCGCGCTTCCGATTCGTCACGGTCACACTCTGAATCATTCGCTGGATTTACGTCTGGACTCCCAACTCATGACTCGATGGTATGAATCATCACAGCCGCACCTCATGTAAGTGTCTCGCGCATGCTCATGGATGAGTAGAGCCGGATGGTGAAATGGCTGAGGAGGATCCGTGAATCCAATCAGAGCAACGCAGGTAGAGTCCGAGGGCCCCTGTCGGGTGCAGAAGTTGAGAGAACTGTTCTCTGGAGTGCCTATGAGGAACTCTCTGTTGTCGACGTCGATCGCCCAAAGGCGCGATTGCAGCTAGCGACCGAGCGTCTCGTGCGGAAGGTGATCGATACCGTTCTGAGCGATTGTTGGGACTCCCTCGTGGTTAATTCCCGGTACCCTGAGGTGCTAATCGTCGATGACCACGGCGCGCAGGGCAATGCTCGCCCGAATGCAATCGAGCTAAGCGAGGACATGGCGTCATGCTCATCAACTCTCGGACGGGAAATCGGTCGATGGGTCATGCGCCAACTTCGTTCAGATGAGGTGCGTGAGCTGGATCAATCACCTAAGATGATAGAGGCTTTGTGCCTCGCCACCTTAGAGAAGCTCATACGAACAGTTATTGATCGGGAAAAAAGCACATGGGCCGAAAGCTTCCGGTACGCGGAGAGGGCCACTCTTCCGCAAGTCGCGAAGCCTCCTGTTGTGGGCGACTTCTCCGAATTGATCGGCAATACGCCGCTTGTCCTGTTAAAACCTCATGATGACGTAAATCCCGATGCGAAGGTGTGGGGAAAGATA
>JAULVA010000262.1:0-731 GCA_032111275.1 Bdellovibrionota bacterium
CCAAGCTCTTCGACCTGTATCGTCAATTCTACGGGAAGCCCACCGATGTACCCGGAGCTGAGCGATTCGTGATGGAACGACTCGAAAACGAGCAGTCAGTTGTGTACGTGGCGGAGGGAGATTACGGTGAGCTTTGTGGATTTACACAGCTGTATCCAACATTCTCCTCTCTCGGGATGTGTCGCTCCTGGATTCTCAATGACCTTTTTGTGGTGGAAGGCGCTCGCCGACTCGGAGTAGGTCGTCTGCTCATGCTAGCGGCAAACCACCATGCTGTCACCACCGGGGCACGGTCGATTAATCTCGAGACGCAGGTAAGCAACGTTAAAGCTCAATCCCTCTACAAAAGTCTTGGGTATGAAGTCGAAACCGAGTTCCTATTCTATTCAAAGGTGCTCGGGTAGTGTCCGCCTGACTAATACGCTGGTGGCGACAGGCGACCTCCATGCCTTCGCGTGCCCCAGCGACCGATTCTACCTCCGATTTCTCCGCAGGCCGGTCATATCTTCCCGTATGGTACCGTACCTCTTGCGTGATCAACTGATGATCATTTATGGCGAACGGAGGCCAAATGGTATGAAGCTCATCCCTTTATTGTACCTGCCTCGGGAATTTAACGACCAGCGAGGCACTGAATCAGCCTCAGTCAACGAACACGTAGCTTTCGGTGGGGAATTTCGCTCTCCCAGGGATCTGGCCCTCTTCCGATGGATTGTTGGTCATCAGACTCT
>JAULVA010000262.1:741-10197 GCA_032111275.1 Bdellovibrionota bacterium
CGATACTTGAGATGCGTGCGTTCAAGAACGTCGGAACAAGTGATGCTCGAAAGGAAAAAGCCGGGCGGATTTTGGGCTATACGGAGGCTTTCCCCTCACTCCTTCACTACACCGTCTCGTGGACCCCAGAGACATACCTTCAATCGATTCGCCCAACGATGATCGCCACTCATCCCAGCTTCAGTGGATTGTGGTGGTCAGAGGTAGCCGAATTCAAGGACCTTCTTAACGAACTCCTCGACGCATACCCAGCCGAAGCTCGGGCCATTGGAATGAGCTATGGTGCGTTTTGGCAACAACACAGCGTGCTTAAAAAATATGTCCCTGTAGAGTCTTCCCTGTACCGCGATGGGTCATACTTATTGACTCCTGACTTTGATTACTCCGACTATTTTGACCTCTACTTCAAAATTGTCCGAAAAGATGGCTCTGAGGATATTTTTCTAGACCAACTGAATACTCGCATTCGACTCATCACAGAGGATGTAACGATTCATGGTCTTTTTATGGACTCTCCTCTGCTTCCGTTACATAAAGAGACCTTTCTCAACCAACAGGAGGCTCTCCAGCTTGAGGCGGAGCGAACCGTCGCGGATCTAATAAGGCCGGCCCCTCCGAAGGTGGTCATACCGGACCATATCGCAATACAGGTGCGCGACATCAACCAAACCATCCCATGGTATGAGGCTTTCTTTGAGGGTCGTGTCGTCTGGCGTATGGACGGGGGGTTCTCGGGAACCACTACAAGCCGTCTCCCCACTATCCGCTCGTTGGTAGAACTGCGCGTCGGAACAGTTACCTTTCACATTTTTGACAGTGACGTCGCGAACCGTTGTCCGGTAGAAGTAAGACACCCGAACTACCAGCACTACGGAATAGTTGTGCCTACCGCGAAAGCGCTTCACGATATGCACGCTCGGTGGTTCGCCCTGAAGGAGGTGACAGATGGATTTCCGACCGATTGTAACGTGGCAACGGAGATAGTGACCGAAAGCGATGGAACCGAATTGTTTTACTGCACCGACCCTAACGGTCTTGAGTTTGAAATTATCTACCGCCCATCAATATGAAATTCAATCGGATTGCCGCACTCGAATTCAACTATTCACAAGACTTCTATGAAAAACTTCAGGAGCTTTCGATCATTCCTCCAATCCTTCACCTCCCTGGTAGTGAGGGACTTCAGAGCGTTCCGGACTCAGAGGGAATCGATTGCATCGTAGCGAGCTGGAGGGACACCCTTGAAGCGGCAAGCCTTAAACTGTTTCCATCCCTCAAAGCCTTGTTCATCCGAGGAACAGACACTACTCGGATCGATTGCTCATGGCTATCGGAGCGGGGAATTCACCTATCAACGATATCGTCGTATGGCGACATTGGGACAGCAGAATTTGTAATTCATGAGTTCCTCAGAAGTGCGATAGGCAATCCGCGCATCGAAATAGCCGGAAAGCGGGTAGGACTTGTTGGTCTTGGAGGCGTGGGGCTTCTCGTCGCGAAAGCGTGTCATGCGATTGGGATGGAGGTCTTTTACTATACCCCCCACCGGGGCAAAACGCGCCCCGGGTTCGCCCAGTATTTGGAACTACCTGAGCTTTTGAAAACATGTAAGTTTATATCATTTCACTCACCCGCATACACTCATGCGGTGACAAGACAACAGCTTCACCTCATTTCATCAGACGCGGTAGTGATCGTTACAACTCTTGGCATACCCACCGACATGGATGGGTTTACAACATGGAAGCGGCAATCACGGGCTTTGGTTGTTTGCGACCTGTGCGCTGCTCAACAAGACGGACCTCTGCTGGAGGATGCCGGAGTGCATGTACGCAACGTTTACGCGGCGAGGACAGCCGAATCTATCGAGAGGGCCGAGACTATGCTGCTGAGTAATATACGTGACTTTGTTGAAGGAGAACCTGTGTCTCACTCCATACACCAAGCACATTCGCCTGACTTTCAGGCAGCCTCGTTGTCATAGGGAGCCTCAAGACTTCACGGCACCACCCTAAAAAGGAATACCTACTTGTGAGCTTAGTGCCACCTTCATTCTGGCCCCCATACGATGTCAGCATATGCAGCTTCGTACCCCTTTTGCATGGGTCTAAGAGCTACAGCAACCGCTCCACCGCGTACAACAGCAATCCAACCAGTCCACCAACGATCGTGCCGTTGATACGGATATACTGAAGGTCATTTCCAACCTGTTCCTCTAGCTTTGAGACGAGAGTTTTCGTATCCCATCCCTCAATCGTGCGCGCGATAAGATCGGCGACGTGGCTGCTTTGCTCGCCAAACGCGGCTCGGAGAACCCCACGCATGAAACTATCCATGCGATGCTGCAACGCGGGAGATGCCTTCATCGTGCTGACAAAGTTCGCCAGGATCCGATCGATAGTCGCCACGAGCAGGGATGAGTCACTCTGGGCGTCGCTTTTAATACTTTGCAGGAACGAGTCTCGCAGCGAGCTTATGTACCCGCGGAAAACCTCACTTGAGAGCAAGGTCTCCTTGAGCTTCTCCCCCTTCACTCGAAACTCTTCGGCGGTCTCAAGCTTCTCAATAAAGATCAATACCGAGCCATGCAACCGTCGCCGAAGCTCATGATTCTTATCCGCCAGAGCTTTCGAGAAGGTATCCTCAGTCTTATCGACGATAGCGTTAAAGATCCGCTTGTCGACGAAATCGGGAACGAACCATGGGCTCGCCTCTCGCAACTCACGACGGAACCACTCCTGGTTCGAGCGAAAAAATCCTCGAGCGTTCTCCACCATCTCGTCGAGCATCACCTCATGCATCTCATTCGCGGTGAGGGTTCGAAAGAGCTTCGCCCCGGTCTTGGCGAAATCAACGCGACGGATGAACTCCTCAACCTGATTATCCACGAACGCCTTGACCTCTCGCTCCTCAAGGCTCGAGATGATCTTCGGGAGAAGTGTGGCGATACGACTCGTGATCGTCTTTCGATTCGCGGGGGTCTCAAGCCACCGAGCGATAGCGCCCGTAATGTTGAGGGACTCCCCTTCTAACGCCTTCTCCGTTAGGAAGTTCCGCTGGACGAAGAGTCCAAGGCTTCTTCCAATACGAATCTTATTTCGAGGGATGATAGCGGTGTGAGGGATAGGCACTCCCAAGGGGTGTCTAAAAAGCGCGGTGACCGCGAACCAATCCGCGAGCGCGCCGACGAGAGCGGCCTCAGCGAATGCCCGTACCGGCGCGAGCGCGGGGTACGTACCCATGAGGAGCTGACAGGTCACAAAGAGAGCGCCCATGGCGATGAGGAGGCTCGTGGCGACCCACCATACCTTCGAATAGCCGCCGGCCCTCGGGGTCTCCTCAGAGCGAGGGGGAGATGGCACGGGAGTTAACGATGTATCAAACTCAGCAATGTCCTCAGCGAGCACGAGCGACCTCCTTATCCGTGTATACCTTTGGCTTCACGGCATTGTAGTGGGATTGCCGGAAAACACCACTACCACCCGCAGGGCGGGCACTAGAAAGTAGGGTCAATCGTTACGGCAGCTCTGAGGGCTTATTGTAGGCCCGCGGGAAATAATCAGAGTAGGCTGGCGCAAACACCGCGGACCCATCCTCCGAGTAGATCACGGAGAAGAGGTCCGGACGGGTTGTAAACTTCGAAAGAAGTTCAATCCGCGTCGGGGTCGCGTCTCCATCTCGTCCTGGGACGATGAGAAGGGCGGCACCACGAGCCATCATCTCTTTATAGGCTTTCTCAGGGTCGTTCAAGGAGCATGCAGACTCACTCCCTGGAGCCTCCTTCATGGTCGGTAATCCAGCTCGACGGGCTATCCCCTGGTTACTCGACTCGTCACACGCCTCAACAACAACCGGAGCCCCCTTAATAGTAGTCGCAAGCCATTCAATGAGCTGTTTCTGGCCGGTGCCTAGATCCCCCTGTGCCTGCGCAAGACCGATCCCCGAGTACCCATTATAGATCACATGGACCCCTCGAATCGCGGGAATGATAGCGATCAGGGTCACGAGCACCGCGTTGAGTGGGCGACGAATGAAGGAGCTGAACACGGTATAGAGAAGCCCACCGATCGCGCCACCGAGCATGACGAAACACACCTCGTAGGCGAATGAACCGGTTGCCCCTACCATCTTTATGAGCCATCCAGAAAGGAGGTGAGATCCGTAGAGGGACCCAGCATCCGGAAGCGGATTCCAGCCAGCGGATGGCGGGATGGTCTCGTTTCGGGCAAAGAACGAGAGCGCAAACTGCTGGAACTCGCCAGCTCCCCAAAAGTACGATGGAAAGAGGAGCTTCATAGCGATGACGGCGACGATTCCGGCAAAGATTGAGAGCAGCGCGTTCGCCCCGTGACGAGAGAACGCTCCCAAAAGTGCGCCTCGTACTCCCCGATTCAAACAGAAACGGATACACGCTGCAGTTACAAGAAGAGCGACGATAAGGAGTCCTGCTGACTCGTTGAATGGCAGGATTCCAAGCCGCGCGGCTAACCAGGTCAATCCACCACTGAGAACGACACCGCCGAGGAAGCTCATCCCCAAGCCGCGGTCCGGGAGGAACGAGAGGAATGGTCCCACGACCACCCAGAAGCTAGCCGCCAAAAGCACGAGAAACGCGAAGGTCTGGGCTAAGCGGCGAGGGTTCGGGTTGTACACCGTCGCGGTAGCGGCCCATCCCCCCTGTTCCATGAGAAGGATCTCGTCCATCGTAGGGAGTGGCTGATACCGTTTCGGGTTCTGGATCCGGTCTGCCATCTCAGCCTCTGAAAGGCGCTCAACATTTTTAAAGATCACAACCTTCGGATGATCGTAGACGGAGAAGCTCTCATCAGCCAGGTCATCATTAAAAGTGAAGCCAAGGAAGCTCGGTCGGTCCTTAACCGTCTTCTCCAGGGTAAAGCCCAACTTCTCCGCCCACAGTAATTGGATCAGAGCGGTCGTGTACGGATACTCCTCCGGAATCCGCGGGATTGAGTCTGAAACGCGAGCGGTTGGAAAGACGATATAGTCCGCCTTCGCCATGCGACGGAGCATCAGGTTCAACTTATCCTTGGTATCACGCTCGTAGAAGGGAAGCTCGGTATCCTTGTCCGCCATTTTGTAGGTTCGACCGGCATCCTTACCCGGAAGCGAGATCGGTAGCCGATCATCCCAGTGAGAGCCCGCCAAGACGCTCCCAGCCGGAATGTTCTCAAAGATCCATTCCGAGGCAACGCGATACGGATGAGGCTGCAGGTAGAGCTGCACCCATCCAAGGGCGTAGATGAGCGAGTAGCTCAACACAAACGCCAAGACGATACGTGGAATCAAGCGACGGAAGCGAGTAACCAAATTCATACGCCCGCATTGTCAGATGATTCTCGGTATTTGGCGAGGGTCGATTTACGGAGACTCCCCATCAATTTGGGACGGCGTTCTCCTCTTTAGCACAACCATCGCTCTCTCACCTACGCGACCACAAAACCCCCTGTACACCCGACCGACCGAGAGGTTACTTTCTAAAAATGATCAATACAGCCACCCCACCGTCTCCCTCATGGCTTATCTCCAAGCGCTGGGACATTACTCTGCTCGTCCTCATCACACTTTGTGGCGCCCTCCTTCGGGCACCCGGCATTCCTCACGGGATCGGATACCATCCGGACGAGCGGCACATGGTTATGGTCACCGAGGCCCTCTCAAAGCAGGGGATGAACCCGAAGTCCTTCGCCTACGGAAGCTTCTCATTCTACATGGCGTGGGCCTTCTCTCAGGTTCTGCGGCCGTTTTGGAGCTTTGCGGCGACCTACGATGGGCTCTTCTATTCAGGACGCGCCTTCTGCGCACTCATGGGCACCGTCGCAATCGCGCTCACCTACTACCTTGCGGTGCTCCTCTATCGCCGCTCAGCGGTCGGGCTCATCGCCGCCTTCCTCATGGCGTGTAACGTATTTCACCTCCAGCTCTCCCGCTTCTTTACCTCGGACATCCCGCTCACAACGCTCTGCCTCATCTCGGTGATAGCGCTGGTCAAAGCCCATCAGAGTGGAACGTTGTGGTCATTCCTCGTGTTTGGCATCTGCACCGGACTCGCGACCGCAACCAAGATAAGCTCTGTGTTCCTCGCCTCCCCGCTCTTTGTGGTACTCGGGCTGGCCCTCATCAAGGAGTGGCCAAGGACCGACTCAACGAAGCGCTTCCTAAAGGTTGTGGCGATCGTTGTTGGATGCCTCGCTCTCTGTGGCCTCACCCTCTTCCTCACCTACTGGAAGGGATATCCCCGCATCCTCCGCTACCGAGTCGCGCAACAGGCGTTCCTGATACCTCTCCTGGTTCCGTTCCTAGCAGCCATCAGTATCCTCCTGCGCAAGCACTCCAGGGCGCTGTCCAAACTCTTCGCCTGCTTCTCAGTCGGCATGCTGGTCTTCGTCCTGGCTGAGCCCTTCGCCATCCTCGATTTCGAAACCTTTGCTCGCCAAACCCGGGAACAGACATCGATGGTTAGAGGTTTCTGGCGACCTCCCTACACCATTCAATACGAGCGCACAGTTCCTTACTTCTACCACCTCAAGCAGATGCTCTGGTACACGATGGGGTGGCCGGTATTTGTCGTCGTCGTTCTTGGCGTCATCGCGGCCTCGCTCCGAGTTACTATCGACCTCCTCGATAAGGTGTTTCGCCGAGAGTTAGTGTCAAAGTCTATGACCCCCGAGATGATACCCCTCGTCTTCATCGCGGTCTTCTTCCTCGCTACAGGATACTTCCAGGTTAAGTTCCCGAGATACCTCCTTCCCCTGTACCCGATGCTCTTCATCTTCGCGGCCTCCCTCTTTGCGTCGATGTTCAGAGCGCCGGCGACCAAACTTGCGACCTCTTCACCTGGGGGGCATGCTCGGGAATCCGACAAGCTGGTGAGCAGCAAGCCGTTACTAGCACCCGTGGATATGTCGAGTGCGAGCCCGTACAGCCCGTCGGTGCCGGTGGAGCACAAACAGGAGGAGCCGGTGAAAGCGGAGGCCGCGGTAACAGACACTCCGTCGGAGAAGTGAGTCCACCGAAGCGGTCACTGAGCATATCTCCACACGCAGCCCTCCCTCACACGGAGGGCATTTTTTTACGCTCATGATTCCGCAGGTATTGCAATCTGGGAGGTATGGTGATTCATTCTCACTCGAAGGGGAGACCCTGCTTTGAGGGAAGGCCTCCCTCAAACTTTCGCAAGGAACATTCCGAAGGTGAAGATACACGCTCGTGAGTCTCTGTCTGACATATTTTCGATACCTCACAGCGACTTAGCCGTCACGGGCAGCCTCAGAGCTGGAAGCAACAGAGCTACCCATCCAGCCGGCAAGCCAGACCAGCATAGCCCTCGAATGTGTGCTACTATACCGACCAGACGCCGTGGCCCTAAAGAGATCTCGGCACTTACCCAGAAGGAGTACTAGGAATGAGCAACTGGACTATCGCGAACAGCTCTGAGCTTTACCGAATTGATGGATGGGGTGCCGGTTTCTTCAAGGCTAACGAGAGGGGGACGGTCTCGGTATACCCGGACGGCGACGGTAAGTCCGTTGATCTGTGCAATATCGTAGAAGACCTCGTTCGACGTGGCGTAAAGCCCCCTCACCTCATTCGTTTTGATGGGATTATTCGTCAACGAGCCCGAACTATTTACGACTCCTTCGACAAGGCTATCAGCGAGTTCAACTACCAGGGGAACTATATCCTCACCTACCCGGTGAAGGTTAACCAGCAACGTGGCGTTGTTGAGAGCGTTCGCCAAGCGGCTAACGGCCGAGGTATCGGCCTTGAGGTAGGCAGCAAGCCTGAGCTCCTCGCGGTTCTCTCCCTCCACAACACGATGAAGGGGCTCCTGCTCTGTAACGGGTACAAGGATTACCAGTTCATCGAGCTGGCGCTCATGTCGAGCCGACTCGGACTTCGACCGATCGTTACCGTAGAGCAGTTCTACGAGCTTGATACGATCCTCCGCGCGAGCGAGGCCACAGGCGTAAAACCCGAGATCGGTCTCCGCATGAACCCATCAACTCGTGGCGCTGGCCGGTGGGCCGGCTCAGCTGGAGAGAACGCCAAGTTCGGACTCGCGCTGTACGAGATCATCGAAGCGGTCAAGCAACTCAAGGCCCGAGGCATGGAGGATTGCGTCAAGCTCCTTCACTTCCACATCGGAAGCCAGATCACCTCAATCAACGCCATCAAGAAGGTAATGCAAGAGGCGTCTCGAGTATTCACCGAGCTTCGAAAGATGTGCCCAGGGCTCGAGTTCCTCGATGTGGGCGGCGGACTCGGAGTTGATTACGACGGTAGCTGCACGAACTTTGATTCGTCCATGAACTATACGACCGAGCAGTACGCGCGTGACGTTGTATGGGAGGTCGCGCGCGCTTGTGACGCCGAGGGACTTCCTCACCCGACCATTATCAGTGAATCAGGACGAGCCCTTGTAGCGCACCACGCTGTACTCGTCACCGAGGTGATGGATGTGGCGGTAGTTCCAGCGCCACCTGAGTCGATTGAGGTCGACCCAAGCCGCGATAAGAAGGTTGTGGAGCTGGTCAACCTCTACAACGAGTTAACGCTCAAGAACTGCCACGAAACCTTCAGCGACGCGCTTTCGTTCCGCGAAGAGTTCCTTCAACGGTTCGTACAAGGGAATATCAGTCTTGACGATCGCGCGTTCGCCGAAAGCGCGCTCAGAAATCTTTTCACGAAGATTAACGCGCTCAAGGGCTCGATGAAGCACATACCAGAGGATTTCGAACAACTTGAGGGGATGCTCAAGGACACCTACTTCTGCAACTTCTCGGTCTTCCAGTCCCTGCTTGATCACTGGGCTATCGATCAGCTCTTCCCGATCATGCCGATTCATCGCCTCGCGACCCAACCGACCCGCAAAGCGATAATCGCCGACCTCACCTGTGATAGCGATGGAAAGATCGACAAGTTCATCGACCTCCGGGGAGTTCAACGATACCTCGACCTCCATCCCTACAACGGTGAGAACCCCTACTACATCGGTGTGTTCCTGATCGGAGCGTACCAGGAGTGTCTTGGAAATCTTCACAACCTTTTCGGGGACACGAACGCTGTGCACGTAGAGCTTGATGAGGATGGAGTGCCGAAGATCACCAGCATCATTGAGGGTGATACGATCAAAGAGGTGCTGAGTTACGTTCAGTACACAGGCGAGGACCTCCTCTCTGGCATCAACAGCTCAATCGATCGCGCGGTACGCAACGGCATCATGAGCGCCGAGGAATCAGCGAAGTTCATGCAGCGGTACAAGGAGAGCCTCGGAGGATACACCTACCTTCTGTGGGAGAACTCCCCTAACAACATCGCCGCTCCGGCTTCAGCTCCAGCTGCGGCTCCAGCGGCGATTCAGGCACAGGACCCGTTGCGCGCCGCTAACGTTGGGTAAGAGATCGCGCACCGCATTAGGCTGTGCGCGGCACGAGG
>JAULVA010000262.1:10207-13891 GCA_032111275.1 Bdellovibrionota bacterium
CTACGCAAAAAATACGTTGGTAGAACGTTTTTTGCCGCCGAGGGAATTGTCTCCCTCTCCAAATCCTGACCCTCAGTAACCTTTAATCAGATTTCAAAGATAAAAAATCAACGATACGTGCCCGTTGGAGATCGAGCCAATCATCCCGCTGGCACCGCACGCTCCCATCCCCCTGTGGCACGACATTTGATTACCCTCCATCAGCCAACGAGCGCATCGGCTGTACAGGTTTGTTCGTGAGCGCAACGACTCTCACTCGAAGGTTGCACCGATGAGGAGCCAAGACCCCCTCGAACAGGCGCTGATTGAGTTCGTGACGATAGTCGCGCCCCTCGGTCCAGAGCTGGGGGGGCCCCATCCAGCCGCGGTAGCGGCCTCGATAGCGGGTGGCCTGAAATCGCTCGCTACCCTCTTTGTACTTAACGTCACCCTCTTCACCCTCCTCTGTCTATCGGTCCGCTTGATCGGCAAGGCTGTAACGCCAGCCATAAGGTTTATGTCCCTGCTCATCCTGAGAACACCGGTCACGCTCTCAAGACAACTTCGCCGGAATCTCCAACGAGCAGGCCGAGCCTCCACACGCTCACGAAAAACCTCTCGAACCACGGTCGTTGAGGACGATGACGCTTTCGAGTCATGGGAATCATTCTCAAGACGGTGCAAGATATGGGAGACACACGATGGCGTGACCTCTCAACTTTGCCACGCCTTCACCATACTGGGCGTTCCCCCATTCTCTACGGAGCGAGAGATTAGAAAATCATACCTAGCGCTGATGAAACGGTACCACCCCGACCGCTTTATGCACGCCTCACCCGCTGAGCGGGAACAGGTACGGGACGCCGCGCTCGCGGTGCGCGAAGCGTACGACACCGTTACACGCCTCCTGTGTCAGGTGCAGTAGCGCCTCACCCCTGACAACTCACTACACCCGCACCCCACCAAAGCGGGAAAGGTACTCCTCAACCCATGCGAGATCGTCACCGAAGTCCTCCTCCCGAGGGATCGTTACATGGTTTCGCAGGTCACTGAGCGATGAGATCGCAACCACCTGCGCTCCCGATTTAGGTGGGATCGTGTCGGGGTGTGTGGTGACGATGAGATCTTCCGCGAACCTAAAGGATGGAGCCTCAATCACACCATCTTCGTTTGCGGTCGCCACGAGCCACTCGTCGCACGGCTTACGGGTGATAACCTCGCACGCGACCGCGAGGTCTCGGTCCAGTTGCGAGGAGAAAGCGAGCCTACGAAGTGGCGCGTCCTCACGGCCATGCCACGCGTCGAAGATATACTCGATATCAAAGGTATCCGGATGCTCTTGGTAGTACGCGAGCGGGTCAATACTTGAGGTATGGAGCTTCCCATCCCACTCAAAGATCGCCTCAAGCGGATTGAAAAAGCGCTCGGTGTTGGCTTTCATAAAGGAGGTGAGTCTAGCTGGCTCTTGCAAGATGAGATCCTCTGGCCGTTGTGTAAGAAGCTGAGTGCGTGTTTCGGGATCTTTAATCTCCTGAGCCCGTAATGAAGCATCGTAGAGGTAGTCCCTCACCATCCCCAGAGAGAGCGCGCGCTTGGATTCGACAAGATCCGTGATCAGAGCCTGGGTCTCTTGGATAAGGAACTGCGCGCCATCCGAGAGACCCTGAAGCTTGTCTGAGAAGAGGGTATAGGGAACTCTGAGATCATCATTCCTTTGCAGGAGAAGGAGGGTGTACGAGATCGGATTCGCGCTCCCAGCTTTTTTGAGCTGCTCGGTGTGGCGCTCATAGGTCTCTCTAATGTTACTCGTTGCGCCACCCCACTTCACCTCATAGATCTTATCGGTTCCGACACGATAGTCAGCGCGCATGCCGAAGAATCCCTGCCCTTCGGGGGTGAGACCAACCTTAAGGCAGTACTGCGGCGTGATCCTCTCTGTAGGATACGCAAGCGCAAGGAGGACTCCGGCGACCTGCTCGAACGCTTCGCCCTTGAGGAAGGTAACGCCATTACGGGCGCGCTTCACGTGTGCCGAGACCTCCCCCTGTAACGCGCGGCGGGAGGTTCTCTGGCGACCCTCACTCCTCTCGGTAGGTCGGAACGTTGGAGGGAGTGGCTCCCTATCCTCCCCTTCGCTGGCTCCGAGTACCCTTGTTTCAAGGATAGCTTGTTTACCGCTAACTCCTTGTGCTTCGGTAACAAGGAACTCTACGACCCTAGGACGACCCGTCGTAGTCGTGGCGCTCATCTTCAGCCAAAATCCGTTATCCTCCGGGCTATACCGGATCTCGTGGAGTTTGGGGTCGGTGCAATTCGCTGGGAGCCCGATGCTCACCAGCGAACCTAGCTTCTCTCCGTTTGGGAGGGGTAAATATATTTGAAGTAGCCCGTTCGTGCCTACAAGGTCGCCACGGATAATTTCAGGGTTGTCGAAATAGAATACCCCTTTTGTGCGGGCGATTTCGTATCCTTGCGCGAGCTCCGCTCTACGTCTTGCGGTTTCTATCGCCTCCTTGGTGGTAATTGCGTCTTCGCCGCTCTTGTTCTCATAGATAAGAACATAAACCTCCTTCCCTCCCCCCCGAAAACTTCAGCCAAAATCCGTTATCCTCCGGGCTATACCGGATCTCGCGGAGTTTGGGGTCGGTGCAATTCGCTGGGAGCCCGATGCTCACCAGCGAACCTAGCTTCTCTCCGTTTGGGAGGAGAAAATTTTTTTGAAGCCCGGTCGTGCCTACAAGCTCACCGCGCATCCCCTCGCGGTAATCGAAAGCCACCGCTTTATGCGGAGTTCGTCGAGCGGTGTCGTACGCTTGCTGCAGAGCTTCCTGATGGGGCTTCAGATTCTTAATCTCTCCAGTGCCCTCTCTCCCCCCTATCTTCCGGGTGAACCGCAGGCATAGTCAGCCGCTCGCCTCCGTGAGTGGTCGGTCCGCTCTCGGTGTTCAATGCTCGTTCTAATGATTGGTTCGCGCTCACAGAGGGACCCAACTCTCAATAAAGCCTCTCGGTGTTATGGTGCCCGCGGCTCGGGTTGTTACGTAGGCTTGCGAGGGAGGGGACGAGATAATCCTCTGTGGATCCGATAAGATACATGAGACGGGATCCTCGCTCTACCATGGGACGCGAAGTGACGTGCCCACGGGCACGGCGGGCGGTCGCTCCGATCGGTTCATTATGGCGTTTTTAGAGGTCCATGCGCGAGCCGTGGGCGAGCCATGCGCGAAGGGCACCCGGAATTCACTCGCGCACCGGGTTTTGATTTGACTAAGACCGAAATAGCGGTTTATACTGTAAGAATTGTACAGTATTTAATCGGGAAGGGTTTTTATGATAACAAAAATTTCAATAGGCCATTTAGTCATACTACTCGGGTGCGTTCTCTCGTTGGCGAGCGTATCAGAGGCTCAGGATTACGAGAGAGCGCGTAAGGCTGCGATGAGCGAAATTAGGCAGTTTTTCAATAAGCAGTTCGTAGTTACAGGAACGCCGGTCAGGTCCTTCGGGCCTGAGCGGCTCAGCGATGTTCCCTGGTTAGATGGCAAGAAAGTAGTTGGATGTCCTGCGCAGTCACTAACTCCAGTGACCGATTCGAAGCAGGTTATTTTCAGATCGACTCGTCCCACGCAGTGGGCTGGGGGGCTTGATGGCCTGAACGTTCCCACCAGAAATATCAACGGCTCGAAAGGGGGTGGGTTGGCAGTT
>JAULVA010000263.1:0-6930 GCA_032111275.1 Bdellovibrionota bacterium
CTTAAGTCCTCCGCCCTCGGAAACGGGCCCTTCGCGGGGTTGGGAAACCAGCTGCAGGGTGGTGGTGGCAACCTTATGAATAACCTCCCTCAAGGGGTGGCGTTATTCGCCATGTTGCAGGACCTCTTCTCAACTTTCGGTTCAGGGGGCTCTCAATTTAGTTCCTCAAATACAGGTCAAAGCGCGCTCATGGCGGCCAGCAACCTTTTAGGGCTGCTGTCGGGGGGTGGCGGTGGTATGCTCCCATTTGGAGGAGGCTCCAACTCATTCACGAGCGCCGCGGCTCAGCGGATCGGTGAAAGCACCCGCGGGGTCCCCGGCACAGGGTCTGGTAATCTAGCTTGCGCCTGGGTCGTTAACGATGTGTTCAGGAGTATCACTGGCAGTACAATCGTCGGCCCAGGGGGCAACAGTCTCTCGGTGTATGACACTGTGAGAGCGATGGAGAGAAACCCGCAGATGTTCACGGAGGTGAGTCGCGAGCAAGCTATCAGCAGTGGAAGGGATTACATCTCCGCGTGGAATCCAGCATGGGGTGGTAGCGCTTCGCACATCGTGTATGGTCAGGGAAGCCAGGGCATAGGTAATTCAAGTGGCTCCCGAAGTATTCAAACTCAAGGGATCGGAGGATCAGCCGCCCGTTTTTTTGTGATTAACAGGTAGGTTCGATCATGATTACGTCTGAACAAGGAGATACGATGTTACTGAAACGAATCGCCGACGCCGCTTGTGTCGTCGTGCTCTCTTCACTCTGCTTATCCTTCCCAAAGGCTGCTCGGGCCAACCCGAGTGAAGGGGGCGTCGCTTCGCTTGAGCATGTGGATACCCATACGAATCCTCAGTCCAAGGGTGTTGAGGTGATATCTGAGGTAAGAACCAACGAGGGAGTGTTTCAAGTGCTTTCAGTCAGGAATGGTGAGGCTGGGTGGCTTGAGATAACCAAAACATCACCGGGTTCGCCCCAACCTACGAGGCTCTTTCAAGATACCTCGATCTTCACCAACGACCACAACGATGGAGGACCGTCCGTGCCCCTTGAGGTCAAGCGGAAGCTGGCTCTCGGATACGCCAAACACGTCGTCGCCGAGGAGGGCGGGGTAGAGGCATTTTCCCGATCTCTCAAGGATTATGAGGTGTTCGATGTGCCTCTCCCATCAGGTCTCTACAGAGCCGCTTTGATGGAGCTGGGTGTTCGCTTTCCGTGACCTTCAACCCCCGTCATCGATGGGGTACCCTCGATTTTACCCTTATTGATGCCGAATCCTCTCGACATCTCCACCGCGTTATCGGTTCTAACAACCCAACCTACACCTCCCCAGTCGTCCGCGACAGGTGCCGATGGCGCGCCTCTGATAATCAGGTACTTCACAAAGGCCTCTCCATCCGTGGCTGAGGGTCCACGAACCGCTGCGCCGCGCGCGGCTTTGACCGGCATTCTGGTTCGTGGATCGAATATATGGGCGTACGCGACGCCATTGATCACAAAGGGTGTGCCTCGGGCTCGCGACACAGAGAGCGTTTCGTCGTGGAGCTCGATTATCCCTTCGGATGATGTATCAGAGAGGGCGACCTCCATCCTCCATCCAGACGCGCCAGGGGGCTTTCCGATCGCGGCGATGCTGCTGCGTCCAAAATTAATGAAGGCCTGGCCAACTCCCCGTGATCGCAGGAAGGACACCATTCTATCAACGGCGTAGCCCTTGCCGATGCCGCCGGTCTCTATCCGTACCTCGGGAAACCGCTTACCGAGGTTGAAGGGAGGGGAGGTTAGAAGATTCGCGGGCATGATGAGTCTCTCAACATCAGCAATCGCGCGCGCCGAGGGCGGCGCACCCGCTTTCGCCGCGTTCTCCCACATCTCGACGAGGGGACGCACCCCGATAGTGAACGCTCCATCGGTTCTCGCTGAGAGCTCCTGTGAGCGAATGACGAGGGCATAGAGGTCAGGGTCCACCTGTCGTAGGTGAGGTGAGGGGTCCGTGTTAAAGACACTGACTGGGCTCTCGGGCTTCCAGGTGCTTAACACGGAGTCGAGATGCTCAGCGATCTGAAAGGTATCGTTCAGGAGCGCGCGTCCCTCGTGATGCGATGGGGCGAAGAGGGTGATCTCCAAAAGGGTGCCCATCACATACCGAATCTCTGATACTTGGTGCTGGGCTTGCGGTGGCGCATCCGTGTGAGACGTAGCTGAGCACCCCACGCAGAGGCTCATCGTTAGCACGAGGAGTCGGTTGAGTCCCATATGAGCTACGATGGCCGCGATCGTTGCGCCGAGTCCGCGTAGGCGTTGCGTTGCGACATAGCCACCGACCACACCGCGAGGGCGATGGTGGTAATAAGAGAGAGCTGTAGCACCACGAACGACGCTATCTTCATGTAGGCGAAGAGAGGGCTCACAAATACGATCAGCCATCCGGATGCTTCATCGAGGAACGCGCTCGTGAATGCGGCCACGATAAGTACCAATTTAAGCAGCCCGTTGATCGGAACGAAGAGGAGGAGATGCATGAGAGATACAAGAAAGATCCCCATCGCGAAGAGATGAAAGTGGCTCACCTCCATAAGTCCGCGGATGCTTTTGGGTCGGGTAAACTTCTCAGGGGATCCCAGGTAGTGCTCGACAACACCTTGGTAGCTTAACCCCATCTCCATGTAGAGCCCAAAGTTGGTGAGCCAGAAGGCGAAGCAGTAGAAGAGGAAAAAGAGGACAATCACTCGTAAGAGTGTATTACGACTCCATTCGCCGGTGATGATAAATCGCATTACTTCCCTTCCTTCAGGAGAACTTCGAACGAAGCCCGTACAGCCCGTACGCCGTCAGATAAGCCGTTCACGGTCAGGGTCGATCCTGCTATCGGAGCAAGGCCTTGTCCAGGTACTAAATCCTGCATTGGCCTGGGGCCCTCAAGCTGCTTGAGCCAGCTATCCGTGGGTTGATAATCGGAGGGTTCATGAAAGGCGAGAAGAATGACCTTTTGAACCACCAACTCCTTTGAGAGGACCACCATAAAGACGGCAAGGTTCGTGCGCATTACTCGAGAGTCTATGACAGCGTACCCCAGGAACTCCCCGTTCCGCCGTCCCTCGTAGTAGTGGAGGAACAACGAGGTCAGCTTCGTCTGAGCGAGCTCTTCTATCGCTATCTTTTTCTCTGAGGATATCTTTTTGGTGTGGGAGGTGATCTGTGCCCCGGCGCCGAAGGCGGCTTCCATCGCCTCGTCTTGGGCCAATAAAACCTCTGCGCGCGCGGCGTGTGGAGCCGCCACGACGCACAGGGTTAGGAGTGCCGGTAGGAGGATGCTGAGCGCGAAAGCACTTCGTTGAGTACCTTTTCCGAGATATCTCTCCATCCTTTTCCGGTTTTCCTTTAGTAAACGAAGCCGAGTCCCAACGCCACGACATCAGCCGGAGGGGTTGGGCCATCAACTTGGTAGTTCTTGTAGTCTGCCTTGATCACAACCTTGTCGACGGGCTTGTAGGATAATCCGACCGTGTAGATCGTTTGATCCAGCGATCCGTCTCGCGGGAAGCCGGACGGAACCGCCGCTTGGGTGTCCATTCGCTCGTACCGGAAGAACGGCGCCACACTCTGCCGCGTTCCACTGACAAGATGAGGAAGGATATCGTACGCACTCTCAACATACCATCCATCTTGTCGGCTTCCGATAGTCTCGCCGTTTTGCTCACTGACGTCGGCGGCATTCTGGATTCCTGTCCACGCGCCAAGCGCGCGAAGTTGGAGTTGTCGGTAGTTATACTGAGCATGCGCCGAGCCGATCGTCGTGAGAACAGTTGGATAGCTGCCGTCAAACTCTTCGTTCTGGCCAGATCCTCCGAGCCAGAATGAGCTACCTACGAGGAGCCCCGGAACAGCCTCAGGCGAGAAGTCGAGACGGCCGGTCCAGGCAACGTCTTCGAAGAGCGCCTGGTTACCTTTCTGTCGACCATCTCGGATACCGGTGTCCTCAAATCGTGAGGCGCGAAGTCCGTTGACGACGTAGGTACGGTACTCAAGTTTTCCAGCCGCGTCCCCTTGGCCGAAGAATCCCATACCCATTTCACGCCACGTTGTGGGGATGATGTATCGCTCAACATCTGGACGAATCACGCCATAGAAGTAGTTCGGCTCGTGAATTTCGTTGATGAAACCCATGGGGATAAGCACGTTACCCGCACGCACGTTGAATTGCTTCTCAAGCAAGAAGTCGAGATAGGCAAACTCGACCGAGACCTCTCCACCCTTGTCGCCGGAATCTCCACCGATATCATCGGTGGTACCGTGCTCAAGTTCGATCTCCGAGTTGAAGAGTATGTTGTCGCTGAACTTGTACCCGATGTAGGTCACCATGCGGAGGGTATCCGCTTTGTTGTCCTTGCCATCCGCGTTCTCAACGAATGCCTGGTAGTTCGCCTCTCCGTATCCACCGATTGAGAGACCGCTGGAGACGTTATAGACACTTGAGGCTGCTGGACCCATACCCCACTGGCTCTTGAGTTCCTTCTTCTCTGGGAGAAGCTGACCGAGCCGGGTTTGCTTAATCTCGCTAGCGAGGGAGGTCGTTGTTTCCTCGACCTTCTTGTCCTGCTCTACGATCTTTTTATCTTGGTCGTTCAGCTTCGCTTCAAGAGCCGCCAAGCGCTCCTTGAGGAGCTTGATCTCCTCCCGGTCATCGGCGATGGCCGTCGAGGGAAGGGCGGAGGTTAGGAGAGCCGCTGACGCGAAGAGGCTCTTTGCTAATCTTTTCATGTCGTTAGTTCCTAAAAAGTCCCGTGTCCGCGGCATGATCTGTGAATTAGAGACACAGCGAAAAAGCGAGACGTGTCAAAACGGTGCTATGTGTATCAGGAGGCAGTTTGGCATGTCAAGCAGGGGTGCGGATTATATGAGTCGGAATGTAAAGATCTAGATCGATCCATCAACCCTGAGGAGTCGGGAAGAGAGAGAGTTGGTTAAGGGATCCCTTTGTCGGCCCAGCCCCCCGCCTTGGCCTTTTGCGGCTCCCATGCTTTGAGAGGGTGCCCCGTGATTGGGCCTTGAATTCAGGGCGCCCCCGCCACTGGCGCACCACCTCGCGCGCCTGTCGCACGGCCTCAAGGTGGAGAACCACACGCTCCGGATAGTCCTGCCCTATCTCGATTCCTGCCTCACGAAGCTCAAGGGGCGAGAGCTTCCATGGCTCGTGAATGAGGGGGCCGTTCACGGTGGCGAGCTCGGGAACCCACGTTCGAACGAAGGTCCCCTCTGTGTCGTGATCGTAGCCCTGTTTCACGGGATCGTACATTCGAAGGGCATTGATCCCGGTAGTCCCCGATTGCATCTGGATCTGCGGATAGTGGATCCCCGGTTCATAGTCGAGGAACTGTTGAGCGAGAAAGTGCGAGAACAAGCGCCAATCGAGAAAGAGATCGTAGGCGGCGAAACTCACGAGCATCGCCCGCATGCGAAAGTTGAGCCATCCGGAGGCGCGAAGCGACCGCATGCACGCGTCCACAAAGGGATATCCCGTTCGTCCCTCCTGCCATGCCGCGAGGTACTCCTCGTTGTGATGCCCCTCGCGCATCGTATCGAGAGCGGGAACAAAGGTGTGAAACTCGATAGATGGCTCTGACTCGAGTTTCTGTATGAAGTGGCAATGCCAATGGAGACGCGATTCGAACGCGGAGAGGGAGCGAAGCCACGAACCTCGAGCCGGGGGAGGAAGTTCTCGAAGGTGCGCTATCGTTTTCCGTGTTTCTGTCACCACGGTTCGCATCGAGAGATTGCCCCAGGCGAGGTAGGGGCTGAGGCGAGAACCGAATTTTTGCGCCGTGAGAGGACTGGAGATTGAGCCCGAGTAGGACTCGCCACGCTCCGAGAGAAAGGAGCGCAGGCAGTGCAGGGCGGCGCGCTCCCCCGGCTTTTGGTTGAGTCGTGAGGGTTCAAAATCCGCCGGTGCAGCTGGGATATCCCCAACCTCAAGCGAGATCGGCGCGAGACTCTTCGGCGGGGCGATGAGAGGCGCTGTCATTAACTCCTCCCACTGCTCGGACCAGCGCTCCCGAGAGCGTAGGCGACGAACAACGCCGAATTGTCGGTGTTCATTCCACGTAATCCCCAGGTCACGACACCACGCCGCTACCGATTTGTCCCGTTCAAAGGTTTGCGCGTTGCCGGTCTCTTCGTGAGACCAGAGCGTGAATGAGCCGAAGGCGCGCTGCAGCTCTCTCAGGATGTCGAGGATCGATCCCTCCCGCACAATCAGCGGTTGTCCGAGACGGGTCAGGTGTTCGCGAAGCTCTCGCACGGACTCCGTGACCCACCACCGATGACGGGCGCTCATGTCCGGTGAACGCCACACCTCCGGTTCAAAAACGTACAGGGGGAGTACCGTCCCGGCTCGCGCCGCGGAGGAGAGGGGGGAGTGATCGTGAACACGAAGGTCCCGTTTAAACCAGACAACATGCACGTGAGGGCTCGTGGATAACAAACTCATCTTTAGGGGGCGAGGCACAACGTACTAGTAATCTAGTTGTGGATACGTTCACGTGAGGTTTTGCCTCGCTTCCCTCACAGTAGCTGAGTGCTTGCTATCTCTTCAAATAGGCCGCGGCCGATGTTCACTAAATTCCGCAAGCGTCTGGGGTAACTTCTAATTGGGCAGTGAGAGGACAAATATCTGATCCTCATCGATCGCGATGTGCCCCAACCGTTCCAGCTCCTTGAGGGCTCGGGTGACGGCTTCTCGAGATGACCCGATCATGCTCGCCAGGGCTTGATGGGTTGGAGGTGCGGTTACGCGGTGAGCGGGTCCTCCCCCTGCTGGCTGCAGCAGGCCGTGGTCGTGGGGCGTGCGTGGGGCATGATCGAATGCGTCGACCGCTCCTCCTCCTCCTCCTGAGAGAGAGCTGTCGTGCCGCACACGTGCCTGCCGACACCCACCCACCCGGCCA
>JAULVA010000264.1:0-6551 GCA_032111275.1 Bdellovibrionota bacterium
TTCCAAAGGATCAGCTCGTAGCGACGATCAAGAAGGCGATCTAACTCGCGCTGCATGGGTCGTAAGACCAACCCCGCGCCCCCTGGATATACAAGGGGGCGCGGGGTGTTTATTTTCAGGCTCCCTATGAAGTGGTTTCGAGTAACGTTCCGCCCCTCCCCTTCCCTCTCAGGCGAAGAGATCGACACCCTCTGCTATACCCTCATGGAGGCAGGAGCCGCCGGAACAACGGTGGAAGCTGATAGAACGATCTCATGCTTTGTAGCCGGGGATAAAGCTGAAGCGGACCGGCTGGCGAACATCGCGACCTCCGAGCGGTGTGAGATCGTCAGCGTCGACGAGGTCAAAGAGGAGAACTGGAATCGGCAGTGCTCCGAGGTGTGGCAGCCTGTCGACGCGGGAGCTCTCAAAGTTCTTCCTGTGGAGACAAGCGACGATCTCACGGCGACCGAACCCAACACTATCAAGATCATCCCAGGCCAGGGATTCGGAACCGGCCACCATCCGACTACGAGGATGATCCTTCAAACTCTGAGCGAACGCGCGCCTCACCTCGCGCGACAAAAACTCTCCATCTTCGATCTTGGCACCGGAAGCGGCATTCTGGCTATCGCCGCGGCGAAGCTTTTCCACACACCTGTCGAAGCGGTTGATAACGACCCCTACGCGATCACCAACGCAGCGGATAACGTCGCGCTTAACAACCTCTCCCATCTGATAACCCCTTCAACAACACCGATCGAGGAGCTGACCACGCCGTTCAATCTCATACTCGCGAACCTCTACGGCGAGGTGCTCGTACAACTGTCATCCGAGGTCACTCGGCTCGCCTCACCCGGCTGCGTCGCGATCATGTCCGGCATCACGGAGCTTGTGCGGGATTCCGTGGTGGACACCTACGTCGAGAACCACGGATGGGTATTGGATGAGGAGAAAAGCGAGAATGGTTGGCATTGCGTTACCCTGACTCGCGCCTAGCAAAAGCCCGCGATAGCGGGGTTTTGCATTTTATCCCGAGGCTTCAATTCCCCTTGCCTGTTTAACCGTTGGAGTGGTTATCTAAGAGAGGGGAAACGGAGACGTAGTAACGGTCCTCCTCACCGCACGAGTACAACGAACGAGAACTATGAAAGCGATATTCTTTGAGCAACACGGAGAGATAGAGAAACTTAAATACGCTGACATACCCCAACCTGAGCCCAAGCCCGGTGAGGCGCTCGTTCGAGTTAAAGCGGTAGCGTTAAACCATCTCGATATCTGGGTTCGACGGGGATGGCAAGGTCTCAACGTTGAGATGCCGCACATAAGTGGGTCCGATGTCGCGGGCGAGATCGTCGCGGTGAACACACCTGGAACAACGTGGGTTCCAGGCACCCGTGTGATCGTCAATCCGGGAATCATCACCTCTGACGACGAGTGGACGCGCAAGGGCGAAGATAGTTTAAGCCCAGGATTTAAGATCCTCGGAGAGCAGACGCGCGGCGGGATGGCCGAATACGTCTGCGTCCCCGCGACGAACCTGTATCGCTTACCGGACACCGTCTCGTTTGAGGATGGCGCGGCACCTCTCCTAGTTGGACTCACCTGCTGGCGCATGCTTTTCAAACGAGCGAATCTCCGCCCGGGCGAGACCGTGCTCGTCGTAGGATCAGGTGGAGGGGTCAACTCGCTCTCAATACTTCTCTCCAAGGCGGCTGGCGCTAACGTAATCGCTCTGTCGTCATCACCAGCGAAACTCGAAAAGGCGATGGCACTGGGAGCCTCGTCGGTCATCGATTATACAACGCATCAGGATTGGCCAGCGGAGGTTCTGAAATTGACCAGGGGTCGGGGTGTCGATGTGGTCGTAGATAACGTTGGTGCCAAGACCTTCCCGAAGAGCTTGCGGAGCGTCGCGCGAGGTGGTCGCATCGTGACAGTAGGAAACACGAAGGGATACGAGCTCTCCTTCGACAATCGTCTCCTCTTCACGAAGCAGGTGTCACTGATCGGCTCAACGATGGGAAGCCGCTCCGATTTCACCGAGGCCATGGAGTTCATCTTTCAACATAAGATCCGGATCCCTATCGATACGGTCGCCCCACTCTCAGAGGGGATTAAGATGATCAAGCGTCTTGAGGATGGACAACAGTTCGGAAAGATAGTGCTGAAGCCGTAGGGATAAGAGGCAAAAGCCCGCTATTGCGTGCTTCCTTCTCGTGTCTTTGCGGCCGGCATAGGCTTCACACCTATGCAAAACAACGCGCATGCGTTGTTTTGCCTCGCTTCCCCACGGAAACCTATCCACCCGACATAGCCACCGAGACCCGCTCAAGGTCAAGCGCTTCGTACGCCACTGCACCAGTTTCCGCTAACGCGGCGGCGATCGGCGCTACCATCGCGCGCCATCCTGGTAGCGTATGGAGGCCGAGAGAACCAAACAGCAGGTCTTCGAGCGAGGCGACCTGATCACTTATCACCGCGAGCGCGATCTCCCCTCGGAGAACGCCGGGACAGACCTCCTCGAATGATCTCTCGATCTCGGAGAGATAACGAACCCTGCCGCGCCATCGCTCAATCACCAATGAGATGGTGCTCTCAGAAACTCCAGCGCGCCGAGCCATCTCGATAAACTCATCCCGTTCCCCCACTCTCCATTCACCGGGCAGCGCCCGACGAACTCGACGTTCGGAGCCATCACCTTCAATGAATCGCATGGTTCTTGTGAGAACGGTCTCAATCATCCACGGGGAGGATTCATGGGGAATAAGGATTCCCCGTCGATTTTCCACGGCGACGCGAGCGCCACATCGACGACCGGCCCGACGCCGACTAATCTCCTCGACGAAGGCGTATCCGCTCGCCTCACAGAGCTGACGAACGATATCGCCTCGTGATGAGGGGTCCTCCATCATTCCGAGACCGAGAAGTGAGACCTCAACGACCCCCGGCCGTAGTTCGCACACCACGCCTAAAGACCCATTCGAGAGCTCGAAATGCCGCACCGAGTCTGGCTCGCCACGTTCACGCACCGAGCACACAACGATGAGGTGAGGCGGGCCTTCCTGAGACAATCTCGTTATCGGCGTACCGATACGACTGGCGAGCGGATGGGTAAACGTTGGATCAACGAAGAGCCCCCCACCCTGTACGACGACCTGCTCATCGCTCAAGAGGTCTCGCACCGCGACTCGAAAGGTACCGCTCACAACGTCTCGCTCCACATAGGCAGGGGAGGTCGCGCCTACCACGAACACCCCTTCCTGTCGCGCGGCGAGGGTGAGCTCGCGAACGAGCGATCGTTCATCGATATCCGGGATATCAGCGACACCCCGACCTTGCGCAACGGAGGTGGCGATCGTGCGTAGCGAGCGTGATGCCAACCGAGCACCAAGCCCCCTGCAGAGTGAAAGATCACACCGTCGAGCCACCGCCAGGTGGGGTGCCAAGGAACGTACCGTATGACGCAGTGCGCGAGAGGATCGTAGGAGCGACCATGGCGACCCATGCATCTCCCTCACGAGGCTCTCCCGCCACGCGCACGCGTGCGCTCCGGGATAGCCAGGATCGATCAAGAGAACCTGAGCGCCCTCCAACGCCGCCTCGCGCGCAACCGCGACACCGGATAGTCCACAACCAAAGATTACGAGATCAAAACGCGCGCCACTTTCCATGATTCGGAAAGCCTGGTCGCGGGAAAGGAGGCTACCGAACGGCCCCTCCTCACCGTGGGGTCGCTCACCTTCACCGGTATAGAGGGAGAGCCATGAATTATTCATCGATGTGCGCTCGCCACCGAACGCCACCCGTAACCGTTATCTGCCAGGTGCCAGCGGCGAGCACCTTGAACACACACTCCCCTTTTGGAGAGATAGCTTCTCGGCGTTCAGCGGCGATACCATCGAGGTTGGTGGCGACACACTCACCCCGAGCACCCTTGGCGTCCACCAACGATACGGTTACCCGAGAGGAATCCCGTACAACGCGAACCCCGCGGATCAGCCCCGCTGAATCGACGATCTTTACATCCGCCGCCTCGGCGCGCTCTTGGATCGCCAACACTCCGATCATTCCGAGAAGAAACCCCAGAAGAAATTTTATCATGTGGTGCTAGCTCCCAATATCTCTTCGAACACGGCGGCCACGTAATTGAATAAGGTCAACCGCCTTGTAGGCGACACGCCGCGAGGACTCAACATCACCCCCTACTCCCACAACACTCAAGGTCCGACCGCCGTTCGATACCAAACGCCCCCTCTCATTGACTGAGGTCGACGCGTGAAAGACGAGCGCGGCAGGGACGAGCGCGGCGAGATCTAACCCCACGATCTCATCCCCCTTTGAGACCCCTTCGGGATATCCATCTGAGGCGACGACGACACAGGTACTCACCTCGTTGCGCCATACAAGGGTAGGCTTATCTTTGCGAACTCCAGCGATCCATTGAAAGAGCTCAGTTGGCTCACTCGCGAGTCGAACCAAGATAGCCTGACATTCGGGATCTCCGAGGCGGGTGTTGTACTCCAAAACTCGAATACCCTCTGGTCGGCGAGCGAGATCACGCGGGACCATCAAGCCCGCGTAGAGGAATCCAGAAAATGGGGTGCCGCGCTTCGCCATCTCGGTAAGGATGGGAGCGGCGCATCGCTCCTGGATCCACTCTAACTCCGCGCCGGAGATTCGCGGTGAGGGACAGACAGAGCCCATGCCTCCCGTGTTCGGGCCCTCATCATTATCACGAAGCCGCTTGTAATCATGCGCTGGCGCGAGCGGGATCAGATCCTCGCCGTTGCACGCGAAGATACAACTCACCTCAACACCATCGAGGAACTCCTCCGCGACCACTCGCTCGGCGCGGATTGGACCGAACAGCTGCTCGAAAGCTGGCTCAAAGTCCTTGGCGTCGGTCACAACGAAAACGCCCTTTCCTGAGGCGAGACCGTCCGCTTTTAAAACGAGAGGTGCCCCTTGTACCCGACAATACTCACGAAGCTCGCTCTGTCCGGTGAAGACCTCATATGAGGCGGTAGGAACACCTGCGGCGACCATAACCTCTTTAGCGAACGCTTTTGAGCTCTCAAGAAGCGCAGCTGCTTTGCTCGGCCCAGCGATGGCCTTCCCGTTTGCCTGAAAGAGATCGACGATCCCAGCCTCGAGGGCGACCTCTGGACCAACGACGGTAAGATCAATCCCGCGCTCTTGGGCCAACGTGAGCAGATCGTTTACCGCGGTGGCGGTGACCGGAATGACCTCGGCACAGGTAGCGATACCCGCGTTACCGGGGGCACAGATCACCTGCGACACCTCCTTCGACATCGCAAGACGCCAACAGATAGCGTGCTCACGAGCGCCACTTCCAACAACAAGAATTTTCATAGAAGCCTACCTCTAGTGTCTAAAATGCCTATCGCTCGCGAAGAAAAGCGAAACGTTCTTGGCGTTTGCTGTCGCTTTAACATCATCGTCCCTTCGGGCGCCCGCGGGAGCCACAACACAGGTGATCCCCTCACCCGCCAAGGTTTCCACGGAATCGGGGAATGGGAAGAAGGCATCCGAAGCGGCGACCGCGCCGTTAAGAAGATGCCCGTGTGTCTTAGCCTTGCGAATCGCGAGCTCGACCGAGTCGATGCGACTCATCTGACCAGCCCCCACCCCGATAAGGAGCCCATCACGAACAAGCACGATCGCGTTCGACTTCACGTGACCAACGATGCGCCACGCCAACTCAAGGTCGGCGAGCTCCTCATCCGACGGTGCGCGGGATGAAGAGAGGGCAGCGTGGGCGATTCGAGAGCGATCGATATCTGGCTCTTGCACAAGCACACCGCCCGCTACCGTCCGAAGGTCAAAACCTTTGAGGGTTGAGACATCAACCTTGAGGATTCGCAGGTTCTTACTCGCGCGAAGGACATCAAGCGCACCCTCAACGAAATCAGGCGCGAGCACCAGCTCCGCGAAGTCTCCGCGAATCTCCTCAGCGGCAGCCCTATCAACGGGCCGATTGCATACCAAGACCCCACCAAAATGGCTTCGAGGGTCGCACTCCTTCGCGCGCTCGATAGCTTCCACAACGGATGCGCCAACCGCGACGCCGCATGGATTAAGGTGCTTCAAGATCGCCACCGTTGTTCGCTCAGTTGGCAGATCTGAGAGGAGACGCAATCCGGCGTCTAGGTCGAGCATGTTGTTGTAGGATAACTCCTTGCCCCCTAACTGCTCCCACTTCGGCCCCGAGAAAAGTGTCAGCGCGTTTGACTTCGACTCATAGAATGCCGCTCGCTGATGAGGATTCTCGCCATATCGAAGGTCAACCACCTTAGAGAGGGTGACGTTACACTCAGCGGGTAGCTCGGCAGTTTCGGCGTTTGGGGCCCCGGCGGAGACGAGACCTGCGAAGTATTTCGCGATGGCTCCATCGTACTGTGAGAGCGTAGCGAATACCTTGCTCGCTAATCGACGACGCATCTCAAGTGGAAAGGGATCCCCTGCGCTCTTCGCGGAAAGAGCGGCTATCGCCTCAGGATAGTCCGCGGGATCGACCAGAGGAAGCACGAAGGCGTGGTTCTTGGCTG
>JAULVA010000264.1:6561-19083 GCA_032111275.1 Bdellovibrionota bacterium
GCCGCGCGTCATCAACGTACAAGCCGGCAGCAGCCGGATGGCCGGACGCTGCGGCGGGGCGAGTTCAATGAAACAACGGCTCGCTAGAGACGGTTTCATTGACCTCGCCGCCGCGCGGCCCGCTGGCGCGATGTATTGCTAACGCCACAACCATTGCTGCTGTGACTAGCGTCGGCGTCTGGTTCTTGGCTGCGGCGCGAATCATCGTTGGTCCCCCAACATCGACCAGCTCCGTCATCTCCTCAGGCTTGGATGCCTTCTCACTCTGGACGTATTTGAGGAAGGGATACAGATTGACGATCACCACATCGATCGGTCCGATCTGAGCCTCCTCCATCTGCGTAAGGTGATGGGGCTGATCTCGTCGGGCCAAGATTCCGCCGTGAATCTTCGGGTGGAGGGTCTTTACCCGCCCATCGAGAAGTTCGGCAAGACCGGTGTATGACTCAACCGAGGTCCACGGGATCTTCGCCTCATCGAGGGCCTTTCCCGTACCTGATGTGGCGAGGAGGGTATAGCCAGCGGTGTTGAGCGCGGCAGCGATATCAGAGAGACCGGTTCGATCAGAGACACTCAAAAGAGCACATTTTTTCATGGGACCATCCTGGGTACGAGCACATTCATGGAACTGCGCCGTAAGGATACCCTGACCTTACAGGCCTTTCCAGTACGAGTATGCACGTGAGGGGGATTTTCGGATATGGGACAGTCCCGAGCTACATCCTAGGGAAGTAAGCCGAAACCCTACGTGAACGTTCACGTAAGGAATTACAAAGTGATACCAGTGGTAATCGGGGAGGCCTAGTAGCCCTTTACACCGGCAAGGGCCTCTCGGATATCAGCGAGCTCCCCCTCAAGACGCCTTCGGAGCGTCGCGCGAGCTGCTTCGTCAGGACTTGCCACAGTTTGAATAAATTCCACCTCTTCCTGAGCGTTATTGGCTTGGGCGGCCACGATATCCCGGCGCGCCTTCAGATCCTCAAGTTGACGGTAGGTATCCGCTAGTACGCTATCGATAGCCACCACGACCTCTTCCCCCAGCTTAGTTTGGAGTCGTAACCGATCCTCCGCCAATTGTTCAACCTCTTTTCGGAGTTCGTTGTTCGACGGATAGAGCTCAAATTCGTCCTGCTTCGCTTGAAGACGGTATGTGGCCTCTGTCCACTCCGCGGCTTTGCGCTTCACCCGCTCTGACACCGCTCCCACACGCTCCATGTCGCCGCCAAGCTGGAAGAGGTCCTCCCCACCCGCCTCAGCCTTCTTTTTGCGCCCGAACCACAATGAGAGCTTACGCGACGCGATGTCGATCTGCCCCTCTATCTCTTTAAGCTCCACGGCGTAACGGTCACGTTGAGACTGCGCTCGTTGAAGGGACGCCGCCGCCGCATCCGTACTCGACTCTGAAAGCACCCTTAATTGGGCCTCGATCTTGGTGGCGGCGCTCTCAAGGGTAGTGCGATTCAGAGACGCGCCATTGTGATGGACCATCCCGTCCCGGGAGCGAGCTGGAGCGAAATCGATCCCTCCGACCCGTCGGGCGATCTCCGGAAGTCCCTCCCGGTTCCTCGACTGCGAACGAGTAAGCGCCAGCTCCTTGGTTAAGTCGTCAAAGTTAGTCACCCTCTCCGGTTCTTGCTCACGGGAATTGAATGACCACGGCCCGGACTCCCCCAGCGATAGAAAATCAGGGAAGGCCCCCCATCTACGCGCGACGTCCCCCACAACGAGCCCGAAGATAACCGCCGCTCCGAGCATAAGGGTCACTGGGACACCTTGACTCTGCTGATAAATGCGTCGTTTTCGCTCTTTGAGACTCTCGCGCTCCGCATGGTAGTCCTTTGGTTCCTCAACCTGCGGCGCACCGGCTGGAGGTGCCTCCGGTCCAGAGGATGCCGTGCTATCCCGAACCTCCTCTCCTTTCGGCCGTTGAATAGGGTCTTTTGCGACCTCACCGGCGTGGTCACTCACCACCCCACTCGGCTCACCCCGGGCCTTTCGATAGTCGTTTCCACGGCGCCGACCACCGATTTCCCCGACCGACACGACGATTACGGTAATATTGTCCGAACCGCCACGTCGATTGGCGAGATTGATCAGGATCTGATTGGCGTCATCGAGTGGATTCTGGCGAACCACATCGAGTATCTCGTGGTCCTTTACGAAATTGTAGAGCCCGTCTGAGCACAACACATAGATGTCTCCGTCAAGCGGCAGCTCACTCTCGAGACGACACTCGATTACAACGTCACCCAACGGGCCAAGAGAACGGGTCAACATGTGAGAAACGGGGTGATGGTCCGCTTCCTTGCTGGAGATGGCGCCGGAGCGAACCAGTTCACGCACGAGCGTGTGATCCTCAGATATCTGGGAGATCGAATCACCCCGAACACGGTAGGCTCGAGAGTCGCCCACATTGACTAAGAGCATCCCCTCCGGGGTGAACATTAATCCGACGAGTGTCGTGCCCATCCCCGCGAGTTCGGGCTGGGCGGTTCCCTGTTCAAATATTTTGGAGTTAATGGTCGCCACAAGGGACGAGAGAGAGGCTGGAGTGAGGTCCGCGCCGGTCAGAGAGGGGAGCTCCTGCTCCAGAATTGAGATGGCAAGCCGTGAGGCGATAGCCCCCCCCTTGACCCCTCCCATGCCGTCGGCGACAAAAAATCCCTGAAACGCGGCATCGCGCACAACGCCGAAGGAGTCCTGGTTCTCCTCACGTCGCATCCCGACGTCCGTTCCCGCGGCACACCGTAACGACGAAAGATCAAATCCTCGCTGTTGTACAGAAGTCGTCATGAATAGATTGAGCTTTAGCTTCCCTAGGAGAAGAGGCAAAACCCCGCTATCGCGTGCTTTTGCCAGGTAGCGGTGCTGCCGCACCGCTTTCTTCTCGCGTCTTTACGACCAAAATAGGATTCCCACTTATGCGAGCTATGGTCACCCTCAACCCGCACAGAACCTATCTCTAACTATCGGAGATACGAAACGCTAACTCAATAAAATAGAGACAAATCGACAGCCCAGGGGGGTTACTTCACCTGACGTACAAATATCTTTCCGTCGAGGTACTTCTCACGCTTAAGCTGTCCAAGCATTCGATCTGCTTGAACTTTATTATCCTCCGGTCCGACCATGACACGATAGAATGGAGATCGACCCGTGCTGTTATCCTCAACAACAACTGGGAAGCCCGACTTTCGGAGCCTTCGGGCGAGGTCCTCGGCCTCTCCCTTGGTCTTGGGAGCGGCAACCTGCGCGAAATACCCCTTCGGAAGGCGCTTGACGACAGAGACCTTCTCTTTCTTCGTCTCCACAGGTTTAGTTACCTTAGCCGGCGCACTAACCTCTGGCTCAACGACCGCTGCTTTCTTTGGGGCGACCTCTTGAGAAAGCGCACCCTTACGAGATCCGGGGGCCGCACCTCTTCCCTCAAGCTCCGCTCCTGTTCCCTCTATGAGATCACCCTCTCGGCCGAGTACTCGGACCTCTCCACCCGTTCCGGAGATCTCTTTGGAAGGAGCATCGTCAACGAGCGCCTGAGAGCCTCCGAGATCTTGGTTAAAGATAGCATCAGGGTCTGAGATCGGGTCACGCCGCGCCGCGACAGCCGCCTCTAACTGCCGGGGCTTTTCTGTCTGCTGGGGCTTTGCGGCTACCTCTTGCCTACTTTCTTGAACGGCTTTAACGATTCGTTGATCAGGCACCTGCGGTTTCTGCGCTTCAACAGGCTTCTTGACCTCCGATCCGACAACGGCGGAACCGCCAAGCTGTCCATACACAGAGTCCCATCCTTTTTGATTTTTATCCGGGAACTCCTCGTTCAGGGCGAGCTTTGGAACCTCAACACCTGACGCGGTACGCGCCGCTTCGAAGCCCACATAACGCCCAGACAGGAATCCGATGAAGTACGCGCCGCAGATAGCTCCGATGGCGAGACCGAGCCACACCGCTACTTGAAGCGCGCCAAGCCGAATATCCCAACCACGACCATCACCACGTCTCGCCGTCATCGATGGCCTCCCGTTAGTATCCTCTGATGGGCGCAATCGGTATCCTTGGGTCATGCCCCCTCCACTCTTTACGCCGGAGCGCCTGCTACCCGAATTTTTTACCCCGGAATGATACTCAGTAGCGTGCTCTGCTGAAGACTTGCGCATTAGCCCTCCGTTATTGCCGGTAGTATACCGACAATACCGAGCACTAGACCAGCGTTTATCTGCATCAACTCACCCGACGGATCGCCGTTTTTGAGGGCCGCGCGATAGTGAGGCGCGTTCAACGTCGCGTGAGCGCGCGCGGCGAACTGCTCGGCGACGGCGCTCCACGAGAGAACCTCTCCCTCTCGCACCGCGCGCGCGGTGAGCGCCGGAAGGAAGAGCGCTCGCAGGGAGAGTCCTCGATCTCGCGCTGGTAGCGCTACAACGCGCTCAAGAAGCTCTCGCTCATCATCAGGAGTAAGAGGCTTCACGAGCTGCGCGATACGCTGACTCAGGACTTGAAGACTCCACCGAGGAGACGCGCATTCATCATAGAGCGAAACCGCCGGATCAAGATCTCCAGAGGGGATCGAGGAGGCCATATGATGCACCCACCTAAGCCACGATTCCCGACCAGAGAGTCTCCGTACTACTTTCTCCATGGACGCCGACGAGAGAAGTTCAGAGAGCGCTCGATCTCGACTCAAGAGCCACCCATCGGCGGGTATCTTCAGAAAACTTGTGCCGGCATTGCGAGACTCAACGAACGCCCGCTTCGCCTCACGCGAAAGCCGATCATGGTAGTGGTGAGAGGTCCACACCGTCATCGGCATCTCTCGGTCTTGATTCGCCTGAGGAGGCTCACACGAGAGCCGCACCTCACCTTCGTTTCGGAAGCACCGATTCACCGCGTCCACCACTAAGGCGATCACCGCATCCTGGGTAGACACGATTCGCGGAGAGTCGGGCTCAAATCCGAGACGACACCCTCCCTCAAACGCCACCGCGAGAAGGGCCTGCGAGGCGCAACACGCTATCAAGCGCAGTCGGGCGTAGACCGGAGTGGTCGCGTCGGGCACGAGACATACGATCGTTCGAGGGACCTGGGTCTTTCTTCCCGGGGTAAAGAGCTGATCCCGCAGACGACTCTCCTCTCGTAAGATATGCGAAGGGGTGTCGGAGAGAATCATATAACCCGACACGATATTCCACGCTCCTGGTACCTGGGGCGCTAGATCGGATACAATCTCGTGCGCGATTCGAAGAGCGTCTCCGCGAAGCGCTCGCGCGACCTCAATTGCCGCGGTTGAGCTTATCTCCCCCTTAGCGAGGTCAAGCATGGGAACGAATCCCGCGCCGGGGGAGATGGCGACGGATGGATAACGACGCTGAAGCGCCTCTGCGAGCGCCAACGATAAGGTGGTCATGACTGAGCCTCATGCGTAAGGAGGCTTAAAAACGAGGGGTCTCGCAACAAGCCGTACATCGCCAGGGCATCAGATCTCGACCGCCCGCTCGAGGGCGCCATGCCTCCATCAACGGCAGCCCTAGCGCGCCTCAACGTACGAGCCCCCTCACTTGTTGCCTGCGCGATATCCTCACGACCGCTCTGAAGAAGGAACGCGAGAATAATTAACTTACCCGCCTCCACAAACTCATCAGGGGTGACGGCGGAACGATGAGCGACGATGGCTTGAAGCGCCTCAACAACATCATCTCCTTGAACCTCATCGACGATCGGAAGATGGGTAAAGAGCCCTCGCTCCACGAACTCCTGAATAACCTCCGCGGGCGACTCCTCGCCTATCGCCGTTACCACCTCGTTCCACACCCGACGGGGAGAGAGGGTAGCTAACGCGCCGCCTCGCACCGCCTCGTAGAATCCAGCGAGCGTCGCTCGATCGAAATTAAACGAGAGCCGCACCACGTACCTCACAGCACGAAAGAGTCGTGTGGGATCATCGATAAAGCTCTGCGGATGTAGAATTCGAAGGGTTGAACCCTTGATGTCCGGCAATCCGCCACACGGATCGATAACCTGTTTCGCGACATCTTCCAGACAAAGCTCCTGCGAAACCAGTCCACGATACGCGGCGAGCGGGAGTGCCAACGCGTTACTTGAAAAATCCCGTCGCCAGAGATCGTTTTCGATACTGGTAGGAGTGACAACCGGCAGCGCACCGGGGCGCGCGTACTCCTCGCTCCGGGCGGTCGCGACATCGACCTCCGAGAGATAGGGAGCCTCTCCTCCCTCGGCTCGGAACGGGGAGAAAAGTTTTGAGGTCAGAAAACTGACGTGTTCACGCCGCTCTCCGCCGATCTCCCCTTGCAGGGCCTTCGAGAGGGCGAGGCCATCTCCCTCAATCACCACATCGAGATCGTAATCACCAACGGGACGCCGCATCAGCAGATCACGAACGAAGCCACCTACTATCACGATGCGCTCTCCCCTCGCCTTCGCGACACGAAGAGCCGCGTCCACGACGGTGCGCAGAGAGACCAGCCCCTGCGGGGCTCCTTTTTCAGTACTTACACCCGACACACTCACAAACTCTACTCAAGTTCGTCGTCACTCATAATCTCGTTGTTGTAGATCGGTATGCCGACAGATTGTTGATACCGATACTTGCCCTTGTCATCATAACGCTCAGCGCTCGGCGTTTTAAGCTCAAAGAGAACCACTCGGGCTATCTTCATCTTTGGATAGAGAAGGATGGGGTTCGGTCCATGATTAGCCAACTCCAACGTTACCGGTCGATCGCTGTGACCGGGATAGACCATCATCGCGGTCTGTACGATAGTGAGACCAACCCGCGCCAAGGTACTGCGCCCTTCGATCATAAACCCAAGTGAATTTCCAACTGTGACGTGCTGATAGGTATGGCCGAGGATAAATTCTCCTGGCTGGAGCGCGTATGGCTTATCGTCGGTTATGATTATGGAGTCGTACGGAGGAGGCTCAGGCTTGCGCACGTCGACGACATGGCCTGATTGAGGTTTGAGAAGCTCGGCCCCCAAGTGCATCGTGATGCCAGAGGAGCGAATCCACTGCGATGAATATGGAGACATCTTAAGCTCTCCACGTTCGATAACCCGTTTAATATCCGCATCTGACAACATCATAACGAAGGCTCCTAAAACGAACGCTGCCCCTGAAGCGGGCGTCCCACACTACGAAGATACCGGCCTCTCCTCAAGGGCCTGTCCTCTCATCTTGCAGTCTCCATGCCCCAACAATCAAAGCCATTCTCAACGGGCTGGATTTACTGCACTTTCCCTCATGTCAGGGGCCTGCGTCAACTCATCCGTCCTCTCTTGCTCGAATCCGGGCAGCAGGTATACACTCGCAACACTTTCAAAATGATAGGGTAATTATGGAACTCAAAACTAGCGAAGTGAACGGTGCAATCAGATGGCTTCTTGGGGCGGGTGCCGCCGCGATCGGTTTAAGCCTCGCCCTCTTCTGGGCCGACGACTCCGTTATGGGTAAGGCCAAGGAGCGCGATATCGCTCACAACGCTCAGCTTCGAGAGCTTCGCCTCGCTCAATCCGCCCTTCCCTCCGGCGTAACGGATGAGCGTCAGATCCTTCCTCTCCAGATCGAAGCAGACGGTAAGGGTGGGGACGGCTCAAACTAATCCTCGCCACAGGTGGGTCCCCTATCATTACGAATCGCTAACCTTTTCGTCGACGCGCTGTGGCGAATGCGTCCTGGCGTGACTCACGATGCGGCCACGGCGAAAACTTCACTTCTGAGAGAGGAAAAAAGCTCAGTCGATTCCGATTCTGCTTCTCTGCGAGGCCTGATTAGACGCTTCCCCTATTGGATGAAAGGGCGAGCACTATTGGCCACGTGGGCGCTCGCTCATGACGATGTCGCGACAGCGTACGCCGAGTCCCAAGCTCTGCTCGCTCTCACGCCACGCCATGCGCACTATCACGCGACAGCGCTCCTTCAGCTCGGTCGATGTTTCTTACGTCGGGGAGATCCCTCTTCAGCGCTCGGATTTTTAGAACGGGCTCACACTATCAAGCCCAGAGACACAGCGATTCAAGAGGAGCGTTCCGCCGCCCTTGTGCTCCTCGGGGATCGCGTGGGCGCTCTGCAGATTCTCAAGACTATCGGAGCCTCAGATCTTTCAGCGGAGGGGAAAGCCGCTCTCCAGTGGCTTTCGCGTGAGGACTCGGCTCCCCACGGTCACTAACCACCCACCTCCCATACACTCCAAGCGCCTCCGTATCTGTCATTTGGCACCTCCATGAGGAATGAATATCTATTCAGTCCGTTTCTTTTGCACAGGAGAGCGACCTGCGGAGCGCGAAGCGAATCGCTGTTGCAGTAGGCCATCACCAACGAACCTGAAGGAACTTTCGACAACTCCTCAACACCAAGATCATGAGACACATTAAGCAGTGTGGTGTTCGGCACTACTCGTTGCCATTCGGAGGATGTAGTCGCCGAGAGAAGGCAGGCCGCGTCTCTTCCTCCCGATGTACCGTTCGGAAGGACGTAGGCCCTTGCGTAACGAAGCTCTCGAACTCGGGGATCCGTAAGCAGCGCTCGATGGGCACTGGCCATCGAGCATACCGTATACATTCGACCATGGACCTCAGTCGAGTTAGCGAGGGCCATCTCGAATGGAAGGCGGGAAAGAGCCCCCACCAACGCTACAAGGAGTACGAGCGCATGAGCTCGACGACCCGAGGTCCAACCCGTGAGTCCCACGGCGGCGAGAACGGCGAAAAGTCCCGGAAACGCGACGGCTCGGCGAAAGGCAACCGGGTCAGGCACGAGCATATAACTCATCAACCATAGTGCGCTCCATATCCCACATGCGAGAAACACGAAACGATTCTTGCGCGGCATGGCCGGTACCATCGCGAGCCCCAGCACAACAAGAAGGAACGGGAGGGGCTGCGCGAAGAATAGCTGTGGACTATTCATACACACAGCGAGGAAATGGTCCCAAACCGCGCGGATAACCTCCATCGGTGTTCGGGTCCACACAAAAATTTTGTCTGATCCGTCCAAACTTCTCCCGAGTTCCCGCCAGATCGGGGCGTCAGTGCCCGGAATCAGATGAAAGTTTTTCAACCCATCCACTCCGGGGTGTGCAAGGGTGAGGTCAGGTGGAGGGGAAACGAAGAGGTCTTTATTAAAAGCCCCCAGACTACCTCCGTATCCCGCTACCACGATGAGCGAGACGGCAACTGCGACCGGAGCACAACAACAAGCAAAGGTCGAAATAAGTCTTCTGAGGAGTCCCTTCTTGCCCCGAAAAAAATACACGACGGCGACCAAAAAGACGCTGCCCATGAATGGCATGCGTGCTGACGCGTACGAATAGAGCGCGACCAAGGTCGCGACAACAAGCAAGCCGAAGATCTCGACGTGCCATCGGCGTCCGCGAGGAACGGGATCAAACGCGACCCTCATCATGATAAAGAATGAAAGTCCACTTGTGAGTATCAAGGTTGGGGGAAGATTCGCGGCATATGACGTGACGAGCACATACCCCTCCGTCACCATGAAGAGCAGCGCTACGAGGTCGACCACACTCCCGGCAGCGCGCTGGACCGCTGAGACAATAAACGCCATGCCGAGAGCGGCAAAGGTCATCGAGACGAACGAATTGGTCAGTATGGATGGTCCAATTATGAAGCTCCAAGCTGAGTAAGCGAGGTAATACAGCACATTCCTAGTAACGGCTACCGAATCCTGATTGCGAAGAGTGAGGGTGTCGCCTCCCCAGTCAATATCTCCGGCGTAGCCCGTGGGAAAGAGGAGGCACGAGGGTGCGAGCAGGAGCAAGAAATTCAGGATTACGCAAAAAATCGAGATTATGGAGAGCGTTTCAAATTCCAGAGATTCATTCGGAGCCTCCCCTCGTTGAGAAAGCCTAGCCATAACGATACCGAGCACTGCCCCAATGAACAGAAAAACTCCGAAGGTTGGCATGAAACCCTTCGCCAGCGGGAGCCAAACGTAGAGGCAGGCTCCCAGTATCGACGATACTACCAAGCCAATCACGGCTAGAAAGCCGCGAGATCTTAGCAAGGGAAGGATCGAAAAGGCTCCAACACCCCCAACGAAACCGACCACCGCGTTCAGGAGAGAAACGGGATAAGTGCCAGGCGCCGCTGGAGAAACGCTCCAGATCGAGTCCGGCCACCACAAAGAAAGTAGTCTAGCGTGAACCAGAGAGATAGCAACGAGAACAAACGGCACTAGGAAGCGCAACATCCGAGGCTCCAAAGGAGAACATGAATCAATGGTCGAGGCCCCTCCCCTCACGGGCGCGCGAATTTCGCGGGCAACGGTAACTCTACAACCGCTGGGATCGTAGATCGCTCACTACAGCAAGTAAACGCATAAAATCGCTCGTAGCGTCCATCGGTTCTCGCAAACCTCGCGCGGGTACCTAGCATAGCTCACTCTAACCAAATGGCTTGAGAGCGATCCCCCCCCCACCGAGCGACGGTCCAAAAGGGCTACTACATCTATCGTATCGCGACCGAGGCGACAGCCTCACACAAGGCAACGAGAGGCTCTGGATAAAGACCAAGACCAACCACCGCGGCCACACAAAAGGTCAACGCGAAGGTTGAGAAAACCGAAACCTTTACGGGCTCAAGTGAGGAGGGAGCTTGGAACAGCATCGCCGTGGGCACTCTAAAGTAGTACGCGCAGGCGAGAGCCGAATTCAGCACGGCGATGATCGCCAGTCCATAAAACTTCGACGAGAGCGCTCCGGTAAACAGATACACCTTCCCCATCAAGCCGGCCATGCTCGGGGGCAACCCAGCCAACGCGAGGAAGAAGAGGGTCATCGAAAGAGCGAGGAACGGACTGCGCTTCACCAGACCCTTGAGGTCATCAACGCTATCCGCGTCGGGCCCCAGTACCGACAATACCGTAAACGCGCCGATCGTCATGGCGCAGTAACCAGAGAGGTAAAATATCGATGAAGCCAAAACGCTGGAGGTGTCGCCAAGAACCACAAGCCCGATCAATATGTAGCCGGACTGCGCGACGCTTGAGTACGCCAACATTCGCTTAACACTTCGTTGTTGCAGCGCGGCGAGGTTACCCACCGTCATCGCGAGAACCGAGAGGAACCACAATATACCAACCGCCCACTCGCTAGGAAGGATGAACGCGTGGAGCGCTATCTTGAAAAGCGCGGCGAAGGCGGCGACTTTTACCACACAACTCATGTAGGTTGTTACCGAGGTCGGAGCTCCTTGGTACACATCGGGAACCCAGAGGTGAAACGGCGCGAGACCTATCTTGAACGCCAGTCCCACCATCATCAACACGAACGAGAGGATAACCAACGGACCAGCTGACTGTACCGGCGATATCGCGAGCCCACCGGTAACTCCGTACCAGAGCGCGATGCCGAACAACATAAACGCCGAACTTACACATCCCAGGAGGAAGTACTTGAGAGCCGCCTCAGAGGAGGCCTCCTTCGTTACTCGGGCGCCACACAAACAGTAGAGCGCCAGGGACGCGACTTCGACACCAATGAAGAGGGTGAGGAAGTCCGACGCGAAGATCATCACGAGCGCGCCACAGAGCGATGTGAGCATGAGGAAATAGTACTCACTCAGCATCCCTATCTTCTCTTCCGCAAGCGAGCTCGCTGTGCCGATAATACTCACAAAGGCGCCGACGCATGCCAGCACGGCGAAGAACTTCGAGAAGTCATTAATGATAAAACCGTGAGGAACGGTTGGAGCCATGGGCAGGAGACCAACGATCAGGTAGGTCGCGGCCCCAATCAACCCAAGGGCGAAGAGCGAGGTGAGTCGTGTTCTCTCAAGAAAATGTCCCGAGAGGAGATATCCAAGACTCCCTATCGAAAGAGCGAGAACTGGAGCGAATGGAGCGAGCGCACTCATAGATACCTACCTGTACAATCCTTTATCGAGAAAATGCCTGCGCGATAGTGTTGTCAGCGAGCACGGCGGTGCCCGCGTTTACCTCTACCGCGGGACTGATCATGCCGAGCAGATCAGATGGAAAGATACCGAGCGCGATAATCGCGGCGGCGAGACCCGCGAGAACCACGACATCAAAGCCCCGAATATCTCCACCCGTTTGAGGGTCAGTGGCGTGAAGCGGACCGAACATCGTACGAAGATATGCCGTCAATGTGTAGACGGCACCCAAGACAACTCCGAGCAGCGCGACCAAGGTCCACTGCGGGAAGAGCTTCCAAGCCCCAACCAAGATGAGGAACTCACCAACGAAGCTACTTGTGAGTGGGAGCGCCACCGCCGCCACGCTGAAAATCATCAGGAAGAAGGCGGTAAGCGGAATCGAGCGAGCTAAGCCGCCGAGACGATCAAAGTCCCTTGAGCCTTGCCGATCAATAACAGCGCCAACGGTGAGGAAGAGCGCCGCCGTAATGAGTCCATGACTCACCGCTTGAAAAACCGCTCCGGTCATGGCCATCGTGGAGACGCCCGCGATACCAAGGACGCAGAACCCAAGATGAGAGATCGAGGAGTACGCGAGAAGCGATCGAAGGTCCTTCTG
>JAULVA010000264.1:19093-21531 GCA_032111275.1 Bdellovibrionota bacterium
CGATATATGGACCAGCCTGCGTCATAAAGTGGGGGAACAGCGGCCACATGAAGCGAATGATCGCGTAGATACCGACCTTACCAAGGAGCGCGGCCGTAAAGGCGGCGACACCATGTGGAGCCTCACGGTAGGTGTCAGGCAGCCACCCATGAAAGGGAACCATCGGTATCTTAACGGCGAAGGCCAACAGGAAGGCGAGACCAAGCACAAGCTGCTCAGTCGGGTTAAGCATCTTCATGCTCGCGAGGGTCGTAATCTCGAACGCGAAGTTGCCGTTCAGGGTATGTCCCATCGCTTGAGCGTTCCATCCAAGGTAGAGGATGGAGAGGAACATGAGCGACGATCCAGCCATCGTATAGATCAGGAATTTGAGCGACGCGTTCAGTCGCTGAGCCCCACCCCACAGCGCCATCGCGCCTAACACCGGCAACAACATCGCCTCAAAGAAGATGTAGAAGAGGACCAGGTCCGTAGCGAGGAAGGCACCCATCACCGTCGCTTCACCTAACAGAAGAAGCGCGTACCACCCTGCCCCAGCGCTCGCCGGCTTAGCCGACCACGCGATGACGGCGAGCGAGATAACCGCCGTCAGAAGACAGAAGGCGAAGGAGAGACCATCGAGCTCTAAGTGGTACGTAATCCCGAGCGATGGAATCCATTGATGAGCCTCCTCAAGACCCAACACCGCTCCGTGTGACATCGTCGCGGCGCGCGCGATAGCGGCGAGGATAACCAAGGTGAGGATCGAAACGCCAACCGCCCACACCCGAACGAAACGCGCCTTTGTGTCCAGCTTTGATGAGAACCAAGGAGCCAAACAACCGAGGGCACCCAGCGCGGGCACAAGGATAAGGGAAGAGAGTGGCGGCCACGGAATGGTCATGAAACTACCTCACCGGAAGAAAACAATACAAAAGGAGCGCCGCTGACGCGAACATCCAGAGAACGTACGTACTCACCTGCCCCGTTGTCACGCGGCAGGTAAGCTCACCGACCGCGCGGCTGATACTACCGATCGCGTTACCGGTGCCGATCGATACCGATTGATCAAGGACACGGGAAACAACTCCTGAGAGGGTTCGAGTCGGCGCGATCACGAAAATCCCCAAGAGCTCATCGACGAAAAACTTACCGGAGGAGATCTTCTCGCCCAGCCAGAGCGCCTTCCGCACCTGCTCCTTCGCCGCCGGAGCGATGACGAAGAGCACGTAGGCCGCCGCGATACCAAGCACTCCTGGAACGGAACCGATGATGTACCCGAAGATACCTCCACCAGAGTGCTCAGCGACAGGAGGAAGTGGCCCCTGAAGGTAGGTAAAGAAACCGTGATTGAGAACGAGCCCACCAACAACCGAGAGGACAGCAAGCACCATAACTGGGGCGGTCATAATCATCGGCGCCTCGTGTGGATGCCCCTCTCCCCGATACGAACCGAGGAAGGTAAGGATGAACGAGCGGGTCATGTAGAAAGCGGTACAGATGGCGATAGCTGTAGCGCCTATACCGATCAGATCACTGTACGCGAGCAGGTAAGGATTATGGGCATGCGCCAACGACTCCAGGATAGCATGCTTCGAAAAGTATCCCGCGAACGGCGCGATACCCGCGATAGCGAGGGTCGCGGCGCCGTAGCTGAGGCAGGTCAACGGCATCGCTTGAGCGAGCCCGCCCATCCGACGCATATCCTGCTCGTGGTGACATCCATGAATAACGGATCCAGCGCTCATGAAGAGGCACGCCTTAAAGAACGCGTGCGTCACCACGTGGAAAAGAGCGACACTATACGCCCCCACTCCAACAGCGAGGAACATAAAGCCGAGCTGACTCACCGTTGAGTACGCGAGTACCTTCTTAATATCGTTTTGAGAGATCGCGATGATCGCGGCGATAGCTGAGGTAGCGAACGCGGTCCACAGAATAATAGCTGGTACCATCGGATCGAGCTCGATCACCCCGAACATTCGAGCCATGAGGTAGATACCCGCTGTCACCATCGTAGCGGCGTGGATAAGCGCCGATACGGGTGTGGGCCCGGCCATCGCGTCAGGAAGCCACGTAAAAAGCGGAAGCTGGGCTGACTTACCGGTCGCGGCGAGGAAGAGCGCAATACCCGCGATGAACCCCATCTCCGAAGGGATGCGCGCGAGAACCTCAGGCCGAGAGAGCACCGTGATGTCGAGCGTTCCGCACGCGTGGTACAGGATCGCCATGGCGACGATGAAGCCAAGGTCTCCGATTCGGTTCATGACGAACGCCTTACGTCCGGCCGAGGCGAACTCAGGATTGGTATACCAGAAACCGATGAGGAGGTACGAGCACAACCCTACCCCCTCCCATCCGATGAAGATAACGGGCAGCGACTTACCGAGAACAAGGATAAGCATCGCGGCTATGAAGAGGTTGAGATAGGAGAAGAAACGGGGGCGGCTCTCGTCCTC
>JAULVA010000265.1:0-3460 GCA_032111275.1 Bdellovibrionota bacterium
ATCGAATCAGCGAAAGTAAAGATCAGCGAGTACATCTGGACTCAGGCCGGCGCCTATCGGGCTCTGGAGAGCGGAAAGAATTGGCTTGATGTCATGGCCGGATTCCGTCTCATGTCGCTCGATCAAAAGCTTACCGTGTCCGCGCGAGACCCCTTCGCTCCAAGCGGAACGATATCTCCGAGCGCGAGCCTCGATCGAACATGGATAGATCCGATCGTCGGAGTCCGAAGCGCCGTCACGATCCACGACCGGTGGGCTCTACGCACGGAGGGCGATATCGGAGGATTTAACGCAAACTCAAAACTGACATGGCAAGCCGTTGCGGCGGTGGGCTACGACGCATCCGAATCAACCCGACTGCTGATCGGCTATCGAGGTCTTGGTTATGAACACGACCGAGAGGGCTTTCGCTATGACGCTATCATGCACGGCCCAATCGTAGGTGCTGGCTTCGGCTTCTAAAGCGGACTTCATACTGGGCAAACTTTGTGCGGACAAAACTCCTAACGAGCAAACCACTGCGACCGGATGTGTTCGAAGATACCACCCTCCCGAACTAGGAGAAGACCGACGTTCAGTCTGCGGCGAATCTCATCTGAGCGCTCCCCTACCGCGAAGGCGTAGTGGCGTCGCTCAAATAAGGGGCCTACCTCGTTCACATTAATGTTCGGGTGAAGGAAGTCGTAATACTCAAGTGAACTTGAGTCAGACACAACGGCATCAACCTGATGATTGACGAGGGCCACCACCGCGTCATCAAGGTTCTTGAACGATCGCGACTGCAGTCCTTGACTCGACACATACCGCAGGGCCGGACTTCCCTCCAGAGTTTCGACAACGCGACCAGGTAAATCGTTCGGCCCGTTAATTTCGCGCGCAAGGGAGTTAGCCGTCATAACCGAGGCGATACTCGATGTCACATAGGCGACGGTCGCGACGCCGAAACAGAGCCACAGGGCGACCACAATTCGTCCGATCCACCCGCGCCCCAACGTTCCCGAGTAGTTTGTCTTACCGGTCATGAGAACCGACACCACATGGTAGAAGGCCTCCGCGAATCCCTCCCGCCATCGTCGGGTAAATTGCGGCTCGAAAAGTCGTAAGACTACCAACAGCAGCACAGATGCACACACCGTAAACCCAGCGCCGATAGCTACCACCCGAACATGCCCACCGGAGACAAGACCATCCCACAGCTTTCCGAGGGAGTGGCGCTTATCTCCGGACACCATGATCCGCAACCCGCCATCGAGAATCGGCTGCGTGAACTCCAGTCGCTCAACACCACGACTCGTTACGAGGATATTTCCAATGCCGACATCAACATCCCCCCGTCCCAGCCCCTCGTAGAGCTCCGGCAGAGTAGCATACGGGACGTACTCAACTTCAAGGTTCACACGAGAAGCTATCTCCGTCAGGAGATCGACCGAATAGCCTTTCCACCCCATCGCTGGGTCGGAAATCGCGAAAGGCGCATCCGCGAACACCCCAGCTCTGACCTTTTGATGAGACCAACGTTCGGTGTCCGAATTATCCGCGAATACCGAAGAAGACAACGCCCCACAGAGCAGCGAGGCCACACACATGAATAGAGGAAGCCGTAAACGCATGGGCCGGAGGATACTCCGCGAGCTTTGCGGCTACCAGTAGAAAACAAACGAGCGCCCTGGCTAAACGGCCGCCACTATCGAGATCTGAACGTAGACCGAGTTCTCATCCGAGGATCGCTCAAGACCTGCCCAGGCGACCGCTGGGGATCCGTTTGAGGTATCGACCATCTTATAGAAGCGATCGGACACCAGCGCACCGACCTCCCGAATCCGGGAAAACCCGATCTCGTGGAGTACCACCGCGGCAGCGCGCTCGGATTCCATGACCATAAGCGCATCTGAGCCTTCGATTGAGCCATACTCATTCGCCGTGACGGAAACCGCGCGACGCTCGAGCAACTTCCGCTGAGCGCTCGTTAATCGAAGGATATTCGAAAGCGCCGAAGCCCCACGTGCGGGAATACGCACGTCGCTGGATTCGGGCACCGGCTCTGCTGGGCTCGTGGGGATATGACGCCCGTACAGAGGGATGATGTCTTCATTGGCCGATGAACCTCGATATGCGGCCCCCCCCATCTCACGAATAACCCGAGATATCGTGGCCTGATTAATGGGAGCGTGAAGAGCCTTTGCGTGAACACACCGAGCTTCCGACATACCTTCCTACCTGTAGTGGGGTTGAATGCGAGGAGCTAAACCGCCCTCGCGCCCCTCTAAGGTACGGGAGCCGCGACCGCTACTCAAATAGCCGAGGCGGTCCAGTATATTCAATTTGTTACCCTCTTCCTCACGGGGAACTCCGTGCGCTCAGTCAACAATCCCTCGTCATCGCAACGGGAAATTACGCAAGCAGCGTTGTGGCGGTGAGGTTCGTGCCTTTACGGGCACACCTTCGCGAGAGCGCGTAGCGCGACGCGAACAGCATTTTCAACATGCGCGCCTATATCGGTCGCGAAGGTGTCACGTTCGCGATTGGCGGCAGCGACACATACCGCGCCCGCTCGATACCCTAACGCACCGCACAAATGGAGGATGAACGCGGTCTCCATATCCATATTCAAAAAACGGGGATCGTGCGCGATACGCCTATCAAGGTCGGGAACCGATGGGGCGAGCCGGCTCACATCTCGACCTTGTGCGGCGAAAAAACCGCTCGCGGTGAAGGTAGCGCCAACCGAGTGATCAACTCCAACCTCCTGTGCCGCGTCTCGTAGCGCGGCAACAACCGCCCCGTCCGCTATCGCCCCATAGGCGTGAATCTTTCCCCGAGAGGGGTCTCCGCCCTTGAGGGCAAGATCAAGCTGCGTGTCGACGAAACGGGCGAGCTCCGTGGCAACCGGATCGATCGTCACACCGTTTCCATAGAACCAGGCGGTGCTATCGACGCCGACAGCGTGCGAAGAGATGATCGAGGTGCCGAGTGGCGTAGTTCGCTGCAGAGCCCCCGCTGTTCCAACGCGAATAAGGGTCAAAGGAGCCGCACGCTCGGACATTCGTGTAAGGGTTGTGGTGTCGACCTCCGCGAGAGCCGCTAATTCATTGAGCACGATCTCGGTCGATGGCGCGCCCATACCGGTCGTCGTAACGGTGACCCGCTGCTTGGTGTCTCGGACAATCCCCGTGCAGGTCGTCAATCCCCGATGAGAGACGCGCATTTCGGTAGACTCAAAAAATCGCTCCGCGATGAAGTCGACTCGCTCAGGATCACCGACGAGAACGATAGCGGGCGCAAGGTGCTCGGCGGTGATACCGAGGTGATAGGCCACCCCCCCGTTGAATGGGAGATCGCTCACAGCGTACCGGGTAGGAAGATTCCGCGTCATGGGAGGAGCCTACCGTGAGGAGCTTGGTCGCGACAGTCCGCATTACACCTTACTCCTTCCGCAGCACGGTAACATCCCCTTCTCGCT
>JAULVA010000266.1:0-2471 GCA_032111275.1 Bdellovibrionota bacterium
ACGTAAACGCTCTTCGGGAACGATACGCTTATTATTTATTATAAAAAAACGACGATAGCCAAACTGAAACTCGAGGGCCTCGCGGACCAGGTGCTCGCTAAAAATGGGATAGCGGAGGATTTAGAGCTGTATTGGGCAGAGCGACGATCGATACTTGGGAAGCTAATCAATAAACTACTCAAGCCTCTGACCGCGGCGGCCTCCGCTTCCTCCCCTCGTAGCTCCGATGGACTCTTCATCATGAATCCCGCGGTTGTAAGTAAATACCTCGGTCTGATAGAGATCGCTCCGATTCATGAGACAAATCTCGTAAGCATCGAAGCCACCACAGCCCAACCGGCCCTATCTCAACGACTGGCGAACGCTCACGCCCTTGGGTTTATCGACCATCTTCAAAGGGAGCGACAGGAGGTGATTACCACAAATCTTCAACTCCTCCAGCGTCAGGCACAGGACCTGAAAAATAGGGTTACGGCCGCTGAACAACAGCTCTCGGCCTACGCCGCAACGAACAAGATCTTCGCTGTAGGGGATGCCGCCGCGCAGATCACGAACGCGCGCCAAATCGATTCGCTCTCATCTCTTTTCGCAGAGGCCACCGGCCGACGAATAAAGACCGAGAGCCTGCTGGCGGAGGTTCAGAACAAAAAAGTTGATGACCTCTCCGTCACCGATGACGAGGGCACCCGGCAATTACGAACATCGCTCCAACAGGTCCAGTCCGAGTACGCAACGCTCGGTAGCAAGGTTACTCCCGCCCATCCTTCTATGCAGGAACTCAAGGCCAAGATGGATTCACTCAAGCAGGCGATCGCCGATGACAGGAAGCGAGCGGTGAGAACGATTCAAACTCAGTTCTCAAATGAGAAGAGCGCGGAGGCGCGGCTCAAAGCGCAGATCGATGGAGAAAAGGCGCTCGCTCAGGATATGTCAAAGCAGCTCATTCAATACAATGTGCTCGCGAAAGAGGCGACCTCCCTTCGGGATCTCTATCAAGCGGTCCTTAAACAGGTAAAGGAGATCGAGATTAGCGCCTCAAGCGCTGCCTCGAACGTCTTCATTACAGACTACGCGTCCCTACCAACTTCACCAAGCGCGCCGAAAACAAACCTTATCATCACGCTCTTCGCGATCGTGGGTACTGCATTTGGGCTGATTATAGCGCTCATCCTTGAGGCATTCGACACGACCCTTAAGTCAACCGAGGATGTTCAAGGAGCGCTCGATCTGCCACTTCTCGGCGCGGTGCCTGAGTTTAATGAGAAGCTGAATTTACTCGGCCCAGACGAGCGCCCCAAACTCCCCGACATAGAGAGGTTGCGAGAGGATCCGTCAGAGATAGACGAAAAGGATGCCCACGTGAAAGAGGTAACACAGAGTCCACCCATTATGTCTATCACCGCTCCGAATGATATCGTCTCAGAGGCACTTAGAACGATCCGAGCTGGCATTCTCCTATCATCCGCGGACCATCCTCCCCGAGTTATAATGATAACAAGCGCGATGAAGGGGGAAGGTAAAACGACGGTGCTCTACAACCTGGCCGCCACACTCGCTCAAGCATCACACCGAACGATCATGATCGATGGAGATCTCCGCGAGCGAGGACTCACCAAGCTCTTCTGTCGCGAGCAAACCCCCGCGGGTGTGGGGCTCTCTGACTACCTCGCTGGACAAGCGGAGCTTATGCAGGTCATCCGCCCCACCCCGGTCGAGGGGCTTGAGATCCTTCCAGCAGGAAATAGAGCCCCCAATCCCGCTGAACTCCTAAGCTCAACGTCTATGCGAGACCTCATAACGGGCCTCACCGATACCTACGACTTCGTCCTCGTTGACTCTCCTCCTATCCTCCCTGTCGCGGACGGCCTCACGCTGTCAAGGGTGGTAGATAGCGTCGTTCTCGTGGTGAGAAGCAGAACCACAGAGCGGGACTTAGCTCAAGAGTCACGCCGCCGACTCCTCAGGGTTAACGCGCGCATTCTCGGTGTCGTCTTGAACGATCTCGACGTGACAGCGGACGAGCGTGATAACGTGATGTATGGCGGATACGTGACTGGAAATGGGGAGAGCGTGATTACCTAGGGAAGCGAGGCAAAACAACGCGTTCGCGTTGTTTTGCATAGGTGTGAAACCTATTTTGCTTGCAAAGACCTGAGAATCAAGCGGTGCGGCAGCACCGCTACCTAGCAAAAGCACGCGATAGCATGCTTTTGCAGGTAGATAGGCATCACCACAACCTACCTCGCGCCCGATCCACTCATAACAACACCGATCGTTTTCAGAGCGATCCACATATCAAGCGCCATACTTTTCTTCTTGATGTACAGGACATCAAGGGCGAGCTTCTGTCGATATCCATCAGTGTATTCAGGATATCCTTGAATCACCTGAGCGAGACCGGTGAGTCCGGCTTTAACCCCTAGCCGCCGTCCGAATCCTTTAATCTTCTTCTCAAAGTTCTTGGCCAATTC
>JAULVA010000267.1:0-1542 GCA_032111275.1 Bdellovibrionota bacterium
GAACTTTTCTTAAACTCAAGAGCGCGGTGAGAAGTGTGATCAGAGTAGTCGCGAGAGCGGTAACAACCGGAATCTGCCACGGCATGTAGAAGGCGAGCTCAGAGTTCTTCGATATAATACTCGTGAGGGAGCCAATCCCCATTCCGATCCCACTCCCTATAACGCCGACGAGCATTGTTTGAAGAAGTATCATGATGATGAGGAGCTGGTTTGAAGCCCCCATCGCCTTGAGGATTCCGAGGTAGCGCATGTTGTCCGTGATGAAGCTGAAAAAAGTCTGTCCAACAATGGCTACTCCCACAAAGAATCCAAGCCCCACCGCTATCCCAAAGTTAATCGGAATGCCCGTGTATTTCATAAAATACCGGATTGTGACACTTCTGAACTGATCGCGCGTGTACGCCGCGAGCTCTGTTCGACGTGTTATGGCGTGCGCTACCTCTTGGATATCCGTGCCGGGTTTCACTTTTGCGAGGATGAAGGAGAGCAGCTTTCGCTCTCGAGGAGCAAATCTCGTGGCGCGAGAGTAGGTAGTATAGACGACTGGCTGAGATTGGAACGTCCGGGTGGTACGAGCGATGCCGACAACGACGGCCCGATTATCATTGAGCTCAAGGATATCTCCAACTTTCAGGGGGATCCTTGGGCTGTTAGGGGTGGGGCCCGGTTTGGCGAGCTTTCCGGTGGCCCCGGCCTCGTCGATGATGACAGAGTCCGCGAGCCTGAGATCGGCGACGGTTCCCTGAACCATCACTGGCGGGCCTCCTACAAGAGTCGCGTCGTCAAGCCCGATTACGTTACACGTCTGGAATGTGCCGTTTGGGAGCCTTGCGCGGATTGAGCCTTTGTAGAGCGGAACCGCCCACTCAACCCCCTCAACGCCACGAACCTGGAGGAGCTTAGTGTCTTGCAGTGGTTTGATATCGTCGACGAACTGTACTTTTGGATCCATCACCCAGAGATCCGGCAGAGGGGTGTCAAAGAGGAAGCCCACCGTGCGCGACATGAGACCAACAAAAATTGAGCTCTGCTGGGTGATAATAAGGGCAGTTAATGCGACGCCAAAGATCATGGCGAAGAACTTCCCCTTGTTGCCGATCAGCATTTTTAGCGCGATGAGGTACACGCAGGTACTCTACCGCCTCTTGGGCCGGTGGGGAACTACGATTGCAGAACTACGATTGTGGCTTGTCGCTGGGTCGGATCATTCCGTGCGCGAGGAGGTCCTGAATATCGATGAGGCCAACGGGGATGTTTCGCTCATCGACAACGAGGAGCTGGTCGATCTTCCGCTCTTGAATGATTCGGGCTGCTTCCTGAGCGAGCTTATCAGGGTGAATGGCGATAGGGGTGCGCGAGCACAGCTCGCCAATTGGTCGTTTCAGGAACTCGGTGTCGTTATCGAGGCACCGTCTTAGATTACCGTCAGTGAAAACCCCAACAAGAACCCCTTTATCATCAACGATAGCGGCAGCACCGGGGCGCCCCTTCGTCTCTGTTATTCGGCGGAGGGCCTGCTTCGTCTCAAGGCTCTCGTGAACA
>JAULVA010000267.1:1552-3003 GCA_032111275.1 Bdellovibrionota bacterium
TCTCATGATATCGGACACCAGCATCAGTGAGCGCCCAAGGTCTCCTCCCGGATGGAATGCGGCGAACTCCTCGCGCGAGAATCCACGACGGTGGACGAGCGTCATAGCGAGGGCATCACCGAGCGCCATCATCACCGTGGTGCTTGTGGTCGGGGCGAGTCCAAGCGGCCCAGCTTCGGGAAATCTCCCAGTTTCAACTACGATATCGCTGTGTTTCGAAAGCGTTGAGGTTGAGAGGCTCGTGATAGAGATAATATGACTCCCTCGTCCTTTCAGGGTTGGTAGGAGTCTTATTACCTCCGCGGTCTCGCCGGAGTTTGAGAGCAGGAGTGCGATGTCGTCTTTGGTGAATCGACCGAGGTCTCCGTGAACGGCGTCAGCAGGGTGCAGGAAGAAGCTCGGGATCCCTATACTTGAGAGGGTCGCTGAGATCTTCTGCGCGACAAACCCGGCTTTCACCATACCTGAGACAACGATGCGACCTCCGGGGGTAAGCGACAGTATCGCGGAGACGGCGTGCGAGAACGACTCTCCGAGCAGATCGGCGACCGAAGAGAGCGCAGCGATCTCCTCTCGAATGACGGACTGACCGTATTCGATATCCGCAGCTACATGCGACCTATTTGAAGCAGGTTCACCCATACCCTGACAGTATACAGGGAGTGGGGAGGTTAATCCAATTGGTCAAAAAGACCCGATATTTAAGTGTCTTGAGGGGGGCTAGGCGGCGAGTCGATGCCGGCTTCTAGGGATGGGCACTGTTTACTCGAAGTTCCACATCGCCGTAACGAGGATTCCGTTAATCATACGACCCCCGTCCTCATCGAATCGTTGCGCGATCTCCCCAACGTAGCCGAGCTCGTATCGCCCCGCTCCCTGAGTGATGTATGGTCCCGCAAAAAAACGGTCTCGATCAAACCCGCCAGTCGGACCGCCCTCCACCGAGTTAAGGTTCACAAAGATCTCATTGTAGGCGGTTATCCCCCACTTGGTTGCGTCTCCAATCCCGTAGCTGCCTCGGAGGAGGTAGCGGGTACGATTAGATACGCCACTTGTATCCGCGATCATTCGTTGCTCCTGACGGAGTCGGTGTTGCCAATCTATTCCCCAGCGCGAGTCTTTAACGAGAATTTGTTCCCAGATTCGATTTTCGTTCCGAAAATCCTCCTGGTAGGACGAATTCATGAACGTTGGTGTCCAGGCATACCCAAGGAAGAGAGATACCTTCTGACTAACATTGTATCCGAGCGCAGGTCGTATGATGAGCCGTTCAAGACGAGAGGAGTCATCACCGAGTCGGGGTTGTACCTCGGTATATGAGAACCATTTATTCTGCTCGTCGAGGGTGGCGGTCGCCGACAGGAATGCCCAGCTTTGAAAGTCAGTTGAATCGGCAAGAGCTGCCTTTGGCGCTGGTATGACAAGCCCGCCAAGCAGCAGTGCATGCGTAA
>JAULVA010000268.1:0-342 GCA_032111275.1 Bdellovibrionota bacterium
ATGAGCCGACAAGATCAATGCGGGAAGTAGTACCAACCCCCTCTCTCATAACCGAGAGGATCCTCCCCTGTCATACTCGTGCGACGGACGCTACCTCGTGCCCCTCGCCACCATCTATCGGGGGCCCACACCCGCCTCTTTCCTCCTGGCCGCCCCCCACTCAACCCGAGTGGTCACGCCCCGGCCCCTTGCTTTTAAGCGCGGTCCTACAGTACCCTTCCGCCGAGAGTCCGCTACTCCCAGCGTGTACTTTAAGGTCCCTGGATCTTTGGGATTCCTGGGGCACCGTAGGATCGACGAAGCGCCGTCGGATGTCGCTGCTGCCACTATGTCAAACCTAGA
>JAULVA010000268.1:352-2924 GCA_032111275.1 Bdellovibrionota bacterium
CGATACCCTCGCCCAACGGAACCCGAGTAGCGAGCTTCCAGGGTCCCTTGATAACAATGTCAAGACTCCGAAAAGAGCTTCAGGCGAGCGCATTTACAAACGCAGCTCTTGGATGAAGCGGGTCTTCGTTGTAGCGATCTGCCTTGGAACCTACCTGGCGTGGAGAGGTATGGAGAACTCCCTCCTCCGTCCCACAGATACCCGTCTCATCATCGAAGCCCAAATTTCGTCGGGAAGAGCGGTCGAGGTTTTTATCAACGGCTCCACCAAACCGCTATCAGTGAAACGAGCCTCAAAAGAGAGGGTTGCCTACGAATTTGTTGGAGTGCCAACTTCAGTTAGAGAGCTGCGGGTTGATCTTACAGACATAGCAAACGCGGAGATCGCCCTGTTCGGTATCCGGTTTGAAAGGGATGGATCCGTCATCGCCTCGTACTCTGGGCCAACTCTACGCCAGCGACTCTCCTACACTGGGCTAACCCTACATCCTCTCTCCGATACCGGTATCTACATGCAATCGGTGAATGATGACCCTATCACCTCCTTCGCGCCAAACATATTCCTTGGCCGCTCATCCGACATTCCCCGCACCCTGGAGTACGTCGAGAAACACCTGACCATTACGATTATGGTCTTGGGTCTTATCGGCCTTATAGCCGCCGGCGGCATGCCCAATGTCTGGCGCGCTGTGGCCTGGATATCTGCCTTGGTCTTTGGGTGGTGGGGGCTCACCGTACTCGCGACCCTTGATCGCGGTCCCCGACACCTTCCGATTTCCCTCTCGGTGGGCCATACGAGTTATGTCGGCTACCCGAAAGGAACCGAGTTCTCACTCTATTGGAGCTGCGTCGCTTTAGTTCTGTGTTTGGCGGCGACGGGAGCGCTTATGCGATCGCTCTACCACAGTGTCATCACACGGAGGATCTCCGAACCGTCATCATCGGAGAGACCTCCCCAAGCGGGCGAGTCAGACGGGATATCGAGGAGCGCTTCGCGAACGAAGTGGTGGGGCACGGTCGTAATCGACGTTGCATTTCTAGCTGCGCTCACTCTTTTTCACTTCTTTGCGATGTTTCCTCACCTTACCGGGAAGGAGGCATCACTTCGCGAAGCCGCGGACCCGGGAGATTATGATGGCGTCAACTTCTTTACGTGGAGCGCCTTCCGGGTCTTCGGTCTTCTTCCTCACCGAGATTACTGGTTTCCCTATGCGGGGTTTTACAACTCGTTGTACGACACTCCCTACGATCTCTGGACCCGCCACATTCTATCTACCGTTGTGTGGGGAGCTTTAACGCTTGGCATATTCCTCCTAACTAATCGCTCGAAATGGTCCACGCTCTTGATCACAGTCATCCTCAATCTCCTCGTAGCAAACAAACTGCTTGTTGGACAGCAGAGGTATCTGATGGGCCTTGGTCTCGTACTCCTGGCGTCCGCCGCGCTAACGCGTAAATTTACCGCTGTCATCCTTCTCCCTCTTGGGGCGTATGTCGGATACGTAGCCGGCAAAGAACCTAACCAGATCATCTACGCGTCAGCCGCGCTCGGGATGATAGTGGCTCTCACGTATAACCTCTGGAAGGATCATCCTTTGAGAATGGTCGTCTGCACAGGCGTTGGTGTAACAATTGGAAGCGTCTCATGGGTCAAGGAGCTTGTCCAAGGGCAGGAGCTAGAGTCGTTTGTGGCTTTTTACGCCCGCATGAGTAGCATGGTAACCTCTGTGGCGATTCCATCCGGATTAACGGAATGGATCCTGCAGCCCTCCGGAATAGACGCCTTAGTCTTTCTTTGCGGGCTCGCGTTGCTCTTCGCAGGTGCATTCCTCGCTCTCTCCGATCGACATGATAGAGTTCGCTCCCCGCTCTACAACGCGGCTTTTGGCGCTGGGCTCCTCTTTGTGCTTACTTTTACCAAGCAGCTGACGCGCCCTCACATGGCCACCCAACTCACAGGAATAGTCTGTCTTGGAATATTGCTCCTATTCGCGGCTTGGGGAACGTTCTGGGGCACCAAACAACGAATTTGGTTTGCCCTCTGGCTCGCCATATTCGCAGCCCACCTTGATAGCCGATGGTCCGGACCGTACAAGCTCCTCACTAATGTGAAGAGGATAATGACCCTTGAGCCAGATCTGGCGATGGCGCTCAGCCCCGAGATCTCAAGTCGAGAGCAGCAGCATCTCTACGATCGTGCACGGTTCATCCCCCGCTTTCCCTTCGTAGGCACCCTCGCCGACATTCTGGACCAGGATACTAAGGCAACGAAGAGACAACCTATGGTCTACGTGCTCGGTGATGAGAGCTACCTCTATCCGATATTTCGTCAGATCCCACCCCGCTATATCTCCTTCTACAATATGTCCGACATAAGGGAGCAAAGGGAGGTAGTCGCGTGGCTTGGCACCCATGAGCCGAAGTACGTGCTATGGAGACCCTCATTTAAGGTCTTTGACGGCGTCCCGAATGTAGTGAGGGTGCCAGAGTTATTCACTTACGTAGTCGGCCACTACCAATTTCATCGAACCTTCGACGGATTTGATATTCTGATAAGAAAAGCGGACCGGACT
>JAULVA010000269.1:0-15963 GCA_032111275.1 Bdellovibrionota bacterium
TGTTCGTCGCTTTTTTGGGTTTTTAAGGGGTTTTGTTGTGAGTTCGAAAATAGTCGATACTCGTGTCACCGACTGGTGGGTGGAGGAATCTAACCCGAACACGCTTTCAGTTGGCGGGTCATCTCACGAGGACACACAAGCTCTTCTCATTCATCCTGATGGGGCGGATCCGTGGATTGTGCCTCACAGCGGCAACATTTACTACACCCATACTACCGGAACTAATGTTCAGCTGTGGATGAGTCAGGATCTCCACTCGATTAAACACAGCCGCCCAGCGACGTTGTGGTGCCCGCATGAGCACGGGAACATCCCGTTGAGAAATATCTGGGCCCCTGAGCTCCACCATCTACACGGAGCATGGTACCTATATGTCGCGGCTGACGATGGTCGAAACCATAATCATAGAATGTATGTCCTTGAGTCCCACAGCGGTCCCTCTGGCCCGTTCCACCTCAAAGGAAAGTTGAGACCACCACACGACGACCGCTGGGCGATTGACGGAACCGTCACCTTCATCCACGGGGAGCTCTACTACGCGTGGTCCGGATGGCCTTCCTCTCGGAATGGCCGCCAGAATCTCTATCTGGCGAAGATGCTAAATCCGTGGACACTTACCAGGGAGGTTGCGTGCATCTCACAGCCCCAATACCCCTGGGAGTCGTGGATAAATGAGGGTCCGCAATTTCTGCAACGGGGAGGCCAAACCTTTATCATCTACTCGGCGAATAAATCATGGACGGACGACTACAAGCTCGGGCTTCTTCGCCTTGAGGGGAGAGATCCTCTCAAACCATACTCGTGGGTCAAGATGCCCCATCCGGTCTTTGACACGGTCAGCCACCTCCACGAGACTATTTACGCTCCGGGACATTGCTCCTTCTTCACCGATAGAAACGGAGAGCATTGGCTTATCTATCATGTGGCAAAAGCAAAAGGCTCCGGCTGGCGGCGGGAGGTACGGGCGCAGAGGTGGATATGGAATCACCATGGAGAGCCTCACTTTGGACGGCCCCTTCCTCTGCACCGGTCGGACGCTGCTTCTCTTGAGACGGCGGTAGTGAAGGAACCCCGCTAATCGGAAAGCGAGGGGATATAAGGCTGCAACGCGGACAGGAAGGCATCCGCGATTGCGCGATGTCCGGCATCACTTGGATGGAACCCGTCTATCTCATTCACAAAGGAGTCCTGTAGAGGCACGCTGTAGAGATCTACAAGTACAGCGTTGTACCTGGCGGCCTGTCTAGCGATAGCCGCGTTAAAAGCCCGAACGCGAGATTCAGTGACATCTCTATCCGGGTCTTCTTGGAATCTTGGTAGCTTCGTTAAGTCCGGGAGGTTCGAAATCGCGATGATGGCTGACGGGGAGATGCCACGCAGCTCTGAGAGAACCTCTGCGAGATCGGATTCGAATGAACGGACGTTGTCACCGGCTATGATATCATTAGCACCGGTAGAAACCGTTACCACATCGGGCTGAGCCGAGCGTTTAAGAATCTCAACCTCAATGTTTTTTATCTGATCAATTTGAGCGCCGGGGATACCGAGGTTCTCAAGGTCGACACTTTTTCCACTCTCATTCTCAAGAGAGTCCCGCAGGAGGTACACATAACCGTTCGTGAGTGGGGTTGCTCCAACACCTACGACATCACTAGCGCCAAGAGCGGCGTACGCGATCGGATCTCCTTCCGACGCCGAGCCGTTCCCTCCTGAACTACCTCCGCATCCCCCGTTTATAGCCATGACAAGTATTCCGCATAGCGTCGCTACCAAACCTCTGCACATGATTGTAGTGCTACTCATAACGCTCCCCTCACTATTCGATAGGAGCATGAGCGTAGTGATGCGCGGAGCAGCCGCCTATGATGAGGTTCAGACCGCCAGTAAGGGTCGCCTCTTAGCGAAAGACGCTTGAAGGTTCCGGGTTTTGATTCACCAAGGTGCGTGTGTCATGAAAAAAGCCTACGAGGAGCCAGGTCTGCCCTCGTAGGCTTGTGGCGATGAGCGGCCCGTCAGGGCCGCCCATCCTTACCTGTTACTTCGTCTCAAAGAGCGCCAGCGCCGCATTGAGCTCATCCTCTGATATCGGATCGGTTGCCACGGTTACCGGCCGATAGTTCTTCGCGTAGGTAGGCCACGTGCCAACTCTGTCGCGAATACCCAAGGTCTTATTGAGCACTCCCGCAATGATACGCGCGTCATCAGCGTTTCTATCCCACGGACGGGAACCCGCCTTACCGGTTACTGAGCTCACCACGCTTGAGGCCGGTATCGGCGTTGGCCCCGGGAACAAACGGCTTCCCGACCGGTACACCGATTCGACGTTGGATATCTTCGGGGCGATGTTGTTCAACACGAAGAGCCTCGTGCCCGTCGGAGTGTTCTCACTGTAGACGGCATAGGCGTCCTTCAACCCGACCGGTCCAGGCTGATACACGTTACCGATCACATCCAGATAGGTACCGATATCTTTATTGTCCAAGTCCGAGATATTCGTCGTATTCCAATTCGTCGACCCTCCCCATCCGTAGATCAGGTTGTTGATCATCTCACCCCGAGTGTCGTACTTCCACCGAATGTTTCGGTCGACGTTAGAGGCGATGAGATTTCCGACGAACACCATACCACGAGCCTTTTCACCGACTAACACGCCGTTGGAGCGCGCGCCCAACGGATGAATCGAGCGCCACAGGGCCTCAGCGATGATGCTATCCTGCACCGTGACGTTCTCAACAGGACCGATCGAGATGACACCACCGGGGCTCCTAGCCTTTCGAGTTCACTGACATCCACGCATCCAAACTGTCGAACCCGAAGCCTGTGACATGCCTGCTCTCCGAAGGCCTCGCTCATCTCCAACTCATAAAGACGAACGAAGGAGATAGGCACAATTAATAAAATAGTCCCGCCGAAGCCCCCCCCATGAATTCGATAGGCGGAGCTGAGTCTGAGTTGATTCGTTTGGAGCTCCGCTAAAGCCAACGCGACACCTAGGGGTTGGGCGTCAGGGTAGGTCGGATCAAAGACATTTTGGAGGAAACGCCACGAGGAGCTACCACTAGCCCGCACCAAGCTCAGAAACTCTCCCATGTCACCATCCAGTAAACTTCGCACCTGCCTCTCAACTCGATGGTTCTCCTCAAAAAAGTGCAGAGACCGCAGCACAGCTCTATCTCCCACTGACCGCCGCAGTTCCGGAAGTCGGCGAATAACATCAGCCTCCTCTATCTCTATTAATCGTTCGCGCCCGAAGAATTTCGCGACGCTCATCATCTCCTCAGGTATCTGACGATAATCAGCGGTTAGTTGGGCATGGTCTCCGCCCGGATTCACGAGAAGTAGTTCATATCCGTGGGGCTCGAACTCAACACTAAGGGGTTCGATGTAAGGATTTTCGCTTTCCTGGAAGCTCATGTGTACGACGCCCCCCGTTCCGATGGTTAGTTGGTCTAAGAGTCCAACGGGCTTTCGCCAAAAGATGTGCTCCGCTTCTTGTCCGATGGCGGCTAATTCTCGAAGGTCGAGCGAGGAGTGGTTATAGAGATCGTTCATGATCGTGGCCAGTAATATCTCGAGCGCCGCGGATGAGCTTAATCCCGAAGCGAACAGGACATCGCTCTGGAGATAGACCCGCAAGCCGCCCACCCGATATCCCCGAGCGTCGAACCCCGCGGCCACACCCCGAAACAATTGGCATGTCTGATGCTCAGCGTGATTCGGAAGGAGCGAGGCTAGCGATATGTGAAAGGGACTTTCATAGCCCGACGAGTAGACCGTGAAAGCCTGCTCCTCGCAGGGAGAGACGGCCGCAATCACATCAAGATTGATAGTCGTCGCGAGAACCAGGCCTCCGTTATGGTCCGTATGGTTCCCACCTAATTCGCATCGTCCCGGAGAGCTATAGATGTGGGTAGGCTCGGTACCAAAGCGCTGCACAAAATGATCGACGACCGAGATGTATCGAGCGCGCTGCGCTGATAGTTGAGAGGGATCGTCGCCATAGAGCAGGGTGAGCGCTCTGCTCGGAGTATCGTGGTGTAGAAAGGAAGGTAGCATGCGTTCCTATAGATCTATCCGGCTGAGTTGGATTTGACCGGGTGCTGATCATACGAAGCTATTCCCCGCCCTCCTATGATTGAGCAAAGGGGTTCCTTTCTATGAAATTTGACGCTCCTCACCGGCGGTGGAATCCACTCAAAAACCGATGGGTTCTCAACTCACCGCACCGTATGACACGCCCATGGCAGGGCCAAACTGAACACATTCCTCAGCCGTCCGCTCTCCCCTACGACCCTACCTGCTATCTATGTCCCGGAAATACGCGAGCGGGGGGAACTCGAAACCCCGAGTACAAGGATGTCTTCGCGTTTCAAAATGATTTTTCCGCCCTACTGCCTAACGATATTCCGGCTGAAGAGTTCAGCGGAGTAAACGGAGTCATCAAGGCTCAGACAGAAAAAGGGATTTGCCGGGTGCTCTGCTACTCGCCCCGACATGACCTTACCCTCGCTGATATGGATATCTCCGCCATCGGGCGCGTAATACAACTGACGTGAGTTCAACGCGTAATGCCCGGCTACTACTTCCGCGCGCTCTCTGAGAGAAATGCTGGGGGAAATGCTGGGGAGAAATGCTGGGGGTACGCTTACTCCAGTTTGTATATTGCTGCTTTGGGGCCGGTCGCAGGATTCAGAAGATATTACTGCCTCAACAAGGGGATTTTCTGCTTCGTGGCGATCGTAGGGCCTAAGTGCAAGCAACTTGGATGCGGGGGGGCATCAGACAGGAAAGGTCGGGAAATCTTGATGATTAATTTGATTGACAATGGTTTCAGCCCATCCTATTCGAGCGAGTAATTTAACACTCTACGAGGAGGGCTAAACATGAGAGAGGCGATGCTGTCGATGGAAGCAGTTAGCAATCAAAGGGAACACTCAGGTAAAGAACGCGAGGGCGTAGATTTGTCAAAGGCATCGCAGGAGCTTCACAATGCTGGGATAGCTTTAAAGTATGCTCCATTGAGAGCTCCTGCCTTGATTCAGGGCTGAGGTGGAAACCCTTCCCCAGAGAAGGCCAAGGCCCGCGAGAAGTTGTGGTCAAAAGCTGCCTAAGGGAACTTTCTATCTGAGGTGTCTGTATGGTCCTCATTGACTCCTCAGATAGAGCCCTAAACTGCACTAGGTTTTTGGCGGTCCGGTCAAGCGCGGAGACGCCGGGGCAGTTCGAGTTTCGCAATTACAGGGCTCACACATCAGTCTACGGAGGCCTTGCTATTCTAGACGCCCTCAGCCTCTGCCCGAATCCCCGAATCGAACCCTCGTTGGTCCAAGATTTTTGTAAGAGGTTCCATCTATCTGACACTGCTTCGAGAGAGCTCGTTAGTATGCTTCTGGAGGCGAAGCTCTTGGTGGACGCCCAGGATCCGGAGGAGATATTCGCCACACAAGAGTGTGCACAGTGGGAGAGGTTCGGCTGGAGTGAAGCATTCTTCTTACATTGTTCCACTAGAGACTACCCATTTCTCGATTATTCCACGCCAAACTTTCGAGCTCCTGACTTTGCTTTGATGGAGGAATACCGTCGTTCGTCGGAGCCACCCCCGAGGTTTAAGGCTTACGACAGCTTCCCGAGGATTGCTCTCGAACCTCCAAAAGAACTTTCCGGCTCGTGCGATCTTGGACTTTGTCTTGCTGGTAAATCGGATAAGGATCTTCGGCCAATGACGGATTCTCTACTCTCTACCCTGCTATTCGAAGTCTTCGGCTGTCGGGGAACCTTTACCTGGAAGGGGCAAGGAGACTTTCTTCTTAAATCATCCCCATCGGGCGGGGCGCGGCATCCCACCGAGTGCTATCTGCTGCTTGGCGAGGCGTCAGCATTAGGGCCGAGCGTGTGCCACTACTCGGTCAAAGAGCATGCCCTTCGCAAGCTACATGCGTTTCCAGGCATGCTGGAGTTCGAGCAAACGTTGCGGAAGTGTTTTTGGGACTACGAGGACCGCATCACTTTTATGCCACACTGCGTTTTGATTCTCTCAAGCGTAGTTGAACGAGCCCAGTGGCGCTACCGGGATCCGAGATCCCATAGGGCAATTATCGTAGATGCAGGGCATCTTTTAGGAACCTGTCGAGCGGTACTCAACAAATCCGATGTGAATTATTTTGTTACGCATGGCCTACGCGAGCGGGAGATTGAAAGTCTCTTGGCAGTCGCTCCGGAGGAAGAGGTGCTTCTGCAGGCAGTATTCATCCAATGATGCTCTTTCTTAATGAGAAAATGATAGGTATTCGGACGGCTGAGAGCTCCAAGCTAGAGTTCCTGCTGACGGACGGTGCCAATCCGGGCTTACAAGTAGCAGGAACGGTCCTGTTTAACCTACTTGATAGGGCGCGGGAGGGAATCACCGACTCAGACGCCCTGCTTTTGTTGGAGGCTGGCGGAACATCTGAGCCCAATCCGGCACTTACTATGTTGGTCACGTCGGGCGTTCTTCGCTACCAGCGCGAACGGCGCCCTAGCTGGGATAGCTGCGGATGGTACGAACCATGGATTTTTCACCAGGCGGCGCGCGATGCGACGTTTCTTGAATACACACAGGGTGCGCCAGGACAGACACCCTCTCTCGTGCGAGACAAAGCTAAAGCAGATTACTGGGCAGGCGGTGAGGGGCTGCTTGGCGGGGCATCCAAATCCGGTGACGTTTTTTCGCTCGAAGCTGCGAGCGCGGCCTGCGAGTCTATGAGTTCTCTCCTAGCTCAGCGGCGGACGATGCGCGATTTCAAAAACTGCTTCATTGAGCAGATGGTCCTAGGTTCCGTCTTGGCCGCTGGTTGTGCGCGCTCTCGCCTCAATCGAGCGGCGCAAGCGAACAAGGATAATTTCCTCTCCCATTCAGATCTCATACCCTTCGAGGTAATCTGCGCTGTTCACCGCGTAACCGGATTAGACCCTGGGATATATCGATACGATATAGACGCTCACGAGCTTAGCCTAGTGCGTTTGGGTGACTACGAAGAAGATGTTGTAAACTGTATCTGGGGTCAGCCGATGGGGTACCAAGCCTCGTTTTCCCTTTTCATCACATCCGTTTTCGAGCGATATCAATGCCGCTATCGCTCGTCACGAGCATATATGAACCTACTCCTTGGTCTCGGAGAGTTCGGCCAATACATCATTCTGGCAGCCCATAATGCTGGCCTCGGTGCCTGTATGACCCCCGCTTTGCGCGACGCGAAGATATCCCAGCTGCTAGGTATAGACGGGCGCAAAGAGGAGGCTCTCTATTACATTGGTGTTGGGGTTCCTGAAATTCGTATTAGCTAGGGGGCAACGTGGAAGGACAGACTACGCATGCTAATGATCCAGTCGACCTAAACGCACATAAGTTAGTGAGTCATTTCCTCGACGTGTTGGAACCAGGCTCTCGTATCCTCGACGTTGGGACAGGAAATGCTCTAATCGCGCGCTATCAGGCCGAGCATGGTCATAACGTTTTGGGAATCGACCTGCAGCTCTTGCCATTCGGCGACTCGGGAGCTGGTATCGGGGAGATTGAACTCCCGCTGCCGCCCTATCGAGCTGTTTCCGTGCCGGGCATCAAGGGCGGCAGTCTCACGGTAATGGCGACTGATGTGTTCGAGTTCATTCCAGAGTCAGTGTTTGATGGAATCTCAGCACTTGCTTTCCTGCACTATGTCGGCAACCGCTCAGAGTTAAGGGTACTCTTCGATACATTTTGTCAATGGCTGCAACCCAGTGGATACTTAGCGGCCTCTTGGATTTGCGGCGAGGATGAGATAACGCGTGACGTTGACGCATTCTTCCCAACTACCGCCGAGGTGATGAGCGTCGCTACTAAAGCAGGATTTGGAGTAGTAGAATCTTGGAAAGCCTCCATTACTCACGCGCATGGAAACATTCTGGAGTCTCCGGAAATAGATGCTGTCGAGCACTCTCACTCATTCAACTTCACACTATGGCAGAAAAACGACAAGCGACTATGATACGGTTAGCGCGGCCTGATGATACTTCGGCAATTGTGGAATTGCTCCGTGAGTCCATTGTTGTTCTCTGCGGGCCAATCTATCGCAACGATCCTAAGATCATGGAGGCATGGCTTGAGAATAAGCAGGATGCGAACATCATCCAATGGATGAGGCATCCATTAAATCGAATGATTGTATCGATTGATGAAAATAGCGGTGAAATTGCTGGAGTTGGCTTGTCGAGGACTGCTGTTGAAAGTAATACGTGCAGAATTCTCCTTTGTTACGTCCATCCGAGAGCGGTCGGGAGGGGGCATGGCTCCACTCTGCTATCTAATCTAGAGGAAGACTTGAGAGATCATGGGTCGGTCGAGGTCGTCACTAACGCGACCCTTAACTCAGCCAATTTCTACTTTAGTAAAGGGTATGTGGCTAAAGCAGTAGACGCCAATGATCCAATCTCGATTCAGATGGCAAAGGTATTAGTTGCCCTAGTCTAAATCAGGGCTGAGAAGTAGTAGGCTTGTGGCGATGAGCGGCCCGTCAGGGCCGCCCATCCTTACCCGTTACTTCGTCTCAAAGAGCGCCAGCGCCGCATTGAGCTCATCCTCTGATATCGGATCGGTTGCCACGTTTACCGGCCGATAGTTCTTCGCATATGTAGGCCACGTGCCAACTCTGTCGCGAATACCCAAGGTCTTGTTGAGCACTCCCGCAATTATACGCGCGTCATCAGCGTTTCTATCCCACGGACGGGAACCCGCCTTACCGGTTACTGAGCTCACCACGCTTGAGGCCGGTATCGGCGTTGGTCCCGGGAACAAACGGCTTCCCGACCGGTACACCGATTCGACGTTGGATATCTTCGGGGCGATGTTGTTCGACACGAAGAGCCTTGTGCCCGTCGGCGTGTTCTCACTGTAGATGGCATAGGCGTCCTTCAACCCGACCGGTCCAGGCTGATACACATTACCAATCACATCCAGATAGGAGCCGATATCTTTATTCTCCAGGTCCGAGATATTCGTCGTGTTCCAATTCGTCGATCCTCCCCATCCGTAGACAAGGTTGTTTATCATCTCACCCCGAGTGTCGTACTTCCACCGAATGAATCGAGCGCCACAGGGCCTCAGCGATGATGCTATCCTGCACCGTGACGTTCTCAACAGGACCGATCGATGTGATGTTCGAATCAACTCCCCATGACATCGAGAGGTTCTTGAGCTTGATGTTGTAGGCGACAAGTCCCTGTACCGTTACCGATCGTCTCACCGATGGATCCGTTCCAGTACTCCCATCTCCACTTCGTACCGCGAGATGCTCGATTCGAACATCGTGACTTTGAATGTTAAAGCCACCGTTTGTAATCATTATCCCCGGGGACGGGGCTGTTTGCCCCGCGACGATGAGGTCCGGTTTGGTGACCAGAAGATCGGATGCCAGCGTGATCCGGCCAGATACCTCAAAGACACACACTCTTGGGAACCCCTGCACAACGCAATCTCGCAAGCTCCCCGCCCCACTATCCGCCAAGGTGGTAACCTTAAGCACCTTGAAGAGCTTCTGTGTCGTCTGCGTAGGAACTGCTGTTGGCGTCGCGACAGTCGGCACCGCGGTGAAGGTCGCGGTAGGAGTGGCCGTTGGAGGCACAGGAGTCGACGTTGCCGTAGGGATGGCAGTGGCGGTAGCGGTCCACGTGGGAGACCTCGTTGGAGTCCACGTGGGAGTCCAGGTCGGCGTTGCCGTTCTCGTCGGTGTCGCCGTAGGAGTCGTTGTTGGCGTCACCGTCGGTGGCGCCTGAGTTGGTGTCGGGGTTGGCCCGTTCGCCCCAGTGTCACTCGCGAATGAGAATATGTAATTCTCCAAATTCGTGTACCCGTTCGAGGCGATCGTCATAGGATCCGCCGGCGCAACGAAGGAGCGAGTAGCCGTTGGAATGGCGGACCAGGCGTCTATCGGCTTTGTGGTGTCCTTTATCGATCCGTCGATCAGGATCCTTCCTGGGGTCGGACAATAACCACTTCCGCCGGTTCCGGTAACGCAACACGTCTTGGTCGTTGTGCAGTCTTTGTGCTTTCCGGTGTTGGTGACCACCTCGTTGATAATTCGATTATCATGGGGATACCTGTTCCAGAACCGCGCTCCCACATTCGGAGTGAGTGTGCTCAGGAGGGAGGTGGGCGCCACAAGATTCGCGGCGGCGTTTGAGAGCGGAAAGGCCGGCGAGAGCGCCTGCATAGAGGATGGCAGCCCTTTGCCATTAACGTTCGCTATGAGCCATTCACTTCCCGAATCCGTTGGCCGTGTATTACTACTGATGTTGCGCGACACATAGACCCGTGAGGCTGATGGCGTCGACCTACTGTAGTAAAAAACCGGAGACGCGGTATCCGCTGTCGTCGGCCCCCTCTGATAGTAGTTATTCATGAAGTTAATACGGTTACCGGTCGCCCCCGAGCTGTAATCCATATTCCACTGGTTGTATCCGCTCGTGGATGTATTCGCGAAGTTGTACACGTAGTTATTGAGGAACTCGACATCGGAATTCATCTTCATACGGATGTGTCGTCCGTTTGAATTTGAGACGAGGTTCCTGTAGTAGGTGATGTTCTTGGTGTTCGATCCTAGCAGGGAGAACATCGAGTGCTTACCCTCTGTATCACCGTGGTTTGAGTTATTAAGCCCCTCTGCGATAATCGAGTTCGATATCGTAAGGTTGCGAACTGGCGTGGTTCCGTCAGAGGTACCGTTAACACCCGTATAGGTTGAAATCGACTCGTCCATACCCCATGTCGCGGATACGTGATCGAGGACGATTCGTTCAACCGGATCTGAAGAGGACCTTCCCCAGATGCCGAACGCATCGCGGTCTCCCGCTCGTATTCCGTTCCCTCCATCGGTTGGAAGATTTCGGTCTCCGGGACGTGACGCGATGTGCTGGATCAGAACATCATCCGCCTGCACTACGATACTTCCGTCACGGACTTGAATGCCTGGATACGGCGCGGTCTGTCCAAAGACGGAGACGTTGGGGTTTTTGATGGTTACCCTCGTCAGAAGATTGATGTAACCGCCCACTTCAAAGACACAGGTGCGGGGTCCGCTCGCCGTTAAGCACGCTCGAAGGGAGCCGGTTCCGGAATCGTTGAGGTTGGTAACTTTAATAACGGTTGTTTTTGCCGGCACGGTCCCTCTTCCTGAGCCAGCCACCGTTGTTGTGCCGAAGCCAACCGCGCCGGGAAAGACCGGCAGCGATGAAGTCTGCGCGTGGAGTTGAGAGCTCATCACGATAGTTGAGAGCGCAATACCCATCTGCACCGCCCGACGAATCAATGATCCGCCTACTCGAAAGCGAGTATCAACGATCGCGTTCGATTGAGGTCGCGAACGACCGCTACCTTCGAAAAACCTTCCTTTCATATGCAACACCTTAAGCGCCCCCTGTAACCGTTCGCCGGTGGCGTGCACGAAAGGACGGGGGACCCGAGTGGAGTCCACAAAACAGCGGACTCCACCCTGAAAAACCTTTGTGCACATGCCAACAGCAGTCCCAAGCAAAAAACCGGCTCTCTCATCGAGAGCGCTACGCTGTGGGAACTTCTAGTCCGTTGAAGTCGCCTGAGTGCCTTTACGGAAGGCACCTCGGCAAATTCAACGGCGCACGTTCAAACTCAAGCTAAAGCTCATGGGAAAGAGGCACTAGAGGATAGGGGAAGATTTTTTATCAGTTATGTGGGCCACATATGTTGGTACAACAAGCGAAAACTCATGATCTCGGTCATATCGAAGAGTTACTTCCTGACGAGTCCGCCACATATCGGGGGTGCTACTGTCGAGATTGGTGGACACTTTTTTCAAACCGTCATCTCAAAACGCAAATCTTGAATGGGTAGTGAGCGTAATGAAAACGTGAAAAAGCTTATGAGAGGTGCGGTGTGCGGGTATATAAGCCACACGAAAGAACGCGTGGCGTAGTAGTCACGCAGGTCGGGCACGTTTTTGGGGAAAGGAAAGCTAAGGACTACCGCCGGCTCACTTGTGATGTGAACAGTAAAGCCACCTTACAAGGAGCAGAGTACACGCTGGCGTGTGCGTTTGCGCTCATACCCACCGAGGAGACCTCATACGTTGTAGGGAGCTGACCGAGCAGTCACCGCATCGTTCGACACCTACGGCCTCGAACGATCGCGCCGCGCAGTAATCCTAATTCTCGTGACGCGCTCCCTAACTTTCGTCGAGTGCATCGAGCGCACTCCAAACGTTCTAATGAATCGTGATCTCTTCACAGTACAGGCGAAGTGTCTCTCGAAGGATTGGGAACTCCTCTCCCGCGCAGATCTCTTCAAGGAGGGTGTGGAGGTATGCATTTGTAGCCTCAACCTCAACTACCTCTGTAGTGGTCTCTTCAGCGATCTTATTCTCAACATCATTACGGTTCATAACATCCTCTTTCATACGTACCATCTATCGCCCATTCCGTCGGACGTGATGGTAGGTATCGCACAGCGGGGCAGAGCAGTTGTCACGACCACGTGTGAGGTTTGTAAAACTTTTGTCATAGATGCCGGAGAGCTTACCGAGATCACGGCTCTCCTTGGCTAAGGGTCTGAAATGGATAGGTTATCTAACTTTTAACGCTTTAGCCGGGGGGCTATTTCTATGATTCTTGGGCATTTCAAGGTAGTGTAGCTAAGCTTTGGCAATCTGAGCGGCCCGCCCACCCATAGCGGTGAGGGCCGATAGCCTTGACCTTTTCAACTATGAGCAACCCCATAAGGGCCGACTTAGTGGCCCGTGACGACAACGACCTGGTTCGAATGACGCTCTCGGGGGATAAAGAGGCCTATCGAGCCCTCGTAGAGCGATATCAGGGACGCCTTTTCACGACCGCTCTCGATATCGTGAAAACCCGTGAAGACGCTGAAGATGTCGTCCAAGAAACCTTTGTTAAGGCCTTCTTATCATTGGCACAATTTAAAGGCCAAAGCTCCTTGTACACGTGGCTCTATCGCATCTGTTTCAATATGGCGATCGACATACGCCGGAAGGCAGGTCGCCGCGGGGGAACACACCTTGAATATAAAGAGCACATTAGCGTCAACAAAGGGCCAGTGCAGGAGGGAGTCCGCGAAGCCGGGAGTGGCAGCGCGGCACACCATCCACAGAACGTCGAAGGACCTCACGACGCTCTTGCGCGTAAAGAGCTGGGGCGCAAGATTCAAGAGGTGCTCGGCGAGCTCTCAGAGGAGCATCGCGCGGTGATTATGCTACGAGAGGTAGACGGATTGGATTACGAGGAGATCGCTGACGCGATCGGAGTTCCTAAGGGAACCGTAATGAGTCGTCTCTTCTACGCTCGAAAAGCGCTGCAAAAAGCCCTTGAGGACTTCGCGCCCCCGCCGTCGACGAACGTCGATGATGGAGCGGAACACACCGAGGACGTTCCAAGAAGAGGGAGACCAGCGAAAGCTCGTTAGGACCACACTATGAGAGAGAGTGAATCAAAACAATTGAGCGAACAGCAGCAACTCCTTCTGAGTTCCTATGTCGACAATCAGTGCTCCTTCCTCGGGCGAATGCGCGCTGAGCGCCTCATTCGAGGAAACACCAACGCGAAGCGATTCGTCCAGGGCCTTAAGAACACATCTCAAACCTACCGTTCCCTCTTTTCCACCCCCACGTCATCTCCGGATCTCTGGGACAAAATCAATACCCGAATCAACGCGGAGGAACGCGCCGCTCTCTATCTCGGACAACGCAAACCAGTGGCGAACGCGAATGAGGGCTCCTTCGCCTCTCACTTCTTCTCCAAACAAGCCCTGTTTGGAGGACTCTCTGGCGCCGCGATCGCGGCGTGCGTGCTCGTTCTCATCTCTCGCCCTACTAAGAGTAGAGAGATCATTCCGGTATACACCGGTGGGCCTGTTGCCGCTAAAAACGCCTCTGCATTTCTCCAAGCATCCCTTGGCGCTTCCCAACGAGAGGTCGTCCCCGGCTCCTCGATGGAGGTAGACTGGATGCGATCTAACGGCTCCTTAAAAATCATCCAAAGCCCTAACGACAAATCAGCGATCCTCTGGGTGCGTCGTAAAGGTGCTAACTCCGGCGCAAGCGCTCGCGGAATCAAACCAACGCCAACGATTCGCGTTTTGCGTGAAGAAGGGGTTGACGTAACACCGCTTGGAACGGCCAAATAGAGGCGATATGAAGTGCCGCGCCCGCCGACGATTAATACACATCCAACGATTCGTTGTCCTTTGTACCCTCGGTTTCTTGTACTCGACCCCTTTACACTCCTACGCCGAAGAGTCCTGCGAAAACTCTAAAATACGAGTTATCGTTCGCACCATTCAAGCGTCAGGAGCCCGACCATCTTCAGCTCCTAACGCCGAAGCACAAACCCTTGAGCCCTCTCTGGTGGACCTGAGGCCAAAGCTCTCCCTTCTTCCCTTCTCAGCGTTCCATCTTATCTCCAGTAAGGAAGAAGAGATATCTCTCAAGAAAAAGGAGAGCGTGCGGTTACCGAATGGACAGACACTAACATTCAGGCCGATGTACATGGATAAAGAGCGCGTCGGTATGTGGCTCTCCTGGAAGGACACGGATGGCTCGGATATCTTAAACACCCGCATTCACTTTAACGCGGATGAGTCGGTGCTAACCGGCACAGATTACCACGAGAACGAGGGACGCCTTCTCGCAATTCGGGCGGTTAAACCGTAGCCGCGTTACGACGAAGCGGACTCGTATCGTCGCAAGCTCTTTCTCTCACGGACCGCGCGCACGGGAGTACGAGCTTAGATGGATGCACTCGCCTGAAATCTTGAGATAGTCAGATATGATTTGAGACCATACGACCCGCGACTTTTTTGGGCGCGCTCTCTGAGAAAAATAGTAGGGGCGGAAGAAACCTGTCGGATAGAGGACGGACACAAAAGGATCGCTTGCTGGCATATTTGGACATGATTGGGGTGATGTTGGGGGAAGCAGATTACTCTCTCAATCAATCCGCTTTTTGTTTGAACCAAACTTACGATCAAGCAATCCTGCATCACGACATGCCTGCTCAAATACATAGCGACAAAATTCACGCCGAGCCTCTTCTTTTCGGCGCTTGTCCTCGAGGTATTCTGGCATGCGCTCAAGACTCTTACAGAGTTTTACAATCTCTGGATTCTTAATATCGTCAAGCGTAGCTCTCTTCATAACCCCGCCATAGTTCAGGTTCAAGAATCCGCTCTGTGGCAGCGCCCTCGCGTGCGGCTACCAGTTTAGCGTGCTCTGATGAATTATCAAAAAAATACCAATAGTCAGCTAAGTTTCGATATTCACGTAACCCGAGTGCGAGGCTTTTTTGAAAACGCCTCCGAATAGTCGCTTCAGGAATATCGTGTCCACCTTCTTGAACTCGTTTGGCTACTCGTGCAACCGAAATATCGGCCGACCTAACTGCCACGTAGCAGATCGTTACCTCGTACCCAAGCGCCTTGGCATCAGCGATCAGCTTTCTCCACGTTAATCCGGACATAGTAGATTCGAAGGCAACCGTAAGCCTCGCTACTACAGCCTCATGCACTACCTGTAACAGAATGCGACCAGCGAATATATCCGAAGCGCCCTCAGCCGATCGAGCGATCCCCTTGGCGATCACGTCCGCATTAACGTAGGTTTCAATACTTCTATTAGCTAACAAAAACTCGGCAACAGTACTTTTGCCCGCTCCATTAGGGCCCGCAATTATGATGAGGTCGGGTTTTTCAGCGTTGATCATGTATCTGGAGGATAGCATAGACAGCGCCCGGGGAGCGAGCCACACAACTAGCAGGAACTAAAGGAACTAAAGGGGGCGCCTCCTCGCGATTCGAGCGATTAAACCCTAGCAGGGTGGTGAAAAAAGATCTCCTGCTGCGCATTTTGATAGTTTGACTGCAACTTCGTTGGAGACATCGAAAAAATCCTCAACGTATCTCCGAGGATA
>JAULVA010000270.1:0-20085 GCA_032111275.1 Bdellovibrionota bacterium
CGATGCCACGCGAGATCGATAGCTGCGCAGATTTTGTCATCCCGTAATGCACCATCTCAGCGGGTGGGCAGATGCCGGATTCAGAAGATATAAACACGATACGACCGTGATTGCGCTGCTTCATACCCGGCAATACTGCGCGTGATAGCCGTAGTAGGCGAACGGCAAGATGAAGGTTATCAGAAGCGTTACCTCTGATAGTTGTAGCTCGTAGATAGAAACCATCTCAGATAGTGTATCGGAAGTTTCAGGGCTCTACTCAAGGTATTGAAAAGATATGGGTTGCTTTTGAGAAGAATACAGAAAAAATAAAAGCTCGTTCTAGCAAAGGCGGGGCTATCCCCTTGTAAATTCATCACTTCCCAGCTCCTAGCGCACACCACCGATCACTCCTTTCATACCGTACGTGACTCGTTATGGCTCAAAACACCAAACTATCACAACGCGGCATCGGAGATCTTGAGCGCTCAATCGCGCGCTTTGAGACCTACAACGACGGCTTTATTTTGCCGGATACACTCGTCGTTGTGCGCCTTGACGCGCATCGATACGGCGATTGGAGTTCGCTAGCGGACGAGTACCCGACCGGTCCCACCGCTACTAAGGGGTTACTCATCACCGCTCGAGCGTTGATGTCAGCCTCGTTTCGTGTCGTTCTCGCGTACGTCCACGGTGATGAGATATCGCTCGTTCTCGATCCCACCGAGAACATCAACCCACTTCGCCGAAGCAAACTTATCTCGGCGTTCACCTCAGCCGCCTCTATTCACTTCTTAAAAGCAACCGGCCTCGCCGCGATGTTTGACGCCAAAGTAAGCGAGCTTCCATCAACCGAGCGACTCACTGAATATCTTTTTTGGCAGCGTAAGTATTGCTATCGCAACGCCACCACCATCGCGCTACGAAGAGCGCTCATGCGCGGCGGACTCACCGCTGAGCAAGCCGAGAGTAAGGTACGTGGAGCCACCGAGGAGCAAAGAGTAGAGCACCTGAACAACACTGGCAGCCCTGTTGAAACGATTCCACCGACCACAAGGAGAGGATCTCTCCTCTATTGGGATACCGTCGAGGTAGATGGCACGCAACAGCTCAAGGTCGTTGTGAATACGAAGCTCCCTGATAATGACGAGGTCTATGAGACGTTCATCACCGACCGGCTCACCAAGGCACTGAGCACCTCAGCCCCGCCGAGAGCGCCACGAGCAGCTACTCAAGCTCCTAATCCGGAGCGTCAGGCGAAGGTCGTAGCAAAACCTCCGGCCACTCCAACCCCTCAGCAACCACATCAAGCACAGCCGCAACGGGCGATGAAGCGCAACAAAAAGGCGCAGGTCTCGGTTTTCCGAGTTTCGAACGCTCAATAAGAACGGACTTCGCTCTCATTTTCCCGAGGTACTAGCGTTCCCGCGGAACCCTCGCGTCAAAAAGCACCGCCGAGAATCCATCGTCGTCAGCGTGAGACTCAATGATCCGAGAAACAGCGATGTTGCGAGCGGTAAAGATATTCAGATTATGCTCCAAGCCAATCGAGCTCTTCAGAATCTCTGGCAAGGCCACGATACCCTGATTGAAAAAGAGAGAGCGCAGGTGCAATTGCGCCGAATACATCTCGACGATCTGTGAGGTCACCGGGGTTCGGAAGGCTCCGAATACGATCCGCGGCTTGGAGGCGTATTTTAGGGAGCTCGCCATTCTTCGCGCGGTCAGGCGGCTGCGAATGAAATCACCCTGATTGTGAGGCGCTAAGGCGTCAAACGCGCCAACAAGAACGGAGACGTCGTCCTGGACGCGAAACTCTCCGAGAACCGCCGGTAACGCCGCGTAACCGTACTCACGGCGAGGTGGCTCGCTGAACGGAAACGTGGACAGGATCTCAACGGCTCTCGCGTTCTCAACCGTCGAGATGAGCTTATAAGGGTACCGATCCGCGACCGATGAGAGAATTGGTACCTCCCCGAAGCGGTTTAGGATGATGAAGGCTGGTGCCTCGATATCGATAAAGGCTTTGAGCGCGTCAGCATGCACATTTCCTTGATGGGATGAGATATCAACGAAGAGGAACCTCACAGGGTCCGTATACGACAGCTTGGCGTAGACCTTTGGCGTTGCATAGAGGTAGGGCCACACCATCTTAACAGTTCGAACAACGCACGCGATCTGGAGAATGACGAGCAGTGAACGGGTGAGGCTCCAAGATATCCGGCGAAACCGAACCAAGTCGAGGAGTAGCAACACCAAAAATATCGACGACCAGATAAGGGAGGTGGCGCATATCATCTCCTGCCACCACGTTCGCGGAAAATTGAATATCGCGAGCGTGAGAAGCGAGGTCACCACCAAACGAAGATAGAGCCAGCATGTTTCGAGGGAGGCTCGCTTCATCACAAAAGATCCCTAGGGATAAAAGGCAAAACCCCGCTATCGCGTGCTTTTGCTGGGCAGCGGTGCTGCCGCACCGCTTTCTTCTCGCGTCTTCGCAACCAAATTAAGCTTCACACTTGGGCAAATCAACGCGAACGCGTTGTTTTTCCTCGCTTCCCTAGGGGTGTGAGCCACACCTGGTGCGCTACTCATTCCAATTCAAAACGCCCTTTCTCCACACATAGATGAGGCCGACGAACAACACAGCCATGAAGGAGAGCATTTGCAAGAGGGCGAACATTCCCATCTGCTCCAGCACTACCGCCCATGGATACATGAAGATCACCTCGATATCGAAGAGGATGAAGAGCATCGCGACGAGATAGAAGCGAATGTTGAAGCGCTGTTCACGCACCGAACCCACCGGGATAGCTCCACACTCCCACGGCATCTGTTTCGTCTTGGTGGCGTTCTTCGGGCCAAGGAACGACGCGAGCAACACCATGGTAAGGAGAAAACCTCCAGCCGCTGCGGTGAGGAGTAAGATTCCCAAGTAAGGGTTCAATTCACTCATGCTTACCTACCTATATAACTCTCCCACCCTTGCATGCGGCGAAGCGGGGAAAAAACGCACCCGAGAGGATTCGAACCTCTGACCACCCACTTAGAAGGCGGGTGCTCTATCCAGCTGAGCTACGGGTGCCCATGTCACACAGCGCAAGGGTGAGCCGTATGAGAGTAGCGCAGCCTTTAAGAGGCCAACTGCTCAACCGCCTGAATGTATTGCAAGAAGGAAATACATTCAACTCTTGAAGAGAGGAACAAGGGAGCAAAGGGCTAGAAACCGGTCGCCCCCTCACTCCGAGCTCGAACTATTCCCCTAACCTTTTGGCCTAGTTTTCACGCCATAGTACCCCCTACGATTCAGAGCGAGACCCGTCGACCCCAAATAGCCAGTTATTTCGGTAGGTTAGATTCATACCACACCCCCTGAAGCAAAACTCCCATAACTGAAGATTATAGGATAGAACAACACCAAACCGTTGGAAGGTTCTCAGGACATTTGAAAACGGTTTGAAGCTCTGAATAGAGGAGGAAGGGAATTACCTTCCCGTCGAGTTGAGGTATTATTCGCTCTTCATTTTTGAAGAGGCCGCGGTATCTCAGACAACAGAGACGCGGTTAATTGTACGGAGTAAGTAGGACCACGCATGTCACTTCCGAGCGCGAAAAAACTGAAGATTTTTGATGGTCGCTACGAAGTCATGTCCATCGTTGGGCGTGGCCTCGATAGTGTGGTCTACCATGCGCGACACCTCAGCGGGGCACAGTACGAGGTAGCGCTTAAAGTTCTCCTCAATAACAAAGCTAAAAACTCAATCACCGAGCGCTTACGCAAAGAGGCGCTCACCCTCGTCTCGTGCAGACACAAGTATGTCGTTCGTCTCGACGATTTCCACTCAGTCGCCGATCTCTGCTATCTCTCGATGGAATACGCGCCGCTTGGGGATCTCAGAAAGTGCATCACGGCTCAGGGAGCGCCCCTCTCTCCAGAGAACGGAGCGGAGTTCCTCCGACAATCTCTCGAGGCGATGGAATTCATCCACGCTACTGGCGTTATCCATCGAGATATTAAACCTGATAACATTCTCGTGATTAATCCGAACGAGATCCGACTCGCGGACTTCGGCCTCGCGCTCCTCCCCGGCGATGAACTCGATCTTGAAGAGCTCAAAAACGGCGTTGGCTCGCTCTCTTACCTGCCCCCTGAGATGCTGCATGGCAGATTCTACGACTCTCGTTCTGATCTCTATTCGCTCGGCGTTTGCTTCTACGAGGCGATGGCTGGCTTCCATCCGTTCGAGAACGCTCCTCTTAGCGAACAAGATAACGCGCGCCTTGATCGCAACATAAAGCCCCTTCATGAGCTCAATCCAAAGATCTCGCGTCATGTATCGGCTGTGGTTGCTACCCTCATGCGCAACTCTGTCGAGGAGCGATTCCAGAGCGCCATGGAGGCGCTTCGCGCTCTTTCGAACAGCTCTTTTGATGGAACACCTGTAAACTCGAACGACGAGTCGATTGCGAGTGCCGATGACCAGCTCGACCTCGACAATCATGCCGTACAGCACACTACCGTTGCTCACGCATCTGGCGTTGCTCACGCATCTGGCGTCGCTCAATCATCGGGGTATACACCCGCAAACGTCGACGAGCCTCTCGATTCCTATACCGACGACTTCGAAGACTTCTTTAACGGCACAGAGTACGGAGCCCCAGCGGTCGTCGAGGCACCAACTCACTCAACGGAGGGCACCACTCTGAGAGACACAGAGGAGATGAGCGCTCAGAGAGTGCAACAACTCATCAACCAGGAGGAGAAGAGTAAGGCATCCGGCGCGCAACGAAAACCGTTCCTTGTCGGACCGTCTTCCACCGGTCAGCCGATCACGACTCCCGCTCAACAGGAGCCAGCTCAAGAGAACTCATTTAGAGCAATAGACGAGCAGATGCCGGGCGTTACGTTACGAAGCTCAGGGATTCTGTCTACTCTTTTGACGATGCACCCAGTCGTTCGGGCGCTCCTTGTCGGTGGTATCGCGGCTCTGGTTACCATTGGAGTGGTCGCGCTATCGCATGTAAAGCCAGCGGAACTGATTGCGGGCACGGCCTCCTCCTCGGCCTCAGAGTCCCCTGAAGCTGCGGACGAGGAGTCCACGCGAACGACCGAGGACTTCTTCTTCCCACATCTTCCGGCTGGTACCTATGCGGGAACTATTCAAGGGATTCTCCCGGGGACCACATACCCTCTGGCCCTTATCTCTCGTCCAGAGCAGAATGAGATCACGATCGTGATTGGTATCGAAGGTTGGACACCAACCACAGTTTCTACGAAGTCTGATGAAACAACTTCGTCGACGATCGTAGTTCGCTCGAACAGCATGCTCCTGAACATGACAGGTTCAGGCTCAGCCACCGAGATAGATGGGACATTCACGAACCCGATAACGGGAGAGAGTGGAGTCTGGGGCGTTAAGAAGCTTTCATAATCGACAGGCATATGGCCTCTGGGCACTCATCAACACAAAAAGAACGGTCGAAACTGAAGCGCCTGATTCTCACATTCGGCTTTCTTTTTCTATCTCATGGTCACGCGATCGCAGACGACGAGGTTAACCCGTCAGTTCGCCTCAAGCATCAGCCCGTCGAAACTCATCGGCTTCCGGCAGCTGGAACTCTCCTGCCCATCTCCGTTCAACTAGAGAACTCAAGCGATGTCGACATTAAGATTCGATTAGTAGGCTCTCGAGATGGTCGATTTATGGATATCGCCTTTCCGATGGGGGTACTCAACGAGACCGATCGGCCGACCTACACGATTCAGCTCCCCGCGCCCGTCGCGGCGATGACGTACCAGTTCGTTATTCATCAGAAGTCGGGAGATCTCTCTCTAACCGATAAGTTTATCGTGAAGCGTAACTGCGTGCAGAACTACAAAGTGGAGGTTCCTGAATCGCTGCCCTCCGCGGAATTTCGCAAAGAGGTAGCGAATCTCGTGGCGAAAGCCCGTTCATTGGAGCGAGACACACACAATCTTGAGACGTCGATCAAATTGCTCGACGCCCTAAAGAAAGATATTCCGGAGTAACGACATACCATGAACGATCGTATCTCCATCTTCTCCAAGCTTTTCCGATACATCGTCGGACTAGTCGCCATCGCCACGCCAGTACTCCGCGGGCACACCCAGGCGTTACCGATCACCGAGCCTTTGACGGTCAACGTTCGGGTTGAGGCGAAACCCGAGCCCAAAAAAGCGATCGGACTGGTACTCTCCAGCGGACGAACGATCGAGATACCAGACACCACTATCAAGAAGATAGGAGAGAAGCTCTATCTCATCAGCTTCGTTGTAGATCGCAACATCGTGCGAAAAGACACGGTCGCGACGGCCATGGCTTTTGATGAGAACGGCACCGTCTCCTTCGCGAACGTAAGTCCGGAACTGCTCTCAGAAAGCAAAACGCTCATCTCTCGAATTCCCGAGTGCCCACCAGAGGATCCCTCTGCCATCGTGAAGTTGGACCAACAGGGACCGCTTCAACAGCTCGTTGATGTTCGCTCCGAGCGGGCGGAGATAGCCCGATTGAAGATATCCCGAATGCTTGATGAGCAGTTCTTGGCGAAGCTTCAACGATTCGAGGACGCGTTCGGTTTGCAAAAGTCGGAGGAGCTCTCAGCGGATCTCCCACCCGAAGTGCTTGTTGATAGACTCTCCCGAATTACGCACGCGGTTAAAAAATACCGCCTGTTTAAGAAGGCTCCGACACCGCAGCCCACCAAGTAACGGGTGTTGTCGTTGGATAACCAGTGACTCAATCGACTCCTACTGACATTCCAAAGATGCCGCCGCTTGATCTCAAGCGGATACATGACACGTTGCGAACCCACTACTGGAGCTTCATTCTTCGATCTTCAGAGGACGGCCCGCTCACGTTATTGGATCTTCTCATTGAGCGTCTTCCTCATATCCCCGCCGCCTCGTGGCCCGAGCGCTTCGCGTTCGGTGGGGTCTACGTTAATGGAGTGGATGCGGTGGGCGACATGCCGCTTCCACTGCCGGTGAAGGTTGAGTACTACGAGCCGAAATTTCCTATCGCCGAGGCTCACACTCAGTTCTCGGCCTTTCATCGGGACTACATCCTCTTCCATGATGACGCCATCGCTGTCGTGTACAAACCACCCCACCTTTCGAGCATGCCCGCGAAGGAACAGCGACACTTGAGCCTCAAGGTGGCTCTTGAACGGGAGCTTGGAAGAACCATTCACATGCCATCGCGACTTGACGTGTCTGCGCAGGGACTTGTGGTGGTGAGCACATCCCCAGCCGCGCACGCCGGACTTCAACGGGCCTTTGAGACCCGATCGGTCCATAAAACCTATTCGTTCGCCTCACACATTCGAAGCGCCTGGGAGGAGAGGTCGGTTACCTTTCCTATCCAGGTATCCCCCGATCATCCGGTTCTCCGAGTCGCCACCACTGGCGAGGGGCAAAAGGCTCATACTCTGATACGTTTTTCCCATGAAACGAACATAGAGGGATGCACCCGGTTCGTGTACACCGCCCATCCGATCACCGGGAGGACGCATCAGATACGGGTTCATGCGGCGGCGAGTGAGCTTCCGCTCGTCGGAGATAATTTTTACGGTGGAAGCCCTGCTTCATATCTCCACTTGGTGAGCCGGGCGCTCGCTCTTCCCCATCCACTATCAGGAGCTTCGCTAGAGTTCGAGCTTCCCCAACGACTCGCCCCCGCATGGACGCTCAATCAGTAAATGCCCCATAGAGCGCTAGTCCTTTTTGCTCTATCCTATGCGCATGGTAACACCCGCTGAGATTATGCTCGTCGCTCTTGGCGGCGCCTGTGGCGCCACGCTACGATTTCTTGTCGGACGTTTGAGCGAGCTCTTTCTCGCCTCGGCTATATTTCCCTTCGCTACGCTTTCGATCAATATTCTCGGGTGTTTCGTCATCGGTATGGTGGCGGAGATATCATCTCGTGGGGGTCTCTCATCCGACACGCGACTCCTTATCGTGACCGGAATTCTCGGTGGCTTCACCACATTCTCAGCGTTTGGATTGGAAACCATAACACTTCTTCGAGCGGGACATGTCGGGCTCGCGCTAAGCTACATCGCGACCAGCGTGATCGGTGGATGCGCCGCGACCTACATCGGCATCAATCTCATCAGTCCACGATCGTGACACCGTCAAACTCGCGCCGTGCGCGAGCGTAAGAATCTCCGATCAAGGGGTGAAAGCGCTCGAAAGACGCACAGGTGATCATCATCATAGCTCAAACGATGACCATCGTTATCAAGAAAGTTCTTGTTTAGTTTCTGACGGTTATTCATTATGGTGAGCGCCGTCAGAACGACGGTGACATTCAAACAATGACCTGTTGACACCGCTCTATCTGGTTCACTTCAAGGAGAACATGTATGACCACTAAGGTGTTGGTAGTAGAGGATGAAGGCGTTGTAGCGTTGGATATTACCCAGGAACTTGAATCCGCTGGGTACTCCGTGGTTGGGCATGTCATTAGCGGCGAGGCCGCTGTCGCGAAGGCGGGGGAGCTACGCCCAGATGTTATCCTCATGGATATCCATCTTCAAGGAGAGATGGATGGCATCGCGGCCGCCGAGCAGATCTCAAGTCGATTCAACATCCCGATTATCTTTGTCACAGCGCACGCGGACGAAGCTACCCTTCAACGCGCTAAATTGACCCGTCCGTATGGTTATGTGATCAAACCCTTTGAGCCGAACGAACTCAGAGCGAACATCGAGATAGCGCTTCATCGTTACAAAGCGACCCCTCATGTGGAGGAGGAGCCGGAAGCGCTCGTTCTGCATGGACAGGAGGGAGTAACTCTTCCCAGCGGTGTAGACGAGTTCAAGTATGAAGCGATCAAATCAGTCTCTGTGTTCGAGGGACTGCCACAGAAGGACCTTCAAGATCTGACCAATTGCGCCGTCATTCAAGATATCGCCGCGGGAGAGTTCATCTCAATGGACGGAGAGCGTCCTAACTTCGGGTTCATGGTTCTTTCAGGTCGTTTGGCGGTTATTAAATCAACCACTCAAGGCAAGGAACTCACCATCGATCTTCTTATTCCTGGAGACTGCACCGGAATTCTTCGCGCGCTTGATCCTCTTGAGACCGACACCTCAATTCGTGGACAGGTTGACGCGAGAGTGCTCGCTATTCCGACGGCCAGTCTACGAGCGGTTCTTGAGAAGAATCCCGTTGTGTACCGCCGCGTGGCTGTCGAGCTCATGAATCGCAACCGACGCTCGAACGATCTCGCGCTCGGATTAGCGCACTCACGAGTTGAGAGCCGAATCGTGGCGGCGCTCCTCGCGCTTGCGCCCCGATTCGGACGTCCAACAAGTTCTGTTGATCAAACTCGGATCTTTCTCACACGAAAAGAGTTAGCGGACTTGACCGGAACGACGCCCGAAACCGCTATTCGTGTGACAAAAAACCTTGAGCGCGAAGGGCTTCTCGATCTAACGAAGCCCGGCGTGATCAAGATCCTCTCGCTGGACCAACTCAAAAATGTGGCGGAGTAAACGATTACTCCATGACGCGCCTCACGAGGAGCGCGTGCGCTCCTCGTGCTTATCTCAAAGCCCTGCTACGATCGTTTTTGCAAGTTAAAACTATGCGGGGTTCAGTATGGCACAAGAAAACTACGTCGAGCACGTCCTCTCCTCTCTCTCCTCTCAAACACGCGAAGATCTCCAAGAGCACCTCAATCACCTAGACTCAATCTTGGAGCGCATCGACAAGGTACCATCTCCTGAAAAGGAGTCCTTACTGGTTGAGCTCATTCTCAAAGGTCGAGACAGCTCGACGCATCACGATATCGGTCAGTCAGCCGCGTAGGGATCAACCCGTCGGCGGGTGGCCTTGGAGCGACTACGCTCCTTCTTGTGTTCTAATCGCTTTCGCTCACTCGACCTCGTTTTACGCGTCGGTATACGTTTACGACGGGGTCGTAGCGCCTGGCGGAGGAGTTCGTGAAGTTTCTTCACCGCATCCTCTCGATTGAGCGCCTGACTACGGTGAGCTTGACTCGTTACGGCGATGGCACCCTCAGCGTTGAGGTGTTGCCCAATCAACGCATGATTCCCGAGCCTTCCTTTTTGTTCCCATGTCAGTACGCTCGACTTCGAGAAATCAAAGAGAACCGTTACCTTGGTCTCCACCTTATTAACGTTCTGACCTCCTGGACCACCTGAGCGAGCAAAGGAGAAGATCAACTCATGGTCCGGAATGGTGAGCGCTCCAGGTTTACCAGCGGGCGTTGCTTGGGAAGGCGGTGGTGTCATCGCCTGCCACTCTACCATAGAGACACCACACACGCTTGAGGGTGGCTGGGTTCCAGTCAGTCCCCCTCCACGTGTGGGTACTCCGATCGAAACCAACCAAATTATCAACCCGGCAACCGCCACGGGCGGTCCCCAAGGCTCAATCACCTCTCATTCCTCGCTTTGCGGCTCGCACAGGCTGCTAACTACCCATTCTTATTGAAATATTAGCGGATTTATTCCCTCGGAAACCGTTTCAACCCTCCTCATTCTATGATACATCGGCTGTCGAGGACCTGGTTGGTCTTCGCGGCTGAGTTGTATGAGCCGTCGCACTTTTATCGCTAGGAGTTTATTCGTATGGCGAGTCAATCTCGTGACCTCATCGTGTTAGGTTCAGGACCTGGTGGATATGTGGCAGCGATCCGCGCTGCGCAACTCGGACGACAAGTCGCTATCGTAGAGCGAGAGGCGCTTGGCGGTGTGTGCCTTAACTGGGGATGCATCCCCTCGAAGGCGCTCCTTCGCTCGGCTCAAGTTTTCAATGACATCAAGCACGCAAGCTCGTTCGGATTCACGACCGGCGATGTGTCGATAGACTTCAAGCGCATCATCGAGCGCTCTCGCGAGGTTGCGAACAAACTCTCAGGAGGCGTGAACTACCTGATGAAAAAGAATAAGATCGAGGTTATCTCAGGCAACGGGGTGCTTGAGAAGGGCAACAAGCTCGTTGTCACCGACTCCTCCAAGAAGTCGACTACCTACGAATTTAAGGACATTATCATCTCTACCGGAGCGCGCGCTCGCCCCTTCCCTGGCGTTGATGTTGACGGAGATGTGGTTCACACCGCTCGCACGATCCTTGAGAACAAACGTCTTCCGAAGAAGCTCCTCATCATCGGAGCAGGAGCTATCGGCATCGAGTTCGCCTACTTCTTCAACACCCTTGGAACCCAGGTAACGGTGGTCGAGATGGCTGACCAGATCCTCCCAGTTGAGGATACTGAGGTCGCTCAGACCCTCGAAAAGGTGTTCGCGAAGAACGGCATGACGATCCGCACCTCGACAGGTGTTGAGAACCTCAAGCGTTCCGGCGCGAACGTTACCGCCACCCTTAAGGGCAAGGATAAGACCGAGGAGTGGAGCGGAGACGCCTGCCTCGTCGCTATCGGTATCATGCCAAATACCGAGAACATCGGGCTTGAGAAGGTGGGTATCGAGACAAATCGTGGATTCATTAAGGTCAACGAGTACCTTCAGACCAACGTTCCTCACTACTACGCTATCGGAGACGTAGCTGGCGGCGCTGCGCTCGCGCACAAAGCGAGCCATGAGGGAATCATCGCCGCTGAGGTGGTCGCTGGTAAGGCTAAACACGCGATGCGGTATGACAACATCCCAGGATGTACGTACTGCCAGCCTCAAGTGGCCTCCGTCGGACTGACTGAGAAAGCCGCGAAGGCGAAGGGTATCAAGTACCGCGTTGGTAAGATGCCGTTCTCCGCGGTTGGTAAAGCGATCGCTATCGGCGAGCAGGACGGTTTCGTGAAGGTCATCATCGATGATGAGGTTGGTGAGGTACTTGGCGTACACATTATTCACGCCGAGGCTACCGAGCTTATCTCGGAAGCTGCTATCATCCGATCTCACGAGGGAATCGCGGCGAGTGTGGTTGATACCATCCATCCTCACCCAACGCTCTCAGAGGCGACCATGGAGGCGATGGCACTTGCGCTCGGACGGCCAGTCAATTTTTAACGAAGCGAATGGTGATTCGATGAAGCTTGAGGTCTACGATCTTGGCTTAATCGACTACGTCAAATGCTTAGAGCTTCAACGAAGCTATCACCGCAAGCTGATCGATGGCTCACAGGGTGATGTGTTGCTTACCTGCTCACATCACCCTGTCATTACCTGCGGGACCTCTACCGAGGACGTTCACTTCTACACACCATCATCTGAGCTCGAAGCGGGAGGCGTCCCCGTCGTTTCAATCGAACGCGGAGGGAGCGTCACCTATCACGGCCCCGAACAGGCGGTGTGTTATCCCCTTATTAACCTGCACAATCACAAGACCGACGTGGGATGGTATATGCGCTCCCTTGAAGAGGTGGTGTTAAGCACCCTGCAAGAGTACGGCATCACCGGCATCCGCGTTCCGGGCAAAACCGGCGTCTGGATCGATGAGAACTCCAAGATCGCCTTCAGCGGCGTAAGAATTTCCCGCTGGTGTACCTTGCACGGATTCTCCTTGAACGTACTCCCCTGCTCTCATCGTTTCGCCGCTATTAATCCGTGCGGGCTCGGAGATATTAAGATAGCTTCTATCGCTGAGCTGATCGCGCCGAAGCCCGTTTCGGTAGCGGAGGTCACTCACAAGTTGATCGCGAATTTCATTCGCGTTTTCAAGTACGAAGTGTAACGGAACACCATGATCCGTCCAAAGGCGAGGTGATTGCCTTACGACAAAACAATCGCGTGAAGTAAGCCCTACTTCACTTTCTGAGTAAGTAGCGAGTATTGCTCTGGCCTTCTGCTGGCCATAAACCGCCAACTGTCGCGTGTGAATCGAGAATGGCCCAAGTCGACCTCTGCCACGACCAGTCTCTCTTGATCGTCCGCTTTAGCGAGCAGCTCCCCGAAACCGTTACTGATGAAGGAGCCGCCCCAGAAGTTGCTGTTCCCCTCTTGGCCGACTCTGTTCACCGCCGCTACTACCACGGAGTTCGCGACGGAATGGCTTCTTTGAATCAACTCCCACGCGTTCTGCCACTGACCCTCAACTTGAGGCACCTCAGTGTTAGTTCCGATGGCGGTCGGGTAGAATAGAATGTCCGCTCCGAGGAGCGCGCAGCTCCGAGCGGCCTCAGGAAACCACTGGTCATAGCAGATCAGCACCGAAACCTTGGCACAGCCTAAGTCGAAGACCTTGAAGCCTTTGTCCCCCGGGGTGAAGTAGTTGCACTCATAGAAAGCCGGGTCGTGCGGGATATGCACCTTTCTGTAATCACCCAACAGCTCACCAGCTTTGTTGAACACCAAAGCCGTATTGTATCCAATCTCTCCAGGTAGGCGCTCGTATACCGAGCCACCCACCAACGCGATTCCGTGCGCTCGAGCCGCCTCAGATAGAGCCGGAACGAGTTCTCCTGGCAATTCCTCGGTCCAGTCGGTAGGGGTGTTCGGTTCGATACAAAAATAGGGGGTTCTGAAAAGCTCGGGTAGGCAACAGATATCGGCCTTCTCCCCAGCCGCTTTCTCGATAAAGTGAAGAGCTTTGGCTAAATTGGCGGCAGGATCAACTCCCATCGAGAACTGCGCGAGAGCCAGCTTTACTATTTGGGGGGTCCACGGCTTGTTATCGTTCATGAACCCATATATATGGAAAATATTCGTAGAAGGGAATAACAAGGCATGTCGAACCAGAAAAAATACCTAATGCCCGCTGAGTGGGCTCCCCACCAAGCTACCTGGATCGCGTGGCCTCATCTGGAATCAGATTTCCCGGGCAAAATCGAGCCCGTACGATGGGCCTTCTGCGAGCTCATTCGCCACCTCTCCAAGAACGAAAGGGTCGAGATTCTGTGCGCCTCCGAAGAACTGGAGGCTGACGCGAGAGAAAAACTACAACGTAGCAACCTCACCTCAAACATCTTTTTCCACCGCAAAGACTACGCCCGAACCTGGTTGAGGGACTCGGCCCCGAGCTTAGTGAAGGATCTCTCCACGTCGTCCAATCTTTGGATGGAATGGAAGTTCAACGCCTGGGCGCTCTACGACAACTTCGGACCCGATGCCTCGATTCCAGAGTATATCTCGGAAGCCTCTCACACCCCTCGTCACCAGGCGATGCGGCTCGACACCGCCTCACAGCTCGTGCTCGAGGGCGGCGCGTTCGATGTGGATGGGTTGGGAAATATCCTCGTCACTGAACAGTGTCTCCTCTCGGAGGAGCAGCAACGTAATCCCGGTATGAACAAGAGGGACTACGAGCTGGCATTTGAAAAATACCTCGGCGCTGACAACACGATTTGGCTCGACGGCGGCTGTGAGGGTGATGACACCCACGGACACATCGATGATTTGGCCCGCTTTATCGCGCCCGGAAAGATTGTGGTCGCGAGCGCAGAGCCAAGCGACTCCGCACAATATGAGGGGTGTCAAAACAACATTCAGCGATTGAAAGCCGCTAAAGACAAAGAGGGACGTTCCTTCGAGATCATTGAGCTTCCCTTTCCATCACCGATCTACTGCGACGATCAGAGACTACCGGCGAGCTACTTGAACTTTTACATCGCCAACAACCTCATCGTGGTTCCAACCTTTAACGACGAAAACGATAGGAAAGTGCTTGGAATACTCGCCGACCTCTGCCCGGACAGAAAGGTAGTCGGAATCAACTGCGTCGACTGGGTGCTTGGATACGGTAGCCTGCACTGCTCTACGCAGCAGCAGCCTTTGTAAATCATCCTCAATTCCGCGAGGCGGACGCCCGACACAACCGAAATTTGAGCCCCATAGCGGGAACGTATCGAACTGATCGCTCTAAGGTGTCTTCGGTGGTGAAGGTGACGGCAAGTGGACCTCCGACCCGCCGCACCCCGCGGTAGAATTTATCCTTTTGTAGCATCCGCTTTGCTTCGGCAAGCGCTTCCGAGAGCGGGATGGACACAAAGGCACCCCCATCCGAATCGGTGGTTCCTTGAGACGATACAGTGATAATTCGTGAGCCCTTGGAGTCTCTGGCAGGGAAGGACACTGTGACGGTGAGATTTTTTCCCGCTATCGGCCGCCGAGTCCTCAAGTTCCGGTAGGTGGACACAACCTTGACCGAGTCAGTAAGACGGAGACATTTGTTGGTATCAAGCAATTCCTTGGTTGATCGAGAAAAACCGCTGCGAAGTTCGGCATCGAACGGGGGCGTTCCCATCGACCATCCTACACGCGGACTCGAAACCGCTCCCACTACCAAACCGGCAAACACGATCCCTGCGTACAAAAGATTTCTCATTCCTCTGCTCCTCGACCAGAACCCGTCTTTAAGGACTAACAAGCTTGTCACTCGCCAGCAAGCTAAATCGGACCTCCGATGATCCTTTGTTCCCTCTCGGCATATTCTCAACGATGCAAGTGTTGATTGAGTTGAATTCCGCCCTCCGGACGAGAGTCGTTGTCTGAGGAATCGCCTTTCCTGCACTAAAAACTCAAATGCCCATGGCCTCTCAGGATCTGCCCCCCCATACGGTGGAAGGAGCCTTGTACCATCCTCACGAAGTAACGGCCCTTAAGCATGTGACGAGGCCCCTTCCCCCGAGCACGGCGACAGGAGCACCAAAAGAGAGGCATCAGGACGCCCCTGAATCTCAAACTTTTAACACGATTCACATGTCGGAGTGGGTCTCTTGTGCGTGACGATAGGCAACAGGACGATCAACGATGCGAACCGCGCCTCTTTCAACTAAGACATCATCTAGCTCTCAATCGTCCGAACGGCCCGTTGGAGCGCCCGAGCCTGGTTCTGGAACCGCTCATTCCCCACCTTAACCCACGGATCTTTCGACGAGCTCCGCCCTAATGCCCCCTCTCTCTCGTGATAGGCCGATGTGGCGGCTCAAGCTCAAAAACCTCCCGAAAGAGCTCCGGCAGATGTTATATACGCTCGCCCGGGACAACCCCGCGATCTGGAAACGTGTGTCTGATATTTCGATTCTCGGGTACGGAGAGGTCGACGTGCGGGCCCTGATTCACTATCGTTGTCCACGCTCCGACGAGGCACAAACCCGGTGTGTAACGCTTGAAAAGGCTGCTCTTTCAAAATCTTAATTACGCAGCGGTGCGCGCGAACAACGCGCCGTTGCCAGGACCGGCGTAATCGTCGGAGTCGGTAAGACTACGGGCAATCATAAGGCATGTCGAACCAGAAAAAATACCTAATGCCCGCTGAGTGGGCTCCCCATCAGGCAACCTCGATAGCCTGGCCTCATCTGGAATCAGATTTCCCCGGCAAGATCGAGCCCGCACGATGGGCCTTCTGCGAGCTCATTCGCCACCTCTCCAAGAACGAAAGGGTCAAGATTCTGTGCGCCTCCGAAGAATTGGAGGCTGACGCGAGAGAAAAACTACAACGTAGCAACCTCAACTCAAAAATCATTTTCCACCGCAAAGACTAGGTCCGAACTTGGTTGAGAGACTCAGCCCCGAGCTTGGTGAAAGACCTCTCCACTCGGTGAATCGTTGATACCCCCGGATCAATCGGTACCCGGTAGGGCATGTGGCACGGCCCGCTGCCTGTCTCGCCGAGGCGTTGATACCTAAGGCCCCCGGCTTTTCGCGTCGTATCGATAGGTTATGCGCCCCAACGCCGAAAGGAATAACGGTTTTTTGTCGCATTTTATTTCATTTTCTTCTCGTAACTACAAGCGGTTACTGCACCCCATCCATTCCGCCCCACATCCTAACGACCGGCCCGAAGTATGCCGATTGCCTCGCTTCCCTTAGTTGGGCAGACCTCGCCGCCTTCCTCGACTGGGCAGCACTGCGCCCCATGAGTGAACTAGAGTTCGAGAAGATAGCTCGTGGCCCCCTCACCCCTATCGCTGGTGAGTATGCGTGTGGGAGCACGAACGCGACGCAGGCAACGAGTATCTCCACTTCAGCAACCGGCACCGAGCGAGCACAGAGTGGCGCGAACATCTCGTATGGCGATCACGCTTCAGTGCAAGGTCCGCTTAGAGTAGGAAGCTTTGGCTACGGCGCAAACTCCCGTGAAGTTTCGGGCGCTGGATTCTATGGAGCGATGGACCTCTCCGGCAGTTTATGGGAGCGCGTAGTAACCGTTGGCAACGCTACCGGGAGATCGTTTAACGGATCGCTTCACGGAAACGGCGTGCTTACTGCGGGAGGAGATGCGGATGTCGCTTTGTGGCCGAACACCTCCGCGCAGGGCACGGGCTTTCGTGGTGGAAGTTGGTATGACTCTCTCTCCCTCGCTCGACTTTCAGATCGTAGCCGCAGCGCTCTCATCGACACAACCCGCAGTAACACCGCTGGGGGACGTGGGGTGAGGCTTGCCTTCGGGGCAAGCGTTCCACCAGCCACCCCTTCAGCTACCCCTTCACCCTCTCCAACTACATCACCGACCCCAACCTTCACAGCCACACCAACGGAGACTCCAACGGTAACGCCAACCGAGACCCCAACTGACACCCCCACAACGACCGCCACACCAACGCACTCACCAACATCCACGGTGACCCCTACTCCCACAGCTACCCCTACCGACACACCAACGAGCACGGCAACGGTTACTCCAACAGCGAGCCCGACACCAACAGCGACCGCGGCCCCATTTGTCTCGGTGTGGGATACAACTCAGACATCCTCCGGATCATCGACGAGCGCGCAGATAAAACTCCCACTTGAATCCACCGGCACCTATAACTTCGCTGTCGATTGGGGGGATGGCTCAACGGACACTATCACCGCATGGAATCAAGCCGCGACAACGCACACCTACGCGTCCGCGGGAACCTACACCGTGACGATTACTGGACAGCTATGGGGATGGCGCTTTAACGGCGGTGGCGACAGATTGAAGCTCTCCAGTATCAGCGCTTTCGGTAGCGGATTTAGGCTCGGTAACAGCGGATACTACTTCCAGGGGTGCGCAAACCTGACAACGGTAGGTAACGACCTTGACCTTACCGGAACAACAAACCTCTTCAACACATTTTACGGCGCTACCAAGTTTAACGGCAACATCGGCGCTTGGAACGTCTCCAACGTAACCAACATGGCGGGCATGTTCTCCTTCGCCACAACCTTCAATCAAGATATCGGCGCCTGGGATGTCTCGAAGGTCACAACCATGGACTCTATGTTCGCCTACGGCACCGTGTTTAATCAAAATATCAACGGGTGGAACGTCTCAGCCGTAACGAACTTCAACTCCTTCCTCTACAACAATCGGGTATTTAACCAGCCGCTCAACTCATGGAACGTATCCGCGGCTACAAACATGAACGGCATGTTTAACCAAGCAGTCGCATTCAACCAACCTCTCAGCAACTGGAACGTCTCGAACGTCACAAGCATGGCGGGCTTGTTTGCCGGAACTACCGCTTTTAACCAAGACATCAGTGCCTGGAACGTCGCCAAGGTCACGAACATGGACTCGATGTTCGCGTATGGAAGCGGGTTTAACGGCAACATCAGCGGGTGGAACGTCTCAGCTGTAACGAACTTCAGTATGATGTTCTACAACAGCACCGTTTTCAACCAGCCCCTTAACACGTGGAATGTCTCCGCCGTAACTAACATGGGGCGTATGTTCTCCGGTGCTACCGCGTTCAACCAGCCCCTCAGTAACTGGAATGTCTCGAACGTCACCACTATGGGCTCCATGTTCTACGGTGCTACCGCGTTCAACCAGCCCCTTAGTAACTGGAATGTAGCGAAGGTCACCAGCATGTCCGAAATGTTCTCAGGTGCCACAGCTTTTAATCAAGATATCGGCTCTTGGAACGTCGGCGCTGTGACAAATTTCTCAGGCTTCATGACGGGCAAGACCCCCGCCACCTTCTCCGCAGCTAACCTCGACGCCATCTACAATGGCTGGTCCGCTCGAACCCTGAAGCCGAATCTCACGATTACGTTTGGTACCGCCAAGTATACAACGGCAAGTCAGGCCGGTCGTGGTGTGCTGACAAGCTCACCGAACACGTGGACCATTACCGATGGAGGACTCTGAGGCAACGCCAACTCCAGCACCCACCGCGACAGTGACACCTACCCATACCTCAACGCCGACAGCAACAGCTACGGTTACAGCAACCCCCACCGTCACTCCAACGGAAACTCCCACCAATGCACCAATCAGCTGGTTAGCGGGCTGGAATTACAGAAAGAAGCTCACCATCGACAAAACTAAAGTCGGCGCAGGCGCGGAAAACGAGACCGATTTCCCGGTCCTGATTTCACTGAGCGGTCTTTAAAATATTAACACCAATGGCGCTGATATACGTTTCACCGGCGCTGATGGCACAAGCCACCTCGCGCGAGAAATTGAGAGTTATTCCGCCGGCACACTTGTGGCGTGGGTCAAAGTACCGACACTGTCCTACACCGAGGACACTGACATTTACATGTATTACGGTAATACCAGCGCCGCCGAGCCCGCAGCTGATTCAACATATGGAAGCCAAAACGTGTGGGACAGTAATTTCAAAGGCGTCTGGCACTTAAGGGAGAGCACAGGAGTCAACAACGACGACTCAACGAATAACGGGAATACTGGAACGCCAACAAATGGTCCAACACAAACAACAGGAAAAGTTGGTGGGGCATTAAGTTTTGATGGAACAAATGATTATGTAAATGTTCCTGATACCAATAACACCCTTGATATTAGTAGCGGTCTAACAATAAGTATTTGGGCAAAAGCAAATTCATTTGGTGGTCGTTTGCTGGAAAAAGGACCGCCAGGGGCCCCTGGTAATTATATGTTTGACACATATGCGACTGGTGGGAGGCTTTGCATAAGTAATTGTATTAACAGCAGTTCTGGCGCCTCTACTGGAGTTTGGAATTATTATGGTTTCACCTTTAATGGCGTCACAGCTGGTAAGTTTTATTTGAATGGATCTGCAAACGGTACAGGCAACCCCGGCGGCTATACTGTAAGTAATAGGGCTTTATTTATTGGTGCTGATACAAATGGCGGGGGTCGGTTTAACGGACTTCTCGATGAAGTGCGTGTTTCCTCTACCATCCGCTCCGCCGGGTGGATAGCCACCGAATATGCCAACCAAAACAGCCCATCAACATTTTATATCGAATCCAAATTTG